>JBCBSK010000048.1:0-22802 GCA_039819185.1 Pseudomonadota bacterium | reverse complement strand
GCCTGTCGGACGGCTTTGGCTTTTCCGTTCGGGCTCGGGATGGTGCGGCGCGTCGTGGTGAGATTGCAACGCGGCGGGGCAGGGTGCGAACGCCGGCCTTCATGCCGGTGGGGACGGCCGCAACGGTCAAGGCGCTGACGCCCGAGATGGTGCACGAGACCGGCGCCGATATCTTGCTCGGCAACACCTATCATCTCATGTTGCGGCCGTCCCCACCGGCATGAAGGCCGGCGTTCGCACCCTGCCCCGCCGCGTTGCAATCTCACCACGACGCGCCGCACCATCCCGAGCCCGAACGGAAAAGCCAAAGCCGTCCGACAGGCCCGTTGCAGAGAGGTCGGTCGTCACAGACCCCGTCATCGGTTCAGTCCGGCCGGTGCCAGCAGGCAGGCATCGCCATAGGAGTAAAATCTATACCCGGCTGAAATGGCATGCGCATAGGCCGCCTTGATTGTCTCAAGCCCTGAGAACGCACTCACCAGCATCACAAGCGTCGAGCGCGGCAGATGAAAATTCGTGATCATGCGATCAACCGCTTTGAAGCGGTAGCCCGGCGTGATGAACAGGTCGGTGTCGGTGACACATGGCATGATCGTGCCGTCATCCTGTGCCGCGGTTTCGAGAAGCCGGACGACCGTCGTGCCCACGGCAACGATCCGGCCGCCAGCCCGGCGCGCCGCGTTGAGAGCGTCCGCCGTTTCAACGCTGATGACGCCATGCTCGAACAGCATCTTATGATCGTGCACATCCTCGGTCTTGACCGGTAGGAACGTGCCGGCACCGACATGCAGGGTCACGAAGCGGAAATCTAGGCCGCGCGCATTGAGGCGCTCCAGGAGTTCCGGCGTGAAATGCAGGCCGGCCGTGGGAGCGGCTACCGCACCGTCCTTGTCGGCAAACACTGTCTGATAGTCGACCTTGTCCTGAGCATCGGGCGGGCGGCGGCTTGCGATGTAAGGGGGTAACGGAACACGGCCATGCATGGCGATGAAAGCCGTCAGCGCGTCACCCTCAAGCTCAAAGGCGATGTCGACTTCCCCACCCTCGCCGCACCGGGCAATTCGCGCAGTCATCTCGGCGATCGTCAGAAAGTCCCCGACCTGAAGCTTGCGCGCAGGCCGGGCAAAGGCCGACCAGCAATTCGGCCCAATCTGCTGGTGGAGTTGCAGATGGATACGCGGACCTGGGGCTGGTGCACCTGCCGAGACGGGGCTTGCGTCTCTCGGCGCCCGTCGGGCTTCGAACTGGGCTGGGATGACACGCGTATCGTTAAACACCAGCACATCGCCCGGCGCGAGCAACGCTGGCAGATCGCTTACGACCCCATCTTCGAATTCCGGCGCGCTGCCAGGACGAACGGACAGAAGCCGCGCCGCATCACGCGGTACAACCGGCCGTAGGGCGATCCGGCCCTCGGGAAGCGCAAAGTCGAAGGCATCAAGCCGCATATCGAGAGGTCTGGCGGTGGCGTTGAGCGTGGCTCGATCGTCCGGGTCTGCTGGCTGACATCCCGTCTTGCACGGCGTGCTTATGCCTCGGCGTCGGCGGCGACATAGGCACGGACAATCTGGTCGGGATCGGACACCGGCTCGCCGCGCTTGATTTTGTCGACGTGGTCCATGCCGTCAGTGACCTCGCCCCAAACTGTGTATTGACCATCAAGGAAGGAGGCATCGGCAAAGCAGATGAAGAACTGGCTGTCGGCCGAATCCGGACTGGCGGCGCGCGCCATGGAGCATGTGCCGCGTTTATGCGGGCGATCGTTGAACTCGGCTGTCAGCTTCTGACCCGAGCCGCCCATGCCGGTGCCGGTGGGATCGCCGGTCTGGGCCATGAAACCATCAATGACGCGGTGAAACACGACGCCGTCATAAAACCCGTCGCGCGCCAGTTCCTTGATCCGCGCGACATGACCCGGAGCGGCGTCTGGGAACATCGCGATCGTGACCGTTCCGTGCGAGGTTTCGAGTTTCAAGGTGTTTTCAGGATCGGTCATCGACATCTCCATTGGGGTCTTGTTGGGTTCGCGACATGTGTTTCCAGTTTGGACGCCGTCAGTTTGCATCGCTCGCCACTTGCATCCGGACAATTGTATCTGGATCAGCGGGCGGCTCGCCGCGCCGAATCTGATCCACATATTCCATCCCGTCGCTCACCTGCCCCCAGACGGTATATTGCCCGTTGAGAAACGAGCAGTCGTCAAAACAGATAAAAAACTGGCTATTGGCGCTGTTTGGAGTCTGCGCGCGTGCCATGCCGATCGTACCACGGCCGTAATTGGCGTCGGAGAACTCGGCCGGTAGATCCGGCAACTCCGAGCCACCACGGCCAGTCCCGGTCGGATCGCCCGTCTGGGCCATGAAGCCCTCGATCACCCGGTGAAACACGATCCCGTCATAAAACCCTTCGCGGGTCAGGGTCCTGATCCGCTCGACATGTTGCGGCGCCAGATCGGGCCGCAGTTCAATGACGACGCGGCCATAGCTCAGGTCAAGATAGAGCGTGTTCTCATCAGATGCCTCCGCACGCGGCGACCAGACCGCCAAAATCAGAGCACAGCACAGAGCAAGATATGGCAAACGGCGGCATGCACCGGCAAAACGGGTCATCGGTCGGGTCCTTTATGCGTTGGGGTGGCGCGCAGCGAACGCGTCGGCCACGGCGGTAGGGACAAAAGGCCGGATATCGCCTTTCATACCGGCGATTTGCCGGACAAGTGTCGCCGAAATGTGGCGCGTCTCGGGCGTCGCACCGACAAAGACGGTGATGATATCGGGCGCGAGGCCACGATTCATACCCGTCATCTGCATCTCGTAGTCGAAATCGGTCGCATCCCGAAGACCGCGGACAATGACCGTCGCACCAGCGGTTCGCGCCGCATCGACTACGAGGCTGGCAAATGTCGTCACAGAGACGCGATCCACCAGATCCGGAAACGGTGACAGGCTCTTCAGGATAAGAACTTCGCGCTCATCAGCATCAAACAACGGCGTCTTGCCGTGATGCACCCCGATCGCGATGACCAGGTGATCGACGAGCTGCAAAGCCTGTTCGATGACATCGACATGACCATTGGTCAGCGGATCGAAGCTGCCAGGATAAATCCCCGTCTTCATCAGTCGGCCGGCCCTTTTTTGCCCTGTGCCAGAGCGCACATCATGCGCTTAACCCTCGCCTTACCTTGAATACAAGCTGAACGGAAGATTGGCGCTTCGTTCAGCTCCCCTCGGTTACAACGTGGCCAATAAAAGGGACAACAGGGGTGCAACAATGACCTTCTCTAGCCTTCTCAAAATCCTTCCCAAGGACATGGCTCCGCTGGGATTGGCCTTCGCAATCGCATTTGCCACTGGCGTAACGATCGCCGATACAGTCACCGTTTCGGCCAGCACATCCCAGCCAGAGGTCACGGCGGTGGCCCCAATCTCGACAGCAGTCGCGGAACAATCCGCCGACACCGAAGAAACCGTACAGGCCCAGCGCGAGGTCCGCATCGTCATTGCCGACGGCAGTGAAGAAGCAAGGCGGCGCGCCGTTCTCGAAACGCTGGCACGCGGGCTCTGATCTGCAGGGACCACAATCCTAGCGGCTTGATCCGCATTGCGATACCGGCAAACCGCGCCTCAGGTCAGGGCTTCATCGTCGAATCCGTCGTCCGGTTCCCCTTCGTCTTGGTCGTCTTCTTCCGACAGATGCTCCACGGCAACGACACGCTCTTCGGCCGACGTCTGGAAGATTGTCACGCCCTGGGTCGCGCGTCCCGCGATCCGGATATCATCGACCGGGCAGCGGATTAGCTTGCCGCCATCGGTGACCAGCATGATCTGATCGCCACCTTCAACCGGGAAAGATGCGACAATCGGACCATTGCGCTCCGTGACCGCCATCGCCGCGATCCCCTTCCCGCCACGGCCTGAGATCCGATACTCGAAGGATGAGGTTCGCTTTCCGAAGCCATTTTCCGAAATGGTCAGGATGACCTGTTCGGCAGCCCCCATCTCGGCATAGCGCTCTTGTGACAGTTCCGCGCCCGAAACAGTTTCCTGAACTTCGCCATCCTCTGCCTCGATCTCAGGTTCGGAGTCGGCATCGCCCTCAACAGCCCGCCGCATTTTGAGATATGCCGCGCGCTCGCCGGGCGTGGCCTCGAAATGGCGCAGAATCGCCATCGAGATTGGCCGATCGTCCTCGCCAAGCGCGATGCCGCGTACCCCGGTCGAATCCCGGCTTTGAAACACCCGGACACCGGACACGGGAAAGCGGATCGCCTGCCCGCGCGCGGTTGTCAAAAGAACATCGTCGTGCTCGGTGCAGGTCTCGACACCCAGAATATCCACGCCTTCCTCAAGCTTCATGGCGATCTTGCCATTCTGCCGGATGCCGACGAAGTCCGACAGCTTGTTGCGCCGGACGCTGCCTTTGGTCGTGGCGAACATCACATCCAACCGGTCCCAGCTGTTTTCGTCCTCAGGCATCGGCATGATCGTGGTGATGGTCTCGCCCGGATCGAGCGGCAGAAGATTGACCAGCGCCTTGCCACGCCCCTGGGGTGCTGCCGCCGGCAGACGCCAAACCTTGAGCTTGTAGACAATGCCGCGTGAAGAAAAGAACAGAACCGGTGTATGAGTATTGGCAACAAACAGCCGGGTGACGAAGTCATCGTCCTTCGTCGTCATGCCGGAGCGGCCCTTGCCGCCGCGACGCTGTGCCCGGTAGGTCGAAAGCGGCACACGTTTGATGTAGCCGGCATGGCTGACCGTGACGACCATATCCTCACGCGGGATAAGGTCCTCATCTTCAAAATCGGCATCGCTTTCGGTGATTTCGCTGCGGCGCGGGGTCGCGAATTCTTCACGTACCGCGGCCAGTTCGCCCTTGGCGATCGAGAGCACTCGAGCGCGGGACCGTAAAATGTCGAGATAGTCCCGGATCTTATCCGCGATCTCATTCAATTCATTGCCGATCTCATCACGGCCAAGCGCTGTCAGACGCTGCAGCCTGAGATCAAGAATGGCGCGGGCCTGCTCCTCGGACAGCCGATACGTGCCGTCCTCGGACAAGGTGTGGCGCGGATCGTCGATCAGCGCGATAAGCGGTGCCATGTCACCGGCCGGCCAATCGCGCGCCATCAGTTCCTCGCGCGCCGTTGCCGGATCCGGTGCAGTCCGGATCAGCCGGATCACCTCGTCGATATTGGCGACCGCGATCGCGAGACCGACAAGGACATGAGCCCGGTCACGGGCCCGATTGAGCAGGAAGCGTGTCCGGCGGCCGATCACCTCCTCGCGGAATGCGATAAAGGCGCGGATCATATCGATCAGGGTCAGCTGCTCCGGCCGGCCGCGATTAAGAGCAACCATGTTGACGCCGAAACTCGTCTGCAATGGTGAGAACCGATAGAGCTGGTTCAACACCACATCACCAACCGCATCGCGCTTAAGTTCGACCACGACCCTGAGGCCGGAGCGATCGGATTCATCGCGAATATCGGCAATTCCCTCGACCCGTTTGTCGCGCACCAGATCGGCGATGCGCTCGATCATCGACGCTTTGTTCACTTGATACGGAATTTCAGTGATGACGATCGCTTCGCGGTCCTTGCGGATCTCCTCGATCGTCGCCCGTCCACGCATGACCACCGAGCCACGGCCGGTTTCATACGCCTGGCGGATGCCGGACTGGCCGAGAATGAGCGCGCCCGTCGGGAAATCAGGCCCCGGCACGATCTTCATCAGATCGCTGGTACCAAGCGTCGGCTCGTCAATCAGCGCGACAGTCGCATCGATGATCTCGCCGAGATTGTGCGGCGGAATGTTGGTCGCCATGCCGACCGCGATGCCGCCGGCACCGTTGACCAGCAGATTTGGGTAGCGCGCCGGAAGAACGGTCGGCTCGCGTTCGGAATTGTCGTAATTGTCCTGATGATCGACGGTGTCCTTGTCGATGTCTTCCAGAAGCGACTCTGACACCTTCTGCAGCCGCACTTCCGTGTAGCGCATCGCTGCAGGTGGATCACCGTCGACCGAGCCGAAATTGCCCTGCCCATCGATCAGCAACAGGCGCATCGAAAAGTCCTGCGCCATGCGCACCAGCGCATCATAGACCGCCTGATCGCCATGGGGATGGTATTTACCAATCACATCCCCGACGACACGGGCCGACTTGCGATACGGCTTGTTCCAGACATAGCCACTTTCGTGCATCGAATAGAGAATGCGCCGATGCACCGGCTTCAGCCCGTCGCGAACATCCGGCAGGGCGCGGCTTACGATCACGCTCATCGCGTAGTCGAGATAGCTGCGCTTCATCTCATCGGTGATCGAGACGGCGCCGGAGGCACCGCCGGGCAGATCAGGTTCGTTGTCGTCAGACACGGTTTTTATCCAAACTGTGACAGTGCTCCCGTCCTATCCGATTCCATGTCCGCCGGCGAGCACCCGCTCCGCTGCCACGCCGAAACCATCTGCTCAAAACGGGATATCGTCGTCGATGTCCTGATTGAAGCCGCCGCCTTCCGAGCGCTCCATCGGTCCCGACCGGCCAAAATCATCCCCCGAAGCTTGGGGAATGCGGTCGCGGTCACCACCGCCTCCGCCGCTACGGCCGTCAAGCATGGTCAGGGTTGAATTGAAATTCTGCAGAACGACCTCAGTCGTATACCGTTTCTGGCCCGACTGGTCCTCCCATTCGCGGGTCTGAAGCTGACCTTCGACATAAATCTTCGAGCCCTTGCGCAGATATTGCTCGGCGATCCGGCACAAACCTTCGGAAAAGATCACCACACGGTGCCATTCGGTCCGCTCACGCCGCTCGCCGCTGTTGCGGTCACGCCAGGTTTCCGTTGTTGCCAATCTAAGATTGGCGATCGGACGACCGTCCTGAGTATGACGGATTTCGGGATCGGCTCCGAGGTTACCGATGAGAATGACCTTGTTGACGCTGCCTGCCATACCAAAACTCCTTGCCATGTTTGGCGCCGACCCTAGCCGAAACATGGCACCGCCGCCGCCCGGCACAGCGGCTCTCCCCAGGCTTTTCCCGCCCCGGCCAAGAGCGCCGATCGCAACAGACCGGGCGCCTCACATCAGCATTGCCTTTTGCCGATGTTCTATTTATGTTCCAAAGACTGGTGTCGAGTCAAGCGCACTCCAGCCAAGCCAAAGAGTCATGATTGAAAATGGGGAGAACCGATGACACGCGCGACATCCATGGTGCAGACTTGATATGACCCTGAGGGTGACCTTTTCAGCCGCGCGCAGCGTATAGCGGGCGGGGCCTAGAGCGAAGTGATGCGCGGGGCGCAACCGACGAAACATCGGTTATCCGGTCCACTCCGCTCTAAGCATTTGAAATTCCTTACGTTAGCAATTTCAGGCTGCTTCCGTCTGAAAGCTGCGTGATCTGCGGCGGGTGTGAACGTGACGAGCAAGACGATTTCGGTGCGCGGGGCGCGCGAGCACAATCTAAAGGGCGTGGACCTCGATCTGCCGCGCGACAGCCTGATCGTCATGACTGGACTGTCGGGGTCGGGGAAATCATCGCTCGCCTTCGATACAATCTATGCCGAAGGCCAGCGGCGTTATGTCGAGTCGCTGTCGGCCTATGCGCGTCAATTTCTCGAAATGATGCAAAAGCCAGATGTCGACCACATCGAGGGGTTGTCACCGGCGATTTCCATTGAGCAGAAGACCACGTCGCGCAATCCGCGCTCGACGGTCGGCACCGTCACCGAGATCTACGACTATATGCGACTGTTGTTTGCGCGTGCCGGCATCCCCTATTCGCCGGCGACCGGTCTGCCGATCGAAAGCCAGACGATTTCGCAGATGGTCGATCGGATCACCACATTGCCGGAGGGCATACGGCTTTATGTGCTGGCACCGATCGTGCGCGGTCGCAAGGGCGAGTATCGCAAGGAATTCGCTGATCTGATGCAGCGCGGTTTTCAGCGTGTGAAGGTTGATGGCACGTTTTATGAGATGTCCGATGTCCCAGCGCTGGACAAGAAGATCAAGCACGACATCGATGTCGTCGTTGACCGGCTGGTGATACGCGATGATGTCGAGGCCAGGCTTGCGGATTCACTTGAAACGACCTTGAAGCTGGCAGACGGCATCGCGGTGATCGAACTGGCCGATCTCAAGGATGGCGAAACCGAACCGGAGCGCATCATCTTTTCCGAGCGCTTCGCCTGCCCGGTGTCTGGGTTCACGATTCCGGAAATCGAACCGCGCTTGTTTTCGTTCAACAATCCGTTCGGCGCCTGCCCGACCTGTGACGGGCTTGGGACGACCCTGCATTTCGAACCGGACCTCGTTGTTCCCGATGACAGTGTGAGTTTGCGCGATGGCGCGATCCTGCCTTGGGCACGCACTGGCAATACCTCGCCCTATTACACCCAGACGCTGGAAGCGCTGTGCCGGCACTACAAGGCGTCGATGACCAAGCCCTGGAAGGATCTGCCGAAAGGCGCCCGCGACGCCATTCTGTTCGGCTCGAACGGCGACAAGATTACCTTCACCTATGACGACGGGCTCAGGAGCTACAAGACATCGAAGGCCTTCGAGGGCGTTATCGGCAATATCGAACGGCGCTGGCGCGAGACCGATTCGCAATGGGTTCGCGAAGAACTCAGCCGCTATCAGTCCGACCACCCGTGCGAGGCGTGCGACGGCTTTCGGCTTAAGCCGGAAGCGCTGGCGGTCAAAATCGCCGGGCTGCATATCGGCCAGGTCAGCCAGTTTTCGATCCGCGAGGCGGCGCAGTGGTTCGAGGCGCTGCCGAAGCACCTCTCCGACAAGCAGATGGAGATCGCGCGGCGCATCCTGAAGGAGATCGTCGACCGACTGACCTTCCTCAATGATGTCGGGCTCGACTATCTGTCGCTGTCGCGTAGTTCGGGTACGCTGTCCGGCGGGGAGAGCCAGCGCATCCGGCTTGCGTCGCAGATTGGTTCGGGCCTAACCGGCGTGCTCTATGTCCTCGACGAGCCGTCAATCGGACTGCACCAGCGGGACAATGCCCGTCTCCTTGGCACGCTGCGCCATCTTCGGGACCTCGGAAACACCGTCATCGTTGTTGAACATGACGAGGACGCGATCCTGACCGCAGATTATGTTGTCGATATCGGACCCGGCGCCGGCGTGCATGGCGGCAAGGTCGTAGCCGAAGGCACCCCGTCCGATGTGATGGCCAATCCGAACAGTCTGACCGGGCAGTATCTGACAGGCATGATGCAGATCACGGCGCCGCCTGGGGAGCGCCGCACGCCGAAGAAGGGCCGCAAGCTGCGCGTCGTCGGCGCGCGCGCCAATAACCTCAACGATGTCACCGTCGATCTGCCGCTCGGCCTGTTTACCTGCATCACCGGCGTCTCCGGCAGCGGCAAGTCGACCTTGATTCTTGATACGCTGCATCGCGGGCTCGCCCGAAAGCTGCACAACGCCAAGGATGCACCAGCCGAACACGATCGGATCGAAGGTCTCGAATTCATCGACAAGATCATCGACATTGATCAGTCACCGATCGGGCGCACACCGCGCTCCAATCCTGCGACTTATACCGGCGCCTTCACGCCGATCCGCGAGTGGTTTGCCGGTTTGCCGGAAGCCAAGGCGCGCGGCTATGGGCCGGGCCGGTTCTCATTCAACGTCAAGGGTGGACGCTGCGAAGCATGCCAGGGGGATGGTGTCATCAAGATCGAGATGCACTTCCTGCCCGACGTCTATGTCACGTGCGATGTCTGCCAGGGCAAGCGCTACAATCGGGAGACACTTGAGATCCAGTTCAAGGGAAAATCGATCTCCGATGTCCTCGACATGACCGTGTCGGAGGCGCACAGCCTGTTCGAAGCAGTGCCGTCGATCCGCGACAAGCTTGAAACCCTCGAGCGTGTCGGCCTCAGCTATGTCAAAGTTGGCCAGCAGGCGACGACCCTGTCCGGCGGTGAAGCCCAGCGCGTCAAGCTCGCCAAGGAACTGTCGAAACGCGCCACGGGCCGCAGTCTCTACATTCTCGACGAACCGACGACCGGCCTCCACTTCCACGATGTCGCCAAGCTCTTGGACGTGCTGCACCAGCTTGTCGATCAAGGCAATTCGGTACTCGTGATCGAGCACAATCTCGAAGTCATCAAGACCGCCGACTGGATTATCGATCTCGGGCCGGAAGGCGGTGACGGCGGGGGACGTATTGTCGCCGAGGGCACGCCGGAGACGGTGGCCGACACGCCTGGCAGCTACACCGGCGAGTTCCTCAAGGAGCTTCTGGGCCGGCGCTCACGTGTCGCGCCTGCTACGGCGGCGGAATAGTTTCCGGTTGAGACCGGCATTACACCCCGTTCGCCTGCCAGATGGCTTTCGGCACGATCTCCGGTGGCTGGCCGTTGGCCGTGGGCCAAGAGTCAATGGCATAGATATCGCCGGTCGCGCGCTCCGTCACAGACGCACTGTTGTGCACCGAGACAAAGAAGCCGCGCCGGAGCCTTGGACCGACACTGTGATGGCGCAACAGCTCCATCTCTTCGAGAACCTCAAGCAGAACATCGGTGTTGTTGGTCTCGTCGATGCAATCGAGCTGGGTCGGATCGTGGAGACTTGCATCGCTGTTGCGCGGCTGATCGTCGGCAAATCCAACGCGCGCGCCCATCCGCGCCTCAAAGGCGGCAACCGCCCGTGCGATCCCCTGACGTTCCCGTGCCGGTGTGCCGTGGCGCCCTCCGAAGGCACGCCTCAGCGCGGCACGGTCGGCCGAGGACAGGACCACCGGCGTCCGGAATGCGCAGCCAAAGCCATGGCACAGCATCACAGCCGCCGGATCGGCGCGCACGCGAACGCCATACTCCCTGTCCTGAGTCATCGCAGACCCAGGCGCCACGGTCAGCGCCAGAACCGCCGCAACGGATACGGTCACTGCGACGACCCGCCCTGCTCCAGAAATCGTTGCCCAGTCGAACATCTTACGCCCCCGTCGTCTGTTCTTGTGGCCGGATCCTAGCCTAACCTTGTTTGCCGGGGCGCATCCAGGCTATTCGAGCGGTATGGAAAACGTCTCCCCCATTCATGTCATCGGTGGCGGGCTCGCCGGCTCAGAGGCGGCCTGGCAAATTGCAGAGCACGGCGTGCCGGTCGTACTCTTCGAAATGCGCCCCGAAACCGGAACCGATGCGCACCAAACCGATGGGCTGGCCGAATTGGTTTGCTCCAATTCGTTCCGCTCTGACGATGCCGAGACCAATGCGGTCGGCCTGCTGCACGCGGAATTGCGCCGCAGCAACTCGCTGATCCTGGCCATGGGCGACCGTTCACAGGTGCCGGCCGGCGGCGCGCTGGCCGTCGACCGGGTCCAGTTTTCAGATGCCGTGACGCAAGCCCTCGACGCCCACCCGTTGATCGAGGTTCGGCGTGAGCGCGTCGACGGGTTGCCGGATGCACCTGCAAGACCCACGATCATCGCGACCGGCCCCCTTACGGCCCCCAGCCTCGCCAAAGCGATCCAAGCCGAGACCGGGGAAGATGCCCTCGCCTTCTTCGACGCCATCGCCCCGATCATCCATCGCGACACGATCGATTTCGATACTGTCTGGTTTCAGTCGCGTTACGACAAGCCAGGTCCTGGCGGCACGGGTGCCGATTACATCAACTGCCCGATGACCAAGGCTCAGTATGACGCCTTCGTCCAGGGACTAATCGCCGGCGACAAAACCAGCTTCAAGGACTGGGAACAGTCGACGCCCTATTTCGATGGCTGCCTGCCGATCGAGATCATGGCTGAGCGTGGGCCGGAGACGCTCCGGCATGGCCCGATGAAGCCGATGGGCCTGACCAATCGTCACAAGCCTGATGAAAAACCCTATGCGGTCGTGCAACTGCGCCAGGACAACGCGCTCGGCACATTGTACAACATGGTTGGCTTTCAGACCAAGCTGCGCCACGGCGCGCAGGCTGAGCTGTTCCGCACCATTCCCGGCCTCGAACAGGCCGAGTTTGCGCGCCTCGGCGGCCTGCACCGGAACACCTTTCTGAACAGCCCGAAATTGCTCGATCCACTGCTGCGGCTAAAAACGCGGCCGTATATCCGCTTCGCCGGTCAGATCACCGGCGTTGAAGGATATGTGGAATCGGCCGCCATCGGTCTGTTGGCTGGCCGTTTCGCTGCGGCCGAAGCGCTTGACGCGCCACCACAGGCGCCGCCGGCAACCACAGCACTCGGCGCATTGCTGACCCACATAACCGCCGGCCATATGGCCGAAGACGGCGCCAAGACGCGGTCGTTCCAGCCGATGAACGTGAATTTCGGCCTGTTTCCACCGATTGCGCTGCCGCCCTCCGAGGGCAAACGGCTGCGCGGCAAGGAAAAGACGCTGGCGCGCAAACGCGCCCTGACACAACGCGCGCTTGCTGATCTCGATCTGTGGCTCAACGCTCAGACACGCAAGGCAGCCTGACCGCCTTCACCGTCGCCCAATCGCGCCACGCCGCGCACGCCGCGCCGAGACCCACAAGATCCACTGTCGGCGCCATTGCGGCAGATCGACGACACTGCGGAACGGGTCGTAATCGTCGTCTTCCATCTTATCGAGATACGGCCGCGCCAGCGCTGCCGGCAAAAGCGCCGGCGCCACATTGGGATGGACATCAGGCAGTTCCCGACGGGCTTTGTCGATATGCTCGCGCGCATGTGCCCGAAGCGTGGCCAGTGCAGCAGAGAGCCGGGGGCCGGTCTGGCCCGACAGGACCTCCTCACGCGTCACCCCGTGCTCCTCGAGAACATCCAGCGGCAGATAGACCTGGCCGCGTGCGGCATGTTTTGGAAAGCTCCGCAAGATATGCGTGATCGCAAGCGCCACACCGCAATGACCGGCCGCACGCGCTGCGCTGTTGGCCGTTTCAGGATCGATCGTGAGTGCGGCAAGCTGCATCAGGATCGAGACCGTCTCGCCGGCATAGCCTTCCAGATCGGCCAGCGAAGGCATCGCATCATCATAAAGGTCGAAAACGCGCGCCTCGAGATAGTTCTGTAATGCCGTCACGGGCAAGCCGTGACGGCCCATCGCCGCCATCAGGGCGGCTGCAACGGGGTGACGCTGAACATCGCCATGTCCATTGCCCTCAAGCGCATCGCGCCACCACTGCAACCGCATCTCGCCTGGCAAGGGATCGCTGACCACGTCGCGGACCCGCATCGCCTCAACGTTAAAGGCGTAGAGTGCATAGAGCCCAGGGCGCGCATGACGCGGCACGAACAGGCACGCCAGGAACCTGTCCTTGTCGGCAGCACGCAACAAGGCCTCGCAATAGGCGAAGTTCTCGCGCTCCCATGGCGTAGTCTCGATCGACGGCGACATAGCGCCCCTCAGGCGACGGCGATCAGGGCCGCGCCGATCGACCGGCCCTCACCGAGTAGAATGTTATAGGTGCGTGCTGCTGATCCCGTCGCCATGACATCACTCGCCATTCCACGCTCCTTGAGCAGGAAGCGCAGCGCCGGATCAAGCGGCACCAGCTCACGTCCGGTCCCGAACAACATCAATTCAGGCGCGTCCAACCACTCAAGAACTGGGCCAAGTCCGTCGCGAGTCAACCCCGAGGGCGCGATGACCGACCACGCAGCCATCCCGCCCGGCATGGCCAGAAGCGACCCGCGGTGCGACATGCCATCGAAGCGGAAGCCGCCATTGCCATAGGCGTCGATCGGCACCTGCCGCGGCAGAAAACGCGCCGCCGCATCCGTCACAGGCTTATGCCGCCCCGGTGGCGGCGTCCGGTGCCTTGGGCGCGCGCAGGTTGAGGTAGATCAGGATGGGGGCCGCGATGAAGATCGACGAATAGGTGCCGACGACCACGCCCCAGATCATGGCGAACGTGAAGCTCTGGATGACTTCACCGCCGAAGAAATAGAGTGAAAACAGCGCCAGAAGCGTCGTGATCGAGGTCATCGCCGTGCGCGACAGCATCTGATTGATCGACAAATCAAGCAGTTCCGGCAGCGGCATCGCCTTATAGCGGCGCAACAGTTCGCGTATTCGGTCATACACGACGACGGTATCGTTCAACGAGTAGCCGACAATCGTCAGAATGGCGGCGATGCTCGACAGGTTGAACTCAAGCTGGAGCAGAGCGAACATGCCGATCGTCAGCACCACATCGTGGACCGTGGCAATGATCGCGCCGATGGCATATTGCCACTCGAAGCGCACCCAGATGTAGATCAGCACGGCCATGATGGCCACGACAACAGCGATCGTGCCTGACTGCACCAGTTCATCACTGACCGTCGGCCCCACCACTTCGATCCGGCGATACTCGACATCCTCACCAAGGGCGTCGCGAACCAGATCCACCACCAATTGCTGAGCCCGTTCTCCGCCGGGCTGCTCTTCGACGCGGATCAGGACATCGGTCGTCGAGCCGAACTCCTGCACCTGGACATCACCAAGACCGAGCGCATTCACCTGAGCGCGGATCTCGGCTAGATCGGCCGGATCCTCGGCGGTCTGGATCTCGATCAGCGTGCCACCACGAAAATCAATGCCGAGATTCATGCCCACCGCGCCAAACAGGCCGAGTGACGCTAGGCACAGGATGATGGAAAAGGCGAACGAAAACCGCCTCAACCACATGAAGCGATAGTGGCTCTCGCCGCCGAAGATCCGCAACAAACGCATGATGAGTATCCGAAAGCTGTCAGATCGGCACGGCCGAAGGTCGGCGCCACCGGACCCATTCGGACACCATCAGACGGTTGACGAGAATGGCGGTGAACACTGTCGTAACAATGCCGACGGCAAGCGTAACGGCAAAGCCGCGCACCGGCCCCGAGCCAAGCTGGAACAGGATTACGGCTGCGATCAAGGTCGTGATGTTGGCGTCAAGGATGGTTCCAAATGCTTTGGAAAAGCCCGAATCGATTGAGGCGATGGCCGACTTTCCAGCCCGTATCTCCTCGCGTATGCGCTCGTAGATCAGCACATTCGCGTCGACCGCCATGCCGACCGTCAAGACAATGCCGGCGATACCTGGCAGCGTCAGCGTCGCCTGCAGAAGCGTCAGTATGCCGAACACGACGGTGATGTTCACCAGCAAGGCGATGTTGGCGAACACGCCGAACAGGCCATAGGCAAGGAACATGAACGTCAGCACGGCAACAATGCCGACGAGGGCCGCGATCTCGCCGGCTGCGATCGAATCCGCACCAAGCCCCGGTCCGACCGAGCGTTGTTCGAGAATGGTCAGCGGCGCCGGCAATGCGCCGGCGCGCAAAAGGATCGCCAGATCGCTGGCCTGCTCAACCGTGAAATCGCCGGAAATCTGGCCTGTGCCGCCAAGAATCGGCTCGCGGATCACCGGCGCGCTGATCACCTCGTTGTCGAGAATGATGGCAAACGGCCGGCCGACATTTTCTTGCGTCGCATTGGCGAAACGGCGCGCACCGGTCGAATTGAACCGGAAGGTAACCACGGGCTCGCCGGTACGCTGGTCAAAGCTCGCCTGTGCGTCCACCAGATCCTCGCCACTGACCAGGATCCGACGCTCGATCAAATACGGGATCGGCGGCTGATCGATCGAAAACATGACTTCCGAATCCGGTGGCGGCCGCGAGGCAAGCGCCTGTTCGGCACTCATCGTCGTATCGACCATCTGGAAGGTCAGTTGCGCTGTCGAGCCAAGCAACGCCACAAGCCGATCCGGGTCGTCGAGGCCCGGCACCTGGACGAGAATCCGATCGGTGCCCTGGCGCTGGATGATTGGTTCGGTGGTGCCGAGAGCGTCGATACGCCGGCGCACGACCTCAATAGACTGTTCAAGGGCCGACCCGATGCGGGCTTCGAGCCCTTCTTGGGTCAGCGTCAAAACAATCTGATTGCCATCGCGGACG
This sequence comes from Pseudomonadota bacterium, assembly GCA_039819185.1. Classification (GTDB taxonomy): domain Bacteria; phylum Pseudomonadota; class Alphaproteobacteria; order Rhizobiales; family Tepidamorphaceae; genus JBCBSK01. The sequence continues at coordinate 6,926 of JBCBSK010000048.1, read as the reverse complement.
GCCATCGTGACGTCGCGGATGCCCATGCCGGTGAACAGATTCGTATCGACAAACTCGGTCAGTTCGCGCAGCGCAGCCTCGGCGTCCTCGACCCGCGCCTCCTCACGGATGCGCACCTGAACGCCCTGATCCTGCACACCAAGGCCGACATAGCCGATGCGCTGATCCCTCAGGCGCTGGCGAATATCGCCACGCAGGGATTCAAGCCGCTCCTGAACGAGCACTTCGGTATCGAGCGACAGAAGCATATGCGCACCGCCCTGAAGATCCAGGCCAAGCACGATATGGTTGGCCGGTACCCACGACGGCAGCCTCTCCAAGGCCGATGACGGAAAAAAGTTCGGCAGCATGGCCAGAATGCCGAGCAGGCACAGGCCGACAACGGCAACTTTCTTCCAGGGCGCGAAGTAGAGCATCGTTCAATGTGCCTGTTTTAATCTTCGGACGGGCAAATCAGTCTAACCGTCCTTGACCGGCTCGCCCTTGGTGCGGACCTCGGCGATCGTTTGGCGCACGACCCGCATGCGCACGCCGTCCGCCACCTCGACCTGCAGTTCATTGTCATCGACCACCTTGTGGATCTTGCCGATGATTCCGCCTGACGTAACCACGGTGTCGCCACGGCGCAAGGCCGTGATCATTTCGCGGTGCTCCTTCATCCGCCGGCTTTGCGGCCGCAGGATCAAGAAGTAAATGATGACGAAAATCAGGACGAAAGGCAGGAGCGAAATCAGAAAATCAGCGCCCCCCGGCGCCGCACCGGTTTGCGCATAGGCCGGCGAAATGAACATGTAGTGGTTTCCTCTCTTCGGCGCCGGCACCACGTCACATCATGACACTTGGCACCGAGCGGGCGGACTATAGCTAGAGCATCTTGGCTTGCAAACACAGAGCGAGCGTCCGAAAAGACGCTTTTCCCCAAGGCTGACAGTTTGCCCGGACGGCTGATGGACACTTCAGAACACGCACTGTTAACCCGTCTCGCCGAAGCGCTGGAGCGTCTTGCGCCGCCCCCCGCCCCGCCCGTCGATTTCAAAGGCGCCGATGCCTTCGTATGGGACTCTGGCCGCGCGACGCTTCAGCCGGTTGCCGAAGTCAGCCGCGTCGACCTTGGCCTGTTGCGCGGGATAGACCGCAACCGGGATCTCGTTTTCGACAACACGGCGCGGTTTCAGAAGGGTCTGCCGGCCAACAACGCGCTCCTGTGGGGCGCGCGCGGCATGGGCAAAAGCTCGCTCGTCAAAGCGGTTCACGCCGAAATCAATGCGGGCCTGACCGATCCCGCCACCCGGCTCAAGCTGATCGAGATCCATCGCGAGGATATTGCCAGCCTGCCGGAGCTTCTGGGCGTCATACGCGGCACACCACATCGGTTTGTCCTGTTCTGCGACGATCTGTCCTTCGATGGCGATGACACCACCTACAAGTCCCTGAAGGCAGCGCTTGAAGGCGGGCTCGAAGGCCGGCCGGCCAATTGCCTGTTCTACGCGACCTCGAACCGCCGCCATCTCCTGCCGCGCGACATGATGGAGAATGAACGCGCAACTGCCATTAATCCCGGAGAAGCGGTCGAGGAAAAGGTTTCCCTGTCCGATCGTTTCGGCCTGTGGATCGGCTTCCACAATTGCAGCCAGGACGATTATCTCGCCATGGTGTTCGGCTATGCGGCGCATTTCGGCCTGACTGCCGACGAAGAGACATTGCGCGCCCAAGCGCTGGAATGGTCACGCACCCGTGGCGGCCGCTCGGGCCGCGTTGCCTGGCAGTTCACTCAGGATCTGGCTGGGCGGCTGGGGGTCAGGATCGCCTGAGGCACAGGTCCACGACGAGCCTGCCTCGCGCGCAACAGGGCAAGATACGCCGATGACACCTCTTGAGGACACACTCAGAGAGCTGGACGGCACGTCAACGGACCCGCTCTCCGAGCTTGGCAAGACCTTGGGCGATCAACCGGCTGTTTTGTCGGGTCTGATTCGGCTTGCCGATCATGACGCCGAGCCGATCTCTGATCGGGCGACATGGTTGCTTCTGGATCTTCTTCGACATGACGTTCGCCTGACGCGAACTCAGACCGGCGACCTTGTCGATCGTCTGGCCGGCATCACGTCGTGGCAGGCCCAGCTCCATATCTGCCAATCGGGCGCGTATCTTGACGTCACGGCGGCCGAAGCGACCATCATCGCCGACTGGCTGACGCCTATGTTGCGTAGCAAACGCCCCTTCTTACGGGCCTGGTCGATGGACGCGCTACAGCACCTTGCCGCACACAGGTCCGATATGATCGAGCGGGCGGAAGCGGCCTTGCAGGCTGCCGAACAAGACCCCGCCGCGTCGGTGCGCGCCCGCGCGCGCCATTGGCGATAGCCAAGCAATACCGGATAAGTGAGATGTTTGGATGCGGTTGTCGGCCTGCCGTGCCCGTTCGAGTGACGTTGATATCACCCGAACGGTTTTAAGTGGCTTTTCCAGTGCGGATCACGCATCGAGCCATCGGCAGTATGGCGCGCTAAAGCGCCGACAGATATTGCAGCGGATCGACCGGCTGTGAGCCCTTCCGCACTTCGAAGTGAAGCTGCGGCGCGGACACATTCCCGGAGCTGCCGGCGCGTGCGATGATCTGGCCACGCTTGATCTCGTCGCCACGGCTGACCAGCAATTCCTCATTGTGCGCATAGGCTGTGACCCAGCCTTCGGCATGACGGATCAGGATCAGATTGCCGAAGCCTTGAAGCTCACTGCCGGCATAGATCACCACACCGTTTTCGGCGGCGCGAATGCTGGTGCCGGCTGGGACGGCGATGTTGATGCCGTCATTGCGGCCACCTTCCAAGCTTTCGCCGAAGCCCGACAGAATGCGCCCGCGCACCGGCCAGCGGAACGACGTGCCCTGCATGGCTTCCGGCTCGGGCAATTGCTGCTGGCCGAGCGTGGTCTGCTGGACCGGCTGTTCAGGCGTGTCGGCAACGGCAGGTTCGGGTGCTGTGACGGGTGCCGTGGTCACCTGCTGCACAGCGGTGTCTGGCTGCGTCGCCACCGCTGGCGGTGTTTGTGCGGCGGTACCGGGTTCCGGAATGACCAATTGCTGGCCAACGCGCAGTTGTGAGCCGTCGCCAAGATTGTTCTGGGCGATGATCGTGTTCGCCGAAACACCATAACGCCGGCCGATCGAGAACACCGTCTCGCCCTGCTGCACGGTATGGGTGCCACTCAGGGGCCGGGTCGGATTGGTCACGGTCGGCGGCGTGACCGCTGGTGGCGTCACGGCTGGCTGTGTGGCAACGGGCGGTGTCGCGGCAGGCGGCACAACCGCTGGTGTGGTCGAGGCGAGCTGCACCGGACCTGTCTGCTGCGTCTGGGTTGCCGAGGATGGTAGACGGAGCGACTGACCGACGCGGATCGCCGTCGGATCCGTCAGACCGTTCGCATTCATCAGTTCCGGCACCGTGGTGCCGTGGCGTTGGGCGATGGAAAACAGCGTATCGCCCTGCTGCACCACAGCGCCGCCACCAGCGGGCGCAGTCGCGCCGAGATCGACGCGCGGCGGCTGATACGTGCCGGCGGTCTGCTGGGTGATCGGCTGCTGGACAAGTGGCTGCTGGACAAGTGGCTGCTGCGTCAGCGGTGCCGCCGGTTGTGTGAACGTGCCGGTTTGCGCCGCTGGCGGTGGTGTCACGACACCACCCTCTCCGACTGAAGCAAGCGGCACTGGCGTGATCGAGCCGGTCGCGCCTGACCCTTCGGTCATGAACAGAGGACTGTCGAATCGCATCGAATCAGCGCTGCAGCCTGCAAGCGTCGTTGCGAGAAGAACACTGACCGTCACCATGCCCTGGCGACCGGGGATACGCATTACGCTACGCGACATCGTCCCATACTCACGATGTTTACTATGGACGTTGAGGTAACCCTGTTTCGGTAAACGCCGGCTTAAGCGCCGCGCAGAATTTGCCGCTATCTGGTTGCACCCGGATGTAGTCTTGGCGGCTAAAGCTCTTTCGCGAGCCCTTCGACCAGTGGCACGAAGCGCACCTCGGCCAAAAGCTCGATGCGATCCGTGCCATCCTGGCGCACAAGCCGGATAAGGTCCTGGCCCGGCAGATCGCGACCGCGCGGTGCAACCAGAACGCCCGGATCGGCCAGTTGATCGAGAACCGGTTTGGGGAGATCCGGCACTGCGGCCGTAATCAGGATCCGGTCATACGGCGCAGCTCCCGCCCAGCCGTCATAACCGTCGGAGACGTGAAGTTCCGCATTGCTGATCTGAAGCTGTTCCAGACGGGCCTGTGCCGTCGCCGACAGACCGCGATAGCGTTCCAGCGAGATGATATGCTTTGCCAAACGCGCCAGAACCGCCGTCTGATAGCCGGAGCCTGTTCCGAGTTCGAGCACGCTGTGCTCCGGCCCGACATCAAGCGCCTGGGTCATCAGGGCCACGATATAGGGTTGGCTGATGGTCTGTCCGCAGGCGATCGGCAGGGCGTGGTCGCCATAGGCCAGTTCGGCGAGATCGGTGTCGACGAAGGCTTCGCGTGGCACGCGCTCCATCGCCGACAGAACCCGATTGTCGGTGATACCGCGTTTTCTCAGCGCGAGCGTGAGGGCGGCCAGCGTCTCAGCCCGCCTTGTGTCGGCCGCTTCGTTTTGATCCGCCACGGCGCCGCCTCCCTTCGCCTGTGGCCGAACACGTGGTGCGCTGCCCCCGTCAGGCTGCCGCCGGCGGCTGCCCCGTCAAGGTTGCCGTCAGGCTATCGGAATAGTTCGCCGCGGTGAACTCCAGCGACAGCGGCGTCACCGAAATATGCCCGTTATAGATCGCCCAGAGATCGGTCCCCTCCGCCGGCGTCGACAGTTTGCGTGAGAATGCCAGCCAGTAATAGGGATTGCCGCGGCCATCCTCGCGCGGTTCGATATGCAGAAGCGATTGGTCGCGCCGGCCCTGGCGGGTCACGAGCACGCCCTTGACCTCATCGGCCGCAACGCTCGGGAAATTGACATTCGCCACGACCGACTCCGGCAGGCCGGCATCGAGAACGCGGCGGATGATGTCTGCGCCATGGCGCTCCGCCGTTTCCCAGGAGACGTGCCGGCGCTCACTGAAGGAATAGGCCTGACTCAACGCGATTGAGCGAATGCCGAGGATCGCACCTTCGAAGGCACCCGCGATGGTGCCGGAATAGATCACGTCCTCGGCAATGTTCTGGCCGCGATTGACGCCGGACAACACAAGATCGGCCGGCGCATCCAGGATGTGGCGCACCGCCATGATGACGCAGTCGGTCGGCGTGCCCCGCACCGCGAAATGACGGTCGCTGATCTCGCGCAAGCGCAGCGGGTCGTTGAGGCTCAACGAATGCGACACACCGCTCTGATCGGTCTCAGGCGCGACGATCCAGATATCGTCGCTGAGCGTGCGCGCAATCTTTTCAAGGCTCTTCAGTCCCGGCGCGTGAATGCCGTCATCATTGGTCAGAAGAATGCGCATCATGCGGCTCCGATCCTGGTCACACCGCCCATATAGGGCTGAAGCGCGTCGGGAACCGCGACCGTTCCGTCCGCCTGTTGATAGGTTTCAAGGACCGCGATCAGCGCCCGGCCAACGGCAACACCTGACCCGTTCAGCGTGTGCACGAACCGTGTCGCCTTTTCGCCCTCCCGTCGATAGCGGGCGTTCATTCGCCGGGCCTGGAAATCGCCGCAGGTCGAACAGCTCGAAATCTCGCGATACATGCCCTGTCCCGGCAGCCAAACCTCGATGTCATAGGTCTTGCGCGCCGCAAAGCCCATATCGCCAGTCGACAGCACCATGACCCGGTAAGGCAGATCGAGCCGCTTGAGAACCTCTTCTGCGCAGGCCAGCATGCGCTCATGCTCGGCGTCTGAGGCATCTGGCTCGGTGATCGAGACAAGCTCGACCTTGGCGAATTGATGCTGGCGGATCATGCCGCGGGTGTCGCGCCCGGCAGCCCCGGCCTCGGCACGGAAACACGGCGTCCAGGCGGTGAACCTGAGCGGGAGGTCCGACGCATCGAGGATGTCCTCGCGCACCAGATTGGTCAGCGGCACCTCGGCGGTCGGGATCAGCCAGCGGTCATCATCGGTGTGGAACTGATCCTCGGCGAATTTCGGCAGTTGCGCCGTGCCGAACATCACCTCGTCACGCACCAGAAGCGGCGGATTGACTTCCGTATAGCCATGCTCGGTGGTGTGCAAATCGAGCATGAATTGCGCCAGCGCCCGTTCAAGCCGCGCCAACGGCCCCCGCAACACGACGAAGCGCGCGCCCGAGAGCTTGGCCGCAGTCTCGAAATCCATCAGGCCAAGCGCTTCACCAAGCTCGAAATGCTGTTTCGGCTCAAAGTCGTAGGCACCCGGCTCCTTGAAGCGGTTGTGTTCGACATTGGCCGCTTCATCGGGGCCAACCGGCACATCCTCGAGCGGGATGTTCGGAATCGCGGCCAACACATCGCTGAGTGCGGCATCCAGCGTCCGCGCTTCCTCCTCGCCGGCCTGAAGCTGATCCTTCAGCGTTGCGATTTCGTCGATCAGCCCCTGCGCGCGGGCGTCATCGCCCGCCCCCTTGGCCTGGCCGATTTCCTTGGACGCAGAATTGCGGCGTGCCTGAAGCTCCTGAAGCTTGGCGAGATGTGCACGGCGGCGATCATCGATCTCGATGAGCCGAGCACTTTGCGGCTCTGCGCCGCGCGAGGCCAATGCCTCATCCAGAACATGAGGTGTTTCGCGTATAAGTTTGATATCAAGCATGTTTAGCTCGAAGGCGGGCGGCCCGAACACAGGCCGGACATGGGACGGATCTTACGCAAGACGCACCCGCCCGAGCAGCGACTCACGCCCCGGCGGCTTCCGCAAGCTCTGCCTGCTTGCGCTTTCGTTCAACCCATTTGACCGAAAAAATCGACGCCTCATAG
>JBCBSK010000047.1:0-22830 GCA_039819185.1 Pseudomonadota bacterium | reverse complement strand
GTCTTGCACACAGATTATACCATGTTGACCGTGGCGCGGGACCCTCAGGCACTGCGCTACTACTGGAAGACCGGAAGGGCATGCTGAAGCCCGGCTACTATGCCGATGTGGTCGTCATGGCGTCAGACCTCGATGCGCTGGATGCGGACGCGATCGCCGATGCGAAACCGGCCATGACCGTGTGCGGCGGTAGGGTGACGTTTGGGGGGATGTGAGGTGGTGGGCTGGAAGCGGCGGATCCTATCGCGGCGCTATGACCGCTCAGCGGACAGAGCTGTCGTTATCCCAGCTTTGTCCTTGGTCCGCTTTGGCCGCCACGGCATATCCGCTGAAACGGTAGCCCACCGTTGCGTTTGGGATTTCCAACAACAAAGGGCTGCTAGGGAGCCGGGGGGCTCTCAAAGTCCCCCGGCCGCCGCACCGATCATTGCATCTGCGATGTCATGTCAACCACTGGCTGTGGTTCAAACGTAGTGCTGACGCGGATCACTTCATCGGCGTCCAAGTCCAGCGCGGTCATGTCGGCCATGCGGATCGTCTGATCCTCATAGGTCTTCCAGTAGTAGCGCAGTGCCTGAGGGTCCCGCGCCACGGTCAACATGGTATAATCTGTGTGCAAGACACCTTCATGCTCTTCGCGCGCCACGCCCACGGGAATGTCGAAATTGTTAAGGATGTGAAAAGCTTGGAAAATGCCGCGCTCTGCATTCTCCTCGGGGATCGCTGTCGCACTGAACACCGCCGCGCGGACGAACCGCGCTGGGGGCGTGAAATCCCCCGGCAGGCCGAGCATCCCGGAGCCCTGACCAAGCTGGGCAAAGGTTTCGCCTGCCACGCTTACGGGCGGCACGTTACGCGGGTCGAGGGCGACGTAGTTGCGCAGATTGGTCATATGCCAATCGAAATTCGGCGAGTTTGTAAGGACCCCTAAAGGGTTGTCATGCACGATCAGGTCACCGCCAACAGGTTCAATCACGATGCTGGCGCCCGACCGATCGTAGATGACGTAATGGAAGGGTTGCGGCTCGGGCGGGAAACCGGGGATCAACGTGGGCGAAATGAATACTTCATCCGCTTCCACCGCCGCTCGCACTTCTTCCACATTTGCAAAGCGCGTGAGAACCCAATTCGGAAAATCGCTCATGGAAAGCGACCGTGCCTGGTTTTCCGGCGTCGTTTCCGTGTATTCGGCGAAAGATGGGAAGTAAAAGGATCCCATGGCAAGGCCTTGCTCATTTATGCCGTCCAGGATCGCTAAGTTGTCGAATGCAATCGCGCCCAACACCGCGTATTCCGCTTCCCAGCTCATGCCGTCGCCGAGGGTCGTCTGTCCGGTGAACTCATAGCCACGGGGGACAAGGACGACATCGGTATCGACGAAGAAGCCAAATTCGACAGTACGCCCGTGCACAACCGAGCCGTCCGCCGTCCGCAGCATGATCCCTGTGCAGGCCAGGGCGGTTTGAACGGTCATGACGCAAACCAGCGTGACGGCCGCTATCGTCTTGAAGAAACTTGAAGCTTTCACGAAATGGTCCTTTCATGGGAAAGTGGGCAACGCTTGTTGGATAGAGGTTTTCTGTCGCGCAGCCAACCACGATCCATCCCGCTTAACGCGCACACCCACCACACCCTTATCTCCTGATGCCAGTCGGCCGGGCGGTCGCTTTCGTGGGTGTGGGCTTTGTGGTCGACGCATCACCGGCAACGTGTCGCGCCGATCGGGCACGCGATGGCGTCAGGGCGGGCAGCGCGCCCGCCCCGACACGTGTCAGTCCGTCGTCAGGTCGGCAGCTCTTGCATGACCATCGGCATCGGGTGGTAGCGGAAGCCTTCGCCCACCTTCTCCACATGCCCGAGGCCGGGCCAGGGGAAGTGATAGGCGATCATCGGGAGGCGTTGCTCCGCGATCATGTCGAGCACGCGCACCCGGGTCTGTGCGGCCTGCGCGGGGTCGGTGTCGAAGGCGAACTGGGTGAGCGGCGTCTCCAGAAGAATGACATGATGGTGCGTGAGATCGCCGATCACTGCCAGCGTGTCGTTGCCGGAGGTTACAATGAAGGCTGTGTGACCGACCGTATGTCCCGGAGCAAACAGCGCCTGTAGGCCAGGCAGGAACTCTTCGCCATCGCTGAAGAACTTCATCCGGTCCTGATTGGGCATCAGGTTGCGCCGTGCGCCTTCGACAAAGGCCGCCATCCAGGAGGGGTCCGTGGCGGAGAGCTTGGCTTCGTCCGTCCAGTAGTCGAAATCCGCCTCCGAGATCCAGATTTCCGCGTTCGGGAAGAGCCGCTCGCCCGCGTCGGACATGATGCCCCAGACATGGTCGCAATGGCCGTGGGTGCACACGATGGCGGTGATCGTGTCAGCCTCGATCCCGGCGGCAGCAAGGCTCGACATCAGCTTGCCGGGCGTGGGGCCGAACATCTGCGACGTGCCCATGCCAGTGTCGAAGAGAATGCGCTGGTCTCCCGCATCGACCACGAGAATGTTCTGTTCCAGCACCGCGTTGTCGGTGGACAGAAAACTGCGGGAGAGCATGGCGCGCACCTCATCGGCAGAGGGGCCGAGGAAACTTGTCGTCGGATCGCCCAATGGCAGGATTCCGTCAGAGACGACCGTGCCGATCAGCTCGCCGATCCGAAAGCGGTAGAAGTAGGGCGCCTGGTTCAGCGCGGACGCGGCCAATGCTGGGCTGGGAGCTAGCATCACGCCACCGACAGTTGCGGCGAGGCCGAAACCGGCGGAGCCGAGCAGTAGGCTGCGGCGGTCCAGCTGCGGACCATCGTTAACGAGGATCGGGGATCGGGTCATGTTGTGCCTCCCTAACATCTGTTGTCGTCAGAGCAATCGCTTGCGTGACGATCTCAACGCATGATGATGGCATCAACAAGAAGCGGCGACAATTGACGCAGTGCTCGCACGGCACCAAACTTCTTTAGTTTCGACGGGTAGGCCGTTTCGGCGACTTGCGTGCGCGCCGCCATCCCGCCTTGACCCGGCAGCCCCCAATCCTCTTATCTCTCACGTGCGTCGGTCAATCGGCCGGTCAGTGCCGGAGTCGTCTCGGTGTTTGACAAGGCAGTGCCATGACCTCCCATGAAGCCGATTACATCATTGTCGGGGGCGGCTCCGCCGGCTGCATTCTAGCGCGGCGGTTGTCGGATGCCGGCATTGGCGAGGTGCTGCTGATCGAAGCCGGCTCGTCTGATGAGGGCGATCCGGTCGCGACGCAGCTGTCCCGGCTCGGCGAGCAGGATGACAGCTACGATTGGGGTTATGCTGCGACGCCGTTTCCCGGCGGGCCCAAGACGATCGCGTATCCGCGCGCGCGGATGCTGGGGGGCTGCGGCAATCACAATGATTGCGCCTTCATGCCGCCGCATCCGTTCGACCTGGACCGCTGGGAGAGGCTTGGCGCGGCCGGCTGGAGTTCCCATGGCCTGCAAGCGGCACAGGCGCGTTTGGAAAATCAAACGAACATCGAAGATAGCCCCGTTGGCGCGCCGATCGGCCAAGCCTTCATCGCGGCATGCCGGGAGCTAGGCCTGCCGGAGCGACAATTTCGCGATGGGCTTGAAGCCGGTGCAGGTTGGTTTCCGTTGAATGCCAAGGGCGATTTGCGGAACTCGTCCTCGGTCGCCTATCTCCATCCGCTGGCTGACCGACGCAGCACTCTTGATGTCTTGACGGGCGTCACGGTCAGCCGGCTCGTGATCGATGATCAGACCTGTGTTGGGGTCGAGACCGATCGGGGGATCGCGCGGGCGCGGCGCGAGGTTGTGCTGTGTGCCGGCGCGATCAACACGCCGCAGATCATGATGTTGTCGGGGCTCGGTCCGGCAGAACACCTTACCGAGCACGGCATAGACTCGCGGGTCGATCTGCCGGGTGTCGGGCAAAATCTCCTCGATCACGCGGCGGCGAGCGTCGTCGTGGCGCTCAAGCAGCCGGTCGCGGCGTCAGAGCGCACACCCTGGGAAGCCACGGCGCTGATCCGCTTAGACGAAGACGCACCCGCGCCGGACGCACTGTTTCACTTTGCTGCCGTTGCCGGTGACAAAGCCGATGTCCACAAGGCGCCGGACGCCGAGCGATCGGCCCTGGTCATTTCGCCAAATGTGGCCGGTCCCAAGAGCCGTGGCTGGGTGGAGTTGGCGAATGCTGACCCAAATGCGCCGCCGCGGATCGATCTGAACTATTTTTCCGACGCGGAGGGCTATGATCAACGCATTCTTGGCTCTGCCCTGCGCTTTGCGCGCCGGATCGCGGCAACGGAGGCGCTTGGTCCGTTTGCCGGTACGGAAATTCGCCCCGGCACGCAGGTCGAGAGCGATGACGCGTTGTTTGCCTATATGCGCGAGCGCTGCGAGACGGTCTATCACGCGTCCGGCACGTGCCGCATGGGGCGCGCCGACGACCGCCTGAGCGTGGTCACGCCTGATCTCAGGGTGAAGGGCGTTAAGGGGCTGCGTATCGCCGATGCATCCGTCTTCCCCGACATGGTGACGGCGAACATTAACAACACCGTCATGCTCGTCGCCGAGCAGGCCAGCCTGCTGATCACCGGCGATCCAATTAACTGAGCTGCCGAGGCCTTGGAAGCGACGACTTGACCCCAACCGCCTCGATCCCCTTATCTCATACGTGCCAGTCGGCCGGGCGGCCGCTCTGTCGCGTGTAGGCGTTTGTGGTCAAGGCGCGCGGCGGGGAGGAAAGTCCGGGCTCCACGGAAACACGGTGCCGGGTAACGCCCGGCGGGGGCGACCCCAGGGACAGTGCCACAGAAAGCAAACCGCCCCGGATCTGATCCGGGGTAAGGGTGAAAGGGTGCGGTAAGAGCGCACCGCGCGGCCAGCAATGGTCGCGGTCGCGGTAAACCCCACCAGGAGCAAGACCGAATAGGGACGGCCAGGCCCTTCGGGGGCCAGACGTGTTGCCGCGTTGCTGTCCGGGTTGGTTGCTTGAGGCGTCCGGCAACGGGCGTCCCAGATGAATGGCCGCCACGTTCGCTCCGAGAGGGGTGGGCCATACAGAACCCGGCTTACAGGCCGACTGGCGCTTTGTTTCCCTGAAGATCCTCTTGGGGCGGTTGTTATCGGCCCCTCGGGGCGCGCGTCTCGCGGCCCGCATAGTGACACTCCCGCGGCACCCATGTGGCGCTGACGCGATCTTAATCACGTCCCCCGATATTGGTCGGGATTGTGATCAGGAATCCACCCGAGGAGCTGCTTATCCCGTTGACGCCCAATTCAGCCCATGATATCCCAAGATCTACCATTTAGGCGACCGAAGTAAGGTCGGCCGGAGGCGGTTTGCGGGACAATCAGAGCCAGCACAGGCGCAGCGCTTGGATGGGCGCGGTGCGTGCCGGGATCTTGTGTTCTGGAGGTGGCCGTTTTGGGCGTCATTGACGGGCGAATGGCGGCGAGGGCTTGAGGGAGGCATGGACAGGTTTGTCTCGAGCTTTCGCAACCGCATCGACAGCAAGGGCCGCGTCTCCGTGCCGGCGCCGTTTCGCGCGATCCTGGCCCGTGACGGAACCGAAGGTGTCTATGTCTATCCGGCGCTCGGGGTCGAGGCGCTCGATGGCGGGGGCAATCGTCTGATGGACGAGATCAACCGCCTGCTCGATGCCCTGCCGCCCTATTCCGAGGAGCGTGACCAGCTTTCGACGGCTCTGCTGGGTGATTGCGAGCAGCTCAAGCTAGACGGTGAGGGGCGTATCGTTCTCAGTGACACGCTGAAGGCCCATGCAGGCATTGGTGGGGACCTCGTCTTCGTCGGTGTTGGCCACAAGTTCCAGATCTGGGAGCCGGAGCGCTTTGCGGCCCATCAGGCCGAAGCGCGCGACAAGGCGCGCGAACTGCGCCGCCTGCTTGGCGCCGGTCACAGGGCTAGTGTTTCGTCGGAGGCACGGGAGCCATGACGGGCCGCGGCGCGACAGAGATGACGCCCGCTGGCGGACTGGCTCGGCATGTTCCCGTGCTTCTCGATGAAGTCATCGCGGCGATTGCGCCGGAAGCCGGCGACCGGATCATCGACGCGACTTTCGGTCAGGGCGGTTATACCAGGGGGTTTCTTGCTGCCGCCGAGTGTCATGTGCTCGGCATCGATCGCGATCCGGACGCGCACGGCGCAGCCGAGCATCTCTCTTCCGAGGCCGGCGAGCGCTTCACCTTTCGCGCTGGCCGGTTCTCGCAACTTGCCGATATCGCTGCGGAAGTGGGCTTTGTGCCAGCCGACGCAATTGCCTTCGACATTGGCGTCTCCTCGGTGCAACTCGATACGGCGGAGCGTGGCTTTTCGTTCCAGGCGGATGGCCCCCTCGACATGCGCATGGCGCAAGAGGGCGAGGCGGCTGCTGATGTCATAAACTCAGCCGATGAGGCGCTGCTCGCCGATATCTTCTATCACTACGGTGAGGAGCGTGGCGCACGCCGTATTGCCAAGCGGATCGTCGCGCGACGGGCCGCGGCACCCTTCGAGCGCACCGGTGATCTCGCAAGCCTAATCGCGGATGTGCTTGGCCGTCGACCGGACGGCAAGCATCCCGCAACACGCGCCTTTCAAGGCCTGCGCATCTTCATCAATCGCGAGCTTGATGAACTGGTGGACGGTTTGGGGGCCGCCGAACAGATACTCAAGCCGGGCGGGCGGCTTGCGATCGTATCGTTCCATTCGCTGGAAGATCGGATCGTCAAGCGCTTCTTCGACGACCGTTCTGGCCGCTCTGCCGCTACATCGCGCCATGCACCTCAGCTAACAGGGCCTGTGCCGACCTTCCGGTTGGCTACACGTGGTGTGCGCAAGCCAAGCGATGCTGAAACGCGGCGCAATCCGAGAGCACGGTCCGCGCGTCTGCGCTCCGCCATTCGAACCGATGCTCCGGCGCGGCCTGTCGACCGTGCGTCGGTGCTGCCAGCTTTTGAAGTATCCGCTGCCCGGGGGAGGGGCGCATGAGTCGTATCCTGACCGGTTTGGTTCTCATCATCGTCGTCGCAGCGGCTGCCATCCTCTATGCTCAAAAGCATGATGCGACGCTTGCGCGCGAGCGGATTGCAGACCTGCGCCACGATATCGCTGGCCTCAACGCCGAGTTGGACATTCTACGTGCCGAATGGACAGCTCTTGATACGCCGGATCGGATTCAGGCGCTGGCAGATCGGTTCCTGGTGCTTCAGCCGGCCAAGCCTGAACAAATCGTCAAGATCGCGGACCTGCCGATCCGGCCGGTTTTCGAGCCACCCCTTGAGGCCGAGGCGGGCGACATCCCCGTTGCCTTTGGCGAAGACGAGCTGACCACCGGTAGCATTGGCGATGTTGCCCCATCCGATGGCCGAAACAATGAGATCGACGCGCTTCTGAATACGCTCACGCCGAATAGTGGCTCGGCGCCTTTGCAGCCGTCCGGCGCTGCTATGCCGGGGGCTGCGCAATGACCGCACTGGGCATGTTTGCGCGGCCGTTTCTGAGGCCACACGATACTTCGAAGACGCTTCCAGGTAGCGCTTCTGGATCAGGGCGTGCAAGCGATCGATACCGCTCGCGCGTGTTTCTCGCGATGGCCGTTTTCGTGCTCGTTTATGGCGCGATCTGCGGCCGGTTGATCACGCTCGGCCTTGGTGACCCGCGCCAGACGGTGTCGCATGCGCAATTGATCGAAGATGTTACCAAGGCGCGGCCGGACATCATCGACAGAAACGGCACGCTTCTGGCCAGCGACATTCTCGTGCCCTCACTTTACGCCGAGCCGCACAAGATCCTTGATGTCGATCTCGCGGTCGAGGATCTGCTGACAGTGCTGCCTGATCTTGACGCAGACGAACTGCGCCGCAGGCTGAGCAGCGGCCGGCGTTTTGCCTGGGTGCAGCGCGAGTTGAGTTCGCGCGAACGCGCTCACGTCCATGCGCTCGGCATTCCGGGCCTGCACTTCATCAACGAAACGCGGCGGGTCTACCCCGCGGGCGGGTTGGCTGCCCATGTGCTCGGCCATGTTGATATCGACAATCGCGGGATTGCTGGAATCGAGCGTTACATCGACGCGACCGGTCTGGCGGATCTTCACGCCTTCGGCTTTGCGCGCGGTGAGGATCTGCCGGAGCGCCGCCTGACGATCGATCTCAGGGTCCAGCACGCGCTACGTGACGAACTCGCGACCGCTATGGAGACCTTCAGCGCCAAGGCGGCGGGCGGTGTTATCATCGACGCGCGGACCGGCGAGGTCGTCGCTCTTGTCTCGCTGCCGGATTATGACCCGGCACTTCCTGAAGGATCGCTTGATCCCGAGGCGATCAACCGGATCACCACAGGCGTCTATGAGCTTGGATCGGCGATTAAGGCGTTCACCGTCGCCATGGCGCTCGATGCGGGGGTTGCGACGCTCGAAACGCGCTATGACGCCCGCAGCCCGATCCGCATCGCGTCCTTCACCATCGATGACTTTCACGCCCAGCGCCGCATTCTGACGGTTCCGGAAGTTTTCGTGCATTCGTCCAATATCGGCACTGCCCGCATGGCGCTCGATGTCGGCATCGAGGGACATCAGTCATTCCTCGAACGGCTTGGCTTCAAGGACAGCCTGCCGACGGAATTGCCGGAGAGTTCGAGCCCGTTGTTCCCGTCGAATTGGGGGGAATTGTCGTCGATGACGATTTCCTTCGGCCATGGTTTCTCGATTTCGCCGATGCAGGCCGTCGCGGCGGGTGCGGCACTGGTCAATGGGGGCCGGCTGTTGCAGCCGACCTTCCTGGAGCGCTCCGAGGACGAAGCACGCAGCCTTTCGACCCAGGTCCTGAAGCCTGAGACCAGCGACATGATGCGTTATCTGATGCGGCTGAACGCTGAAGAGGGCACGGCGCGACGTGCCGACCTCGGCGGTTTTCGCATTGGCGGTAAGACCGGCACAGCGGAAAAGGTCGTCGATGGACGGTATTCGAACGACAAGATCCTGGCGACCTTCCTTGCGGCGTTTCCGATGGAAGATCCGCGCTATGTCATGCTGACCATGCTTGATGAACCCAAGGGTATCCCTGAGACGCACGGCTATCGCACGTCAGGCTGGAACATCGTGCCGGCGACGGGGCGGGTTATCGAGCGGATTGCGCCCTTGCTTGGTGTGTCTCGCGGAGAGACAAGTGACGTAAGCGGCCTTGTGCGCGCTGAACTCTAACAAGTATCGAGCCTGGCGCAGCCCGTTACCGGGTGGGTTTGGGAGGAAGATGTGGGGCAGACGGCGCACGCAGACGAGGGTACCGCACCACTTCTCGATATGCTGGACGCTGACGCCGTCACAGACGACAGGCGTGCAGATCTCGCCGGGTTAACGATTACCGGTATCACCCACGACTCCCGTCTTGTGCGTCGCGGCTTTGTGTTCGCGGCTGTGCCCGGAACCAGTGTCGATGGCGCCAAATTCGCAGCCCAGGCCGAGGCCGCCGGAGCTGCCGTGATTCTGACAGGGCTCGATCAGGACATCGACCCGTCCGTCCAGGTGCCCGTCTTACGTACGGGCGACCCGCGGCGTGATCTCGCACGTATCGCGGCACGCCTCTACGGCCCCCAACCTGAAACGATCGTTGCCGTTACCGGCACCAGCGGCAAGACGTCTGTTGCGGAGTTCACCCGGCAGATCTTCGAAGCATCAGGGATGCGGGCCGCGAGCCTTGGAACCCTGGGGCTGACACTGTCGGGTGACAGCGAAAAGAGCGCGCTGACGACACCGGACCCTGTTGCCCTTCATCAGGGACTGGCCGATCTTGCGACGCGCGGCATCAGCCATGTCGCGATGGAAGCATCGAGCCACGGCATTCATCAGAGGCGGCTCGATGGTATCGTCCTAAAAGCTGCCGGCTTCACCAATCTCGGCCGGGATCATCTCGACTATCACACGGACATGGAAGACTACTTCGCCGCCAAGCTGCGCCTGTTCGACACGCTGTTGCCTGAGACGGGCATCGGTGTTGTCGATGTCGACAGCCGCTGGGGCGAACGCGTCGCAGAGGTGTTGAGATCCCGTGGTGTGAACACAATGACGGTTGGCAAGACTGGCGGCACGTTGCGCATGTCGGACTGCATGCTGGAACCAACCGGTCAACGGCTTCTGGTTCGACACCACGGCGTCGATCGAAAGATCACTTTGCCGCTTGTCGGTGAGTTCCAGGCTCAGAATGCGATGGTTGCGGCCGGTCTGGCGTTGGCGGTCGGGATCGAGGCCGATGTTGTTTTCGATGCACTCAATGACCTCCAAGGCGCGCCGGGCCGTCTCGAACGTGTTGGCGAGACGCCCGAGGGCGCCCCAGTTTTTGTCGACTATTCCCACAAGCCCGATGCGCTGACACACGCACTTCAAGCCTTGCGGCCCTTCACCGAGAATCGTCTTATTGTCGTGTTTGGTGCGGGAGGAGACCGTGATCCGGGGAAACGGCCATTGATGGGGCAGGCTGCGGTGCAAAATGCCGACCATGTCATTGTAACAGACGACAATCCGCGCTCGGAACATCCAGGCGAGATCCGGCGCGCGATTCTTGATGCGGCGCCGGGGGCGGTCGAGATCGGCGACCGGGCGGAGGCGATCGCGGCGGCCGTCAGTCAACTCAAGTCAGGAGATACCTTGCTGATCGCAGGCAAGGGGCATGAGACCGGCCAGATTGTCCGTGACAAGGTTCTGCCTTTTGTTGATCAGGACGTCGCGCGTACCTGTCTGGCGGACTTGACGTCATGAGCAGCGAGGCTTTGTGGACGGCCGAGGCGTTCGTCACGGCGACCGGCGGCGAGGTCCGCGGCGCCCTTCCCGATAGCGCTTCCGGGATTTCCATCGACAGCCGGTCGATCGAGCCCGGCGAGGTCTTTTTCGCCATTAAAGGGGACCGGCTTGACGGCCATGACTTCGTCGGCAAGGCGCTTGCCGCCGGCGCCGGGCTTGCCGTCGTCGACCGCGCTCATGCCGATCGCTTTGCTGAGGACCGCTCGCCACTGGTCGTCGTCGACGACACTCTGGACGCGATGCGCAAACTTGCGCGGGCGGCGCGCGCCCGGTCCAAGGCCAGGATCATCGGCGTCACCGGCAGTGTTGGCAAGACCGGCACCAAGGAAGCGCTCAAACTGACCCTGTCTCCGTCGGGCGAGACTTATGCCTCGGCCCAGTCCTTCAACAATCACTGGGGCGTGCCGCTGTCATTGTCGCGGTTTCCCGAACGTGCAGCGTTCGGCGTCTTCGAAATGGGCATGAACCATGCCGGTGAAATCACACCGCTGACCCAGATGGTACGCCCGCATATCGCGATCATCACCACGGTCGAGCCCGTGCATCTCGAATTCTTCGAGTCGGTCGACGGTATTGCGGATGCCAAGGCCGAGATCTTCCACGGGCTCGAACCAGACGGTGTCGCAGTTTTAAACCGCGACAACGAACACTACGAAAGGCTTGCGGGCCATGCCGAGCAGCACGGTGCGCGCATTGTCAGCTTTGGAAAACATGCGGACGCCGATGCTAGGCTGATCGATGTGTCAGCCCAGGAAGGGTTGTCCTGTGTGGTGGCCGATATCCTCGGTGAGCGGATCACCTACAAAATTGGCGCTCCGGGCGCGCATTTCGTACAGAACAGCTTGGCTGTTCTGGCCGCCGTTCACCTCGCGGGCGGTGATCTTGCGCGCGCGGGTCTTGCCTATCAGGATATCGCAGCCCCATCGGGCCGTGGCGCGCAGGTCGACCTCACTTTGCCAGGCGGCTCCGCGCTTCTGATCGACGAAAGCTACAATGCCAACCCGGCCTCGGTACGCGCGGCGCTGTCGGTGCTAGGCCAGACGCCGACCGGTCTGCATGGACGGCGGATCGTGGTGCTCGGCGATATGCTTGAGCTCGGGCCAACGGCTGACGCGCGTCATGCGGCCCTTGCTGAGCCTGCCACTGAAGCGCGCGCCGATCTCGTCCACTGTGTTGGCCCGCTGATGGGCGCGTTATGGCATGCGCTGCCCGAAGATGCGCGCGGTCGCCATGTCACGAAATCGGATGATTTGGTCGAGGCGCTCGTCACAGATGTCCGGCCTGGCGACGTCATAATGGTCAAGGGTTCGCTTGGAACCCGCATGGCACCTCTTGTGTCGGCGCTCAAGACCGCTTATCCGCCTTCCGGGCCTTCGGACGCTGCCTGAGTCGGTCTGGCTGGGTCGATGCCCGGCCACCGTCGAAGCGAGGACATGCGCTCATGCTGGTATTTCTGGAAGGCCTAAGCGACCAGTTCCAGATCTTCAACCTGTTCGGCTATCAGACGGTCCGGACCGGCGGCGCCATCCTGACGGCGATGTTCTTCGTCTTTTTCTTCGGCCCCAAGATGATCCGCATGCTGCGCGTGCGACAAGGCAAGGGCCAGCCGATCCGCGACGACGGTCCCCAGAGCCATCTCATCACCAAGAAGGGCACGCCGACCATGGGCGGGATCATGATCCTGTCGGCATTGATGGTCAGTGTTTTGCTCTGGGCTGATCTGTCAAACGGCTTCGTCTGGGTGGTTCTGTTCGTCACTGCCGGCTTCGGCCTGATCGGCTTTTATGACGATTATCTCAAGGTCACCAAACAGTCCCATGCCGGCTTTTCCGGTCGCCAGCGGCTGGCGATCGAGATCGTCATCGCCATCGTTGCCGTGTACGCCCTGACAATGATCGGTCAGCCGGAGACGTCAACCTCGCTGGCCATCCCGTTCTTCAAGGATTTCTTGATCGATCTTGGCCTGTTTTTCATCGCGTTTGGGGTCATCGTGATCGTGGGCGCCGGCAATGCCGTGAACCTGACTGATGGGCTTGACGGACTTGCAATCGTTCCGGTGATGATCGCGGCCGGCACGTTCGGTCTGATCGCCTATCTGTCGGGCAATGCGATCTTCGCAAACTATTTGCAGATCAATTTCGTGCCCGGCACGGGTGAGCTTGCGGTTCTGTGCGGCGCCATGATCGGGGCTGGGCTTGGTTTTCTCTGGTTCAATGCGCCGCCGGCCTCGATCTTCATGGGTGATACCGGCTCGCTGGCGCTCGGGGGCATGCTGGGGGCGATCTCGGTTGCGACCAAGCACGAGATCGTGCTCGCCATCGTTGGCGGGTTGTTTGTGCTCGAAGCCGTTTCGGTCATGGTGCAGGTCGTCTCCTACAAGCTGACTGGCAAGCGCGTCTTCCGCATGGCGCCCATTCATCACCATTTCGAGCAGCTTGGCTGGGCCGAGCCGCAAATCGTCGTCCGCTTCTGGATCATTGCCTTTGTGCTTGCGTTGATAGGCTTGTCCACGCTCAAGCTGAGGTAGGGTCGTGATTCCGGTCACAGGCTTCGACGGCCAGACTGTCGGTATTCTGGGACTTGGCCGGACGGGCCTTGCGACCGCACAGGCATTGCGTGCTGGCGGCGCGACGCCTGTCGCTTGGGACGACGGTGAGGCTGCACGGGAGGCGGCGGCTGGCGACGGGATCACCCTTGTCGATTTTGCCTCTGAGCCTTGGCCGGGTCTTGCCTGTCTCGTTGTCAGTCCCGGTATCCCGCATCTTTATCCCGCGCCGCATCCGGTGATCGCCAAGGCCTGGGGTGAGGGCGTGCCGGTCGACAACGATATCGGCCTGTTCTTCCAATCCTGCCCCGACGCCAAAGTGGTCGCGATCACCGGAACCAATGGCAAATCTACGACGACAGCGCTGATCCGGCATCTCCTCGCCGAGACCGGACGTGCGGTTCAGATGGGCGGCAATATTGGTACCGCCGTCCTGGCGCTCAATCCGCCGAGCCCAGGTGAGACGATCGTTCTCGAACTCTCCTCCTATCAGATCGATCTGGCGCGCTGTCTGACTCCCGACATTGCCGTTTTCCTTAATCTCGCGCCGGACCATCTCGATCGACATGGCGGGATGGGCGGCTATTTCAACGCCAAGCGGCGGCTGTTCGCTGTCGGCCATCCGCCCCTTTCGGTCATTGGTGTAGACGAGGCTGAAGGCCGGTTTCTGGCCAATGAAATGCGCTTGGGCCGCGATCCCGGCGACAGCGTGATCGCGATCTCGGCAACACGGCCGCTTGGGGGGCGCGGCCGGTCGGTGGCGCTGCGTGATGGCAATCTCGCCGTCATCGACAGTGGTAATGTCGTTCATATCGTCCGCCTCGCAGACCTGTCGCCGGCACTGGCTGGCTTGCACAATGCCCAGAACGCGGCCGCTGCGATTGCGGTCGCCACCACGCTCGACGTGCCGGCTGCGGCGATCGCAAAAGGATTGTCGTCCTATCCTGGCCTGCCACATCGTATGCAGCCTGTCGGTCGGTTGGGTCCTGTCCGAATCATCAATGACTCCAAGGCAACCAATCCCGAGGCAGCAGCCCAATCAATCGCGAGCTTTGACCAGGTTCTGTGGATCGGCGGCGGTCAGGCCAAGGAGGCAGGCTTGGGTGCGCTTGAGGACGAACTCCATCGCATCCGCCATGCTTATCTAATTGGCGCTGCTATGGAGGATCTCGCCACGGCGCTTGAAGGCCGCGTGCCGGTCACACGATCTGGAACGCTGGACCGTGCTGTCCAGGATGCTGCAGCCGAGGCACAGCGCATAATGAAACAAGACCCACAGGCCGGCCCCGTTTTGCTTTTGGCCCCGGCCTGTGCCTCGTTCGACCAGTTCAAGGATTATGAACACAGAGGTCGCATGTTTATGGACCTCGTGGCCACTCTTGACGATGTGGCCCCTGCGGCCGAGGCCGTGACCTAGGAGGGATATCGTGTTCCGGCGGACGGATCAGACGCTTGCAGCACACTGGTGGTGGACGGTCGATCGGCAGCTTCTTGGTGCGATCATCGCGCTCCTTGCCGCCGGCCTCATCCTGTCCTTTGCCGGTAGCCCGCCGGTTGCCGACCGGCTCGGACTGAACCCATTTCATTTCGTCTACCGTCACATCCTATTTCTGATCCCCGGAATTGTCGTTTTGGTCGGTGTGTCGCTTTTGACCCCACGGCAGATCCGCAGGCTTGCGGGGACTCTCCTGCTTGTCATGCTGGCGATGACGGCGGCGACGTTGATCATCGGTGAAGAGGTCAAGGGTGCCACTCGCTGGATTGATCTCGGTGTCATCAACCTCCAGCCATCGGAGTTTCTCAAGCCGGCCTTCGCGGTGGTTGCGGCCTGGCTTCTGTCCGAAGCAAGCCGCAGGCCCGACATGCCGACCCATCTTCTTTGTGCCGGGCTGCTCGGGGTTGTCGTGACGCTTCTCGTCCTGCAGCCAGATTTCGGACAGACATTGCTCATTCTTGTGGTCTGGGGCGCGCTTCTGTTTGCTGCCGGCATGTCCTGGCTGTGGATCGGTGCGCTCGGCATTGTCGGTATCGGCGGTATCGTCATGGGCTATGCCACAATCCCGCATGTCCAGAGTCGCATCGACCGCTTCCTCGATCCAGGCGCCCACGACACCTTTCAGACCGACCGCTCGATCGAAGCGGTGGTGCGGGGCGGTTGGTTCGGCGCAGGGCCGGGCGAGGGTACCGTCAAGCGGGTGCTACCAGACAGCCATACCGATTTTGTGTTTGCGGTCGCGGCCGAAGAGTTTGGCATCATCCTGTGTCTCGTTCTGGTGCTGCTTTTCGCCTTCGTCGTGCTGCGTGGGCTGGCCCGCAGCATGTCTTTGCCGGATACCTTCTCACGGCTCGCGGTGCTCGGTCTCGTGACCCAGGTCGGCCTGCAGGCTGCGATCAACATGTCGGTCAATCTCAACCTCGTGCCGGCCAAGGGCATGACGCTGCCCTTTGTCTCCTATGGCGGGTCGTCGCTGATCGCGCTTGCCATCACCATGGGTATGGTCTTGGGGCTTACGCGAAAACGGCCACATGCACGGTTCAGCGAGGAAGAAACCGATCTCAGGCTGATCGAGGTCAGACCGTGAGCGATACGTCCACCCAAGGCCCAATCCTGTTGGCCGCGGGCGGCACGGGCGGGCATCTTTTCCCGGCCCAGGCTTTGGCCACCGTTCTCCGGGCGCGCGGACACACCGTTCATCTGATGACCGACGATCGCGGTGACCGTTATGGCATGACGTTTCCAGCCGACGAGATTCATCTCGTCAAGGCGGACACGATTCGTGGCCGGAATCCGCTGGCGCTCGCGCGCACCTTCTTCAAGCTCGGTCGGGGCTTTTTTCAGGCGCGTGGTGTGCTCAAGAGGATCAAGCCGTCCGTCGTTGTCGGCTTTGGTGGCTATCCAACGCTGCCCCCGATCTTTGCTGCGAAATTCCTTGGCATTCCCGCGATCTTGCATGAGCAGAACGCCGTCATGGGGCGCGCTAACCGATTGCTCGCGCCGCGTGTCAAAAAGATCGCGACGAGCTTTCCCAAAGTGCGCAATCTCTCGCCCGAAGACGCAGAAAAATGCGTTCAGGTCGGGATTCCGGTCCGCGAACCGGTGATTGCGGCCCGCGAGACACCCTATGTGACGCCGCAAGCCGATGGTCCGTTCGAGCTGCTTGTTTTCGGCGGAAGTCAGGGCGCGCGCATTCTGTCCGATGTCGTGCCGGGGGCGGTCGCGCGGTTTGACGCTGAGCGCCGGGCGCGCCTCAGGGTGACCCAGCAATGCCGCGAGGAGGATCTGGACCGGGTGCGCTTTGCCTATGATGCGGTTGATGTCAAAGCTGATCTCCAGCCCTTTTTTCCAGACCTGCCGACCCGCATGGCCAGGGCACATCTGGTGATCAGCCGCTCCGGCGCCTCGACGGTCGCCGAACTCGGGGTGATCGGCCGCCCGTCCGTGCTGGTCCCGCTGCCGCATGCGCTCGACAATGATCAACTCATGAACGCGGCAGCGCTGTCGTCTGAAGGTGGCGCCAAGATGCTCCAGCAACAGGCGATGACGCCGCACACGCTCGCCGACCTTCTGGCTGAATTGATGGATGCGCCGAACCGTCTGACTGACATGGCGGCAAAGGCGCGGGGGTTTGGCAACCCGCACGCGGCTGACGCCCTTGCCGATCTCGTCGAGACGCTGCTACCACCGGCAGCTTGAACGATTGCCGCCGTCGCGGCCCCTTTCTCCCATGGAGACCTCATATGTCCATGCGCTCGCCGCTTGAGACCGGCACCATCCATTTCATCGGCATCGGCGGCATCGGCATGAGCGGCATTGCCGAGATCCTGGTCAATCTTGGCTATACGGTTCAGGGCTCGGACTTGTCCGAGAGCCCCAATGTCCTGCGCCTGCGCGATAAGGGAGTGACCGTTTTCGTCGGACATGAGACGGGCCATGTCGAGGACGCCCAGGTCGTGGTTTATTCATCTGCCGTAAAGCGCGATAACCCCGAACTCGCCGAAGCCCGCCGCCGGCGCATTCCCGTCGTCCGCCGAGCTGAGATGCTGGCCGAACTGATGCGGCTCAGATCCTCGATCGCGGTCGGCGGTACGCATGGAAAGACGACGACGACGACGCTTGTCGCAAGCCTGCTCGATGCTGGTGGGATCGACCCGACCGTGATCAATGGCGGCATCATCAACGCCTATGGCACCAATGCCCGGCTCGGCGCCGGCGACTGGATGGTGGTCGAGGCCGATGAGTCGGATGGAAGTTTCCTGCGACTGCCCGCCGAAGTCGCGATCGTCACCAATATCGATCCCGAACATCTTGATCACTATGGCGATTTCGACGCCATCCGCGCAGCCTTCAGCGCCTTCGTTGAGAACCTGCCGTTTTATGGCTTTGCGGTGATGTGCACTGACCATCCGGAGGTCCAGGCGCTCGTTGGGCGTATCGAGGACCGCACAGTGATCACCTATGGCGAGAACCTCCAGGCAGATGCGCGGCTGATCGATTTCAGGCCGTCAGGCGGGGGCTCCCGCTTCCGGGTGGCGCTGAGAGAACGCCCAACCCGGATCATCGAGGAGATGGGTGAGTTCGTGCTGCCAATGCCCGGCAAACACAACGCCTTGAACGCCGTCGCGGCCATCGCGGTGGCGCGCCGCGTTGGTGTGGCGACGGATGTGTTGAAGGCCGCACTTGCAGACTTCTCCGGCGTCAAGCGGCGCTTCACTCAGACCGGCACATGGAATGGTGCGACGATCATCGACGATTACGGCCATCATCCGGTCGAGATCATCGCGGTTTTAAACGCCGCGCGGGAAGCCGCCGAAGGCCGGGTCATCGCCGTTGTTCAGCCGCACCGCTATACGCGCCTTCAAAGCCTGTTCGACGAGTTCTGTGCCTGTCTCAACGAAGCCGATACGGTATTCGTCGCCGATGTGTTTGCCGCCGGCGAACAACCGATCCCCGGAGCTGACAAGGATGGTCTCGTCGCTGGCCTCACCCAGCATGGCCATCGCGACGCACGTCCCTTGTCCGGCCCTGAAGCCTTGGCGCGGGAGATCGCAGGTGTTGCCAAGCCGGGCGACTATGTCGTGTGTCTTGGGGCCGGCAACATCACCCAATGGGCCAACAAGCTGCCCGACGAGCTGGCAGCACTCGGCACTGGAGCCTGAACCCGCGTGTTTGACGATATCACGGGGATAATCACCGCGCGGGCGCGGACCACAGGTCGTGAGATTCGCGGGCGGCTGACGGCGAACGCGAACCTTGCGGCGGTCACCTGGTTCCGGGCCGGCGGGCCGGCGCAGGCGCTGTTTTCACCCGCCGATGAAGCCGATCTCGCAAGCGTGCTTTCAGCCACACCGGGCGATATTCCTATCTCCGTGCTTGGGCTCGGCTCCAACACGCTGGTGCGCGATGGCGGTGTGCCGGGCCTTGTCGTCCGGCTTGGCAAACCCTTCTCAAACATCACCATCGAAGATGGTCACAGGGTTCGGGTCGGCACCGCCGTGCGTGACAAACAACTCGCCAAGGCAGCGTCCGAAGCCGGGGTGTCCGGTCTGCAGTTTTATGCCGGGATTCCGGGTGGCATCGGCGGGGCGCTGAGGATGAATGCAGGCGACAAGCGCCCTGACGGTGAAAACCAGATCGACGCGTCTGGCCGTCAGCGCACCGACACCAGCGAACATGTGATCGAAATTCGCGCCGTGACGCGCCAAGGCGAGATCGTCACGCTTGACCGCGACGCCTTGGGCTATGGCTATCGGACATCGTCCGTCGCGCAGGACCTGATCTTCACCGAAGCTCTGTTTCAGGGGACAGCTGGAGACCCGGACGCACTGTTGGCCGAAATGGCCGAGGTTGAACGCTATCGTGAGGAGCACCAGCCGACCAAAGGCCGCACCGGCGGGTCGACCTTCAAGAATCCGCCGGGTCAGAGCGCTTGGAAGCTGATCGATGAAGCTGGCTGCCGGGGCTTGCGGATCGGGTCGGCTCGCATGAGCGAGCAGCACTGCAACTTCCTGCTCGCCGATGAGGGGGCGTCGGCCTTCGACATTGAAACCTTGGGCGAAACGGTCCGCCGGCGGGTCTATGAAACGTCCAGCGTTCTGCTTGAGTGGGAAATCAAGCGCATTGGTCTGTTCGGCGCGACGGGCGAAGTCGAGATGTTCGCCCCTTAGGTCGTTTGCCGCCGGCGGAGGCATCGCGCGTCGGCAACGATTTCTTTCCAGATGTTAACGCTTCATTACCGGAATCCGGCGCAGCTTTCTGAACGAATCGTTAGCGGGAATGGGCAAACCCTGCCTGATCTCCCGCGTCTTGGGAGCGCTTCATGGCCGGTCGCAAACATGTCGCCGTTTTGCTGGGAGGTTGGGCCGCCGAACGTCCGGTCAGCCTGAATTCCGGTGCCGCCTGCGCTTCAGCGCTTGAAAGGGCGGGCTATCAGGTCACGCCGGTCGATGTAGGGCGCGATATTGCGACGGTCTTGTCCGATCTCAAACCAGATGTTGCCTTCAACGCGCTGCATGGGCCGGGCGGTGAGGATGGCGTTATTCAGGGTGTGCTTGAAACTCTGTCTATCCCCTACACCCATTCCGGCGTCCTGGCATCGGCGCTTGCCATGAACAAGGCGATCTCGCGCGAGATTTTCGCAAGCCATGCTATCCCCATCGCGACGGGGCGCCTTGTCAGCCGCGAAGAAGCCGCGCAGGGTCATGTTTACCAGCCACCCTATGTTCTAAAGCCCGTTGGCGAGGGCTCGAGCTTCGGCGTTTTCATCGTCCGTGAAGACATGGAACATCCGCCGCAGGAACTGCATTCCGCGGACTGGCGGTTCGGCGAGACGATGCTTGCGGAAAAATTTGTTGCCGGCAAAGAGCTGACCTGTGCCGTACTTGGCGACCGATCCCTTGGTGTGACGGAAATCGTCCCGACATCAATGTTTTACGACTATGAGGCCAAGTATGCCGAGGGTGGGTCGCGCCACGTCGTTCCGGCGCCGCTTAAACCAAAAATTTACCATGAAATAGAAACACTGGCGGTCAAGGCGCACAAGGCCCTCGGCTGCCGCGGCGTGACGCGGGCCGACTTTCGCTATGACGATCGGCCGGACGGGTCCGGCGCCCTTGTTTGTCTCGAAGTGAACACGCAGCCCGGCATGACGGAAACGTCTCTGGTGCCGGAACTTGCGCAGCATGCCGGCATGTCGCTCGAAGAGCTGGTCGGTTGGATGGTGGAGGACGCTTCATGCGACCGCTAGCGGCGCACGCATTGGGGGCTGGCCGGTTCGGCGCAGGGCTGCGTTCCTGGCCGGCCGTACGGCTGCGCGCGATCGATCGTCGCTTCGATGTGGTTGTCGCCGCGCTGCCGCGGGGCTTCCGCAAGCCGGGAGCTGGGCGTGGCGCGGCCATCGGTCTAATCGCAGCCTTCGGTTTCTATGGCGCCTTGCTGGCGGCCTCGTCAGACCCGGTTGCCCCGATCGCGACGCGGGTTGCTGATGGTCTCGGTTTCGTCCTGGAACGCATCGAAATCTCGGGCCATTCCCATCTCGACGAAGGGGCTGTGCTGGACCTTGTCGGGATCGTGCCAGGTGTCGCACTTCCCTGGCTTGACGCAGACGCAGCGCGCACCCGCCTCGAAGCCAGTCCCTGGATCGAGGCGGCTGAAGTCCGCAAACTTTATCCCAGCCGGCTGTCCATCGACATTCGCGAGGCGGATCCGTTCGCCGTTTGGCAGCATGACCGGACCTTCCATGTGGTGCGCCGCGATGGCGCGGTATTGTCGGAAGTGTTTCCCGGGAATTTACCGGATCTTCCCCTTCTCGTGGGACCCGGAGCCAACACCGGTGCTGCGGCACTGTTTGATCTGATGCTGCCTTATCCCGAGATCGCGGTGCGGGCCACAACGGCCCAGCGCGTTGCCGAACGGCGCTGGACGCTGCGTTTGCATCCCGGCATCGACGTACTGTTGCCAGAGATCGATGTCGACGCGGCTTTGGCCCAGCTTGACGATCTCATCACACGTCAGGGCATTGCCGAGCGCGCGGTGTCTCATATCGATCTGCGCTTGCCGGACCGGGTGGTGGTCAAGCTGATGGCGTTGGACGCTGAGGACGATGCCGAGCCGGGGAGGGGTGCCTGATGCAGGTGCGTCTGCCCAATCCCAAGCCCGTGGCGCCGAACAAGTGTGAGACGCTTGCCGTCATCGATCTCGGCAGCTCGAAAGTCTGCTGCCTGATCGCGCGGCTGAAGCCGTTTGCGCCAGATCAGGAAAGCCCGGGGCGCAGCCACCTCGTCGAGGTGGTTGGTTTTGGCACCCAACGCGCGCAAGGCATCAAACGTGGCGTCGTCGTCGAGATGGAAGAAGCCGAGCGCGCGGTGCGCGGTGCTGTCGACCATGCCGAGCGCATGGCCCGCGTGACGGTCGATGGGGTGATCGTCAACCTGTCCGGTGGCCGGCTCAAGACCGATGCGCTGGCGGCGGACGTTCGGGTGCATGGTCATATCGACGACATGGACATCGGTCGGGTTCTGTCTGCCGCCCACGACCATTCTGCCTCGATTGACAGGGCTGTCCTGCATTCGGTGCCGGTGTCGTTTGCCATCGACGACGACAATCTGGTCACCGATCCGCGCGGCATGGCTGGCAGCAGGCTCAAGGTCGATCTCAGCGTTGTCTCGGCCCAGGTGCCGGCGGTGCGCAATGTGGTGCTGCTGATGGAGCGTTGCCATCTCGCGGTCGATGGTATTGTCGCGACGCCGTATGCCAGCGGGCTCGCGGTACTGGTCGCCGATGAACTCGAGCTTGGCACCGTTTGCCTCGATATCGGCGCGGGCACGACGGGAATTGGGATTTTCGACTCAGGTGATTTCGTCCATTGCGACCAGATCGCGATTGGCGGCCATCACGTGACGATGGATCTGGCCCGCGGCCTCTCGACCTCGATCGACGCGGCCGAGCGCATCAAGACGCTCTATGGCAGCGCGATCTCGACCCAAACCGACTACCGCGACATGGTGTCGGTGCCGCCGATCGAGGATGCGAGCGGCCAAGGCATTCCCAATCCCGTACCGCGCTCGCACGTCTCTGACATCATCCGTCCGCGCATCGAGGAAATTCTTGAACTCGCCCGCGACCGCCTGCGCCAGTCGGGCCGTTGGCGGCGGCATGGCCGGCGCGCGGTGGTGACCGGCGGTACGAGCCAGTTGCCCGGCCTGACCGAGCTTGCCGAGACCATTCTCGATTGCCCGGTGCGCATTGGCCGGCCCATCGGGGTTGCTGGCCTGCCGGAGATCGCGCGCGGGCCGGGATTTGCCACGCCCGTTGGGCTTTTGACCTATCCACAGGCTGCGCGGGAGGTGGAGTTCCGCCCGTCGCGGCCCCTGAAACTGACCGGAACGGACGGGTATTTCGCCCGCGTCAGTCACTGGTTGCGGGAGAATTTCTGATGATGGACCACGATAACGATACCCCGGACGGCACTCTGCCGGAGTTTCTGAGAGACGCGCCGCACGGAGATGCCGCGCGTAGCGAGAT
>JBCBSK010000046.1:0-22916 GCA_039819185.1 Pseudomonadota bacterium | reverse complement strand
TCTCAACGCCTTCGGCGATGCCCTTGACCGACAAGACTTGGCCGAGCGGATAGGCGGACATGAAGCTGAGGAGATCGGCGTCCGCGACCTCGGTATAGACCGCCATGGCGTGCTTTGAAGTTGGCTATTCGGCGGCTTCGCGCAGAACCCGCGGGAGGTTGAAGATCACGTCTTCGTCTGCCGTGCGTACCGTGTCAATCGTGATCTCGTAACGGGCCGCGAAGGCGGCGATGACTTCTTCGACCAAAGCCTCCGGCGCCGAGGCGCCGGCAGTGATCGCGATCGTGCGGACTGGCCCGAGCCTATCGAAATCGAGATCATCCGCACGCTCGACAAGGACCGCGACCGGGCAGTCGGCGCGTTTTGCGACATCGACGAGCCGGTTGGAGTTTGAACTGTTCGGCGCGCCGACAACAATCGTTGCGTCCGCACGGGGGGCCGCTGCCTTGACCGCTTCCTGGCGGTTGGTCGTCGCGTAGCAGATGTCTTCCTTGTGAGGTCCTGAGATATCGGGAAACCGCTCCTGGAGGATGCCGATCATGACCCGTGTATCATCGACTGACAGTGTCGTCTGGGTGATGTAAGCGAGCGCGGTCTGATCATCCGGCATGAAACTCCGCGCATCATCTTCCGTTTCGAGCAAGGTGACAGCGCCTGGCGGCAATTGTCCCATCGTACCAATAACTTCCGGGTGACCCGCATGACCGATCAACACGATGTGTCGGCCACGCTTGTAATGCAGCTGTGCTTCCTTGTGGACCTTGGACACAAGCGGGCAGGTCGCGTCGAGATGGAACAGATTCCGTGTGGCGGCCGCTTCTGGAACCGCCTTCGGCACGCCATGAGCGGAGAAGATCACCGGCGCATCGGTGTCTGGGATTTCGTCGAGTTCCTTGACGAAGACTGCGCCTTTGGCGCGCAGGCTGTCGACAACGAATCGGTTATGCACGATCTGGTGGCGGACATAGACCGGCGCGCCATAGCGTTCGAGCGCAAGTTCGACGATCTGGATCGCCCGGTCGACGCCGGCGCAGAAGCCACGCGGGGCGCACAACAAGATGTCGAGTTTGGAACGTTTGGTCATGGACTTGCCCCTTTCCTGCATCTTGTTGCGCCTCGGGGGCGGCTTCAGCCGCGGGAGTGGCAATGCGCTTCGACCCCTGATATAGGGCACGGCCTCGGAGGAAAAGTGTGATGTCGCGTCAAATGATGTCGCAGAGTTCGCGGTCAAGGTGGAGGGGTATGTCGTCTCTTCGGTTCGCGCTACCAGCATGCGCCCTGTTGTTGTCGGCCTGTGGCAGCGGCGATGGCGCCCTGTCTGGCATTGGGGATGCTCTGACGCTTGGTCCACGCGAGGAGTTCGTCGAACTGCAGCAACAGCAGCAGACCGAAACGCAGACCCAGGTGTTCTGCCCGCCGGTCGAAATCCGTCAGGGCACGGAGACCCTTCGGGTCTATGCAGCCGATCGTCAGGACGATCCGATGGGTGTGCGCTATCAGGCAACGATGACCCGCACCGCACGCGAATGCTCTGTTCTGCCAGATGGCCAGTTCACCATGAAGTTCGGCCTGACGGGCCGGGTTGTGGTCGGACCCGCCGGCCAGCCTGAGACGGTGACCGTGCCGATTCGTGCGGCTCTGGTCGGCAATGGCGAGGCGGTCTGGACCAAGCTGATTCCGCTGCCGGTATCGGTTGTCGCCGGCAGTCCGTCGGTGGAGTTCGTCCATGTCGACAGCGATCTCGTCTACGCTTTTCCACCCGGCACCGATCTGACCCGCTACATCCTCTATGTTGGATTTGACGCACAAGAGGCCGCCCAGCGTTGACAGGTGGGGGGCAGAGGGTAAGCTTACCCTGTCTCGATGCTGTGCGCGGGAGAGACCGGCGATCCGGGCAACCGGGCGCGTCGGCGCCGAAGGAGCAACCGCCCCGGAAACTCTCAGGCCCCCAGGACCGCGCAAGCTTAGGGCCTCTGGAAAGCGGCTGATTACGGCGCAGGCCCGATCAGCCCACCGACGGGCGTAAGTCGGCCCCGGGTCCAACCGGGTCGGCGAAATCTCTCAGGTTCCATGACAGAGGGGGCTCGGCTGCGTCTTACGACGCTGTCGTGCACTCTTGTGGACTTGGAGCCGTGTATGGGCGAGACGACCGACGCAAACACATCTTCCGGAACCGGATCAGCCGTTCTGGCTGAGACTCCGCTGACCGCGCGGCACCGGGCGCACGGCGCGCGCATGGTGCCCTTCGCTGGCTACAATATGCCGGTTCAGTATCCGGCAGGCATCCTCGCCGAGCATCAGTGGACGCGCACGCATGCCGGCATGTTCGATGTCTCACACATGGGACAGGCAAGGCTGGTTGCCGGGGACGGACGTCATGAGACCGTCGCTGCCGCTCTGGAGATGTTATGCGCCGCGGATGTCGTTCGCCTCGCCAACGGTCGGCAGCGCTACACCCAATTGCTCACCGATGACGGTGGCATTATCGACGATTTGATGGTCGCGCGGCCGGACGATCCGGAGAATGACGGGACGCTTGTGCTGGTCGTCAACGCCGCGCGGAAAGAGCGCGATTATGCGCATATGCGCGACCGTTTGCCGGCTGGTGTGACACTTGCTCCGATACCGGAGCGGGCCTTGATCGCGCTCCAGGGTCCCGAGGCTTGCGCAGTTCTGGCCGATCATGTTCCGGGCGTGGACGGCATGCGGTTCATGGACACCCGCACAGGCTCGTTCGATGGTGTTGACCTGCATCTCTCGCGCTCGGGCTATACCGGTGAGGATGGATTCGAACTGTCGGTTCCGGCTGATCAGACGGACCAGATCTGGACAACCTTGCTGGCCAATGACTGCGTCAAGCCAGTGGGCTTGGGCGCGCGTGACACACTCAGGCTTGAAGCCGGCCTCTGCCTTTACGGAAATGACATCGATGAAACGACGTCGCCGGTCGAGGCAGGGCTTTCCTGGTCGATCAGCAAGCGCCGCCGCGCCGAGCGAGGTTTTCCAGGCGAGGCTCGCATTCTGGCCGAACTGGCAGATGGACCGTCGCGCAAGCTCGTCGGGCTGACGCTTGAAGGCCGTGCACCGGCGCGCGAAGGCGCCGAGATCACCACACCAGACGGTCAGGCTGTCGGCCGCGTCACGTCGGGCGGTTTCGCACCATCGGTCGGCGGGCCGATCGCGCTCGGCTATGTCGCGGCCGAGCATGCATCAGCCGATACCAAGCTTGCCCTTGTCGTGCGCGGCAAAGCCTTGCCTGCCGTCGTGACGACTCTTCCCTTCGTTCCCAATCGCTATCTGCGCTGACTTGCGCGCCGATTCCAACCTGGAGGCTCGACCATGACCCTGCGCTTCACCAAAGACCATGAATGGCTTGCCATCGATGGCGATATCGCGACCGTCGGCATCACCGAACATGCTCAGGAACAGCTCGGCGACGTTGTGTTCGTCGAACTTCCGGAGATCGGCAAAGAGGTTTCCCAGGGCGGCGAAGCGGCAGTGGTCGAGTCGGTCAAGGCTGCCAGTGAAGTTTATGCACCCGTGTCCGGCGCAATTACCGAGGTCAACAACGTGCTGACCGACGAGCCGGCGACGGTCAATCAGGATGCGCAAGGCGCCGGTTGGTTCTTCAAGATGAAGCTCTCGAATGCCGGCGAACTCGATGGCCTGATGGACCAGACAGCCTATGACGCCTTTGTTGGGGAGCAGGCGTGATGCGTTATCTGCCCCTGACCGAGACCGATCGCGCCGACATGATGGCCACCGTCGGCGTGGATGGCATCGAAGACCTGTTCGCCGATGTGCCCGGTGGCGCGCTGCTTGAGGCCCCGCCGGATCTGCCGCACGCTGCAAGCGAACTCTCCGTCGAACGGCAACTGTCGGCGCTCTCTGCGAAGAATATGACTGCAGGCTCGGTGCCGTTCTTTGTCGGCGCCGGTGCCTACCGTCACCACGTACCGGCAAGTGTCGATCACCTGATCCAGCGTTCGGAGTTTCTGACGTCCTACACGCCCTATCAGCCGGAGATCGCGCAGGGCACATTGCATTATCTCTTCGAGTTTCAGACCCAAGTCGCACGGCTGACCGGTATGGAGGTTGCCAACGCGTCTATGTATGACGGCTCAACCGCAACCGGCGAAGCCGTGCTCATGGCGCATCGGGTGACGCGGCGGCAGCGGGCCGTTCTCTCCGGCGGGCTCCACCCGCATTACGTCAACGTCGTGCGCACGCTCTCGGACATGGCCGAAGACCAACTCGAGGTCCTGCCCGCCGATCCGCTCGGCATCGAGGATCTGATTGCCGCGATCAATGATGACACCTCCTGTGTCGTGGTGCAGACGCCGGATGTCTTCGGGCGCCTGCGTGATCTCCGGCCTGTGGTCGCGGCGGCTCATGCCAAGGGGGCACTGGTGATCGCGGTCGTCACGGAAGCGGTGTCGCTCGGGCTCGTCGAATCGCCCGGTACCATGGGGTCAGACATCGTCGTCGGCGAAGGGCAGTCGATCGGCAATGGGCTGACCTTCGGTGGACCCTATGTTGGCCTGTTTGCGGCGCGCCAGAAACATGTCCGCCAGATGCCGGGTCGGCTCTGCGGCGAGACCGTTGATGCCGACGGCAAGCGCGGCTTCGTGCTGACGCTGTCTACCCGTGAACAGCATATCCGCCGCGACAAGGCGACGTCGAACATCTGCACCAATTCAGGCCTCTGCTGCCTCGCCTTTACGATCCATATGACGCTGCTCGGCGGGCGTGGGTTGGACAAGCTCGCCCGTGTCAACCATGCCAATGCGGTTGACCTCGCGAAAAGACTTGACGACGTGCCGGGCGTTGAGCGCCTGACCGACGTTTTCTTCAACGAGATGACGATCCGGGTGCCGGGCCGTGCGGATGCGCTGGTCGAAACGCTGGCGGGCCGCGGCATTCTCGCGGGCGTCCCCTATACCCGGCTCGCGCCCGAGGCCGGCCATGACGATCTTCTGATCCTCGCATCGACCGAGATCAACACGGATGACGACCGGGCGGCCCTGGTGTCGGCGTTTAAGGAGGAGTTGGCATGAGCATGAACCGCGAAGGCCGCCCCACCGCGCCGCGCAATAAGGGTGCAGCAGATGCCGGCACATTCACCGGCAACCGTGCCCTAATGCTGGAGGAACCGCTGATCTTCGAAATCGGCCGGACGGAGGCATCCGGCATCGATATCGAAGAGCCGGTGACCAACCGCACCTGCCTCGGCGGCCTTGAACGCTCCGAAGCTGTCGATCTGCCGGGCCTTTCCGAGCCCGAAACGATGCGCCATTTCGTGCGTCTCAGCCAGAAGAACTATGCGATCGATTCCGGTATCTTCCCGCTCGGCTCCTGCACGATGAAGCACAATCCGCGCCTGAATGAGCGGATGGCGCGGCTGCCGGGCTTTGCTGACATCCATCCGTTGCAACCGCAATCGACCGTGCCCGGCGCGTTGGATCTGATCGCCATGTTGGCCGACTGGCTCAAGGTCCTTACGGGTATGCCGGCCGTCGCGCTCAGCCCCAAGGCCGGTGCCCATGGCGAACTCTGCGGCATGATGGCGATCAAGGCGGCGCTGACAGCACGCGGTGAGCAGCGGACGACTGTGCTTGTTCCTGAATCCGCCCATGGCACGAACCCCGCAACGGCGGCGCTGCTCGGCTATGGGGTCGAGGCGGTGCCCGCGCGGGATGACGGCACGGTGGATGCCGCCGAGGTCAAAGCGCGGCTCGGGGACCACGTCGCCGGCATCATGCTAACCAACCCGAACACCTGCGGCCTGTTCGAGCCGGATGTTCGCGACATTGCCGACGCGGTTCATGAAGCGGGCGGCTATTTCTATTGTGATGGCGCGAATTTCAACGCCATCGTCGGCCGTGTGCGGCCGGGCGATCTCGGCATCGATGCCATGCACATCAACCTCCACAAGACGTTCTCCACGCCGCATGGCGGTGGCGGGCCCGGATCAGGGCCGGTGGTGTTCTCGGAGGTGCTTGCGCCCTTCGCTCCGCTGCCCTGGATTTTGTCGGACGAGGTAGGTGCACGCCTGATCGAGCATGCGGAGGATGGTAAGGCTTCGACAGCGTTCGGACGTATGACGGCTTTCCACGGTCAGATGGGTATGTTTGTCCGTGCCATGGCTTACATGTTGTCGCATGGATCCGATGGGATGCGACAGGCGTCAGACGATGCGGTCTTGAATGCCAACTATGTCCGGGCCGGTCTGCGTGATCTCATGACCCAGCCTTATGGCGACCGGCCGTGCATGCACGAAGTGCTCTTCGATGACGCGTTTCTCAAGGACACTGGTGTCACGACGCTCGACTTTGCCAAGGCAATGATCGATGAGGGCTTTCATCCGATGACGGTGTATTTTCCACTCGTCGCCCATGGCGCAATGCTGATCGAGCCCACGGAATCGGAATCACGGGCAAGCCTAGACCTGTTCATCGCAAGCCTGCGAGACCTGGCTCAGGCTGCGCGGGAAGGAGACAACACACGGTTTCTCGACGCTCCGCGTCATGCGCCGAGACGTCGGCTGGACGAAACGCGTGCGGCCCGCTCGCCGCGCCTTGTCTACACGCCACCTGAGCCCCAGGACGTTGAGCCGACGCGGGAAGCTGCGGAGTAGCTGCTACCGGCAGAAGCCAGTGCGAAACAGCCCCCGGTGGCAATCGGGGGCTTTGTCGTTCGGGAAAGATAACTGCCGTGACCAAGCTATTGCAGCTTGGCGGCCACGTCCTTGATGCTTGCGGCAATGAGTTTGTCGGCGGTGTCGCCGGTCGTCTTGGCGGCGAGCAGGGCTTCGGCGGCTGTCACGGCAGCTTCAGCAGCACTGTTGCGCACATCACTGACCGCTTGCGCCTCGGCCTGGGCAATTTTGAGTTCTGCCAGCTTGCCGCGGCGTTCGACCATGTCTGCGAGCGAAGCCCGCGCCTCATCGGTCAGGCGCTTGGCCTCTTCCTTGGCCTGTTCGACGATCGCTTCGGCCTCTTCCTCGGCGGCTCGCTGCTTGCGTTGGTATTCGGCCAGAAGCGCCTGCGCCTCCTCGCGCAGCTTGCGGGCTTCTTCAAGCTCCGAGCGGATGCGGTCGGCGCGGGAGTCGAGGCCACGCCCGGCTGCCTGCGGCACCCGCAGATAAACGAGCAATGCGCAGAACGCGACAAAGGCGAGGGCGACAAGCGTTTTCGTGTCCATGGTCGGGCCCCTATTTGCCGAGCGCGGCCTGAACGGCCTTGGTGAGTTCGGCCTTGCCGACCCGTCCACCGATCAGGCTCTTAACGAGGTCTTCGGCGACTTCTGTCGCAACGCCGTCAATCTCGGCCATCGCCGCGCCACGCGCTTTCGAGATCGCCTCTTCGGCCGTTGCAAGCTTTGCGTTGGCCTCGGCTTCCGCCTTATGGCGCTCCGCCTCGATTTCGGCATTGACGCTTTCGCGCGTCTCACGCGCGATGGTCGAGGCCTTGTCACGGGCTTCGGCAAGGGCCTGCTCATAGGCCGCGATGGCTTCGTCGGTCTGGCGCTTCAAGGTCTCTGCTTCGTCCAGATCGCTGGCGATACGATCGCGGCGCGATTCCAGGATTGTCGCGATCTTAGGTAAGACCATGCGCGACAGGATGAAATAGAGCGCCCCAAACGTCAGAGTCAGCCAGACGAGCTGGGAGACGAATGTGGAGGCGTCGAACTGCGGCATACAGCCCTCCAGTCTATCACCTGTGTCCGGCGATCATGTCATACCCAAGTGCCCTTGAGATCCGGACACCAAGACCGCCGGCGTGAGATCTGCGCGTCAGCTCAGACGAACAGGATCATCATCGCGACGACGAAGCCGAACAGGCCCGTCGCTTCGCACAACGCAAAGCCCAGCAGCAGGTTGGTGCGCTGGCCGTCGGCTGCCGACGGGTTGCGCAACGCTCCGGTCAGATAGTTGCCGAAAATGTGGCCAATGCCAAGGCCAGCACCCGCGAGCGCGATGCAGGCGATACCGGCGCCAATCATGCGTGCAGCTTCAACGTCCATGAGATGTCTCCTTCAAGATAAAGTCTGGTCTTCTGTGGTGGGGCCAGCAGGTTAGCGTGCCGGCTGGTCGGAAGGTGGGGCAGGCCGAGGGGCAGGCGCGATGGTCGAAACATGTATCATCGGTCTGAA
This sequence comes from Pseudomonadota bacterium, assembly GCA_039819185.1. Classification (GTDB taxonomy): domain Bacteria; phylum Pseudomonadota; class Alphaproteobacteria; order Rhizobiales; family Tepidamorphaceae; genus JBCBSK01. Next base: position 14,762 of record JBCBSK010000046.1, on the reverse strand, counting down.
CGCCTCAGTGATCGTGCAGGTGCAGCGCATCGTTGAGATAGATCGATACCAGCATGGCGAAGACATAGGCCTGCAGGAAGCCGATCAGGACTTCGAGCGCGTTGACCGCGATCATGACAATGAAAGGTACCCAGCCCATGGCGACGCCCATCATCACGATGAAACCTGCGAAGACCTTCAGAACCATGTGGCCGGCGACCATGTTGGCGAACAGACGCACTGACAGGCTGAGCGGGCGGATAAGATAGGAAATCACCTCGATCGGCACGATGATCGGCATGATCCAGGTTGGCAGGCCGCTTGGCGCGAACAGTCTGAGAAAGCCCAAGCCATGCCGCGCGAAGCCGATCGCCGTGACAACACCAACCGCGAACAGTCCAAGCGCGCCGGTAACGATGATGTGGCTCGTTACCGTGAAGGCGTAGGGCGTCAGGCCGAGCAGGTTGCAGGCGAGAATGAAGGTAAAGAAGGTAAAGATCAGCGGGAAGTATTGCAGTCCCGCCGTGCCGGCATTGTCGCGCACGATCCCGGCGATGAACTCGTATGACATCTCGGCAACCGACTGCATCCGGCCCGGCACCAGCGCACGACCACGCGTCGCCATCATCATGAAGCCGGCGACAACCACCAGCGAGATGACCATGTAAAGCGCGGAATTGGTGAAGGAGACGTCGAGACCGAAGATCTCGATCGGCACGATCGGCTTGATTTCAAACTGGCTCAGCGGATCTATCGGCGATCCGCCATGCGACGCGTCAGCCACGTTTGCGCTCCCCATTGTCGGCACCGCCGGTCGCGGCGCCGCCTTCTGATGTCGTTCCGCCGGTCGCGACGATCCCCGTTTCTTCGGGGGAGTGACGTCCGGCTGCCGCCTGCGGTTCGGTTTCCCCGGCGGCTTTATGGTCGTTGTGCATGCGATCCGCAAGCCGGATCACGTTAAGGAACGCGGCGGCGGCTCCAAGCATGAAGAACACCACCATGAACCAGGGTTGCGTACCGGCCAATTGATCGATCTGCCATCCAATCATCCCGCCGACGAGCAGGCCGACAACGAACTCGGTGGCAATCCGAAAGGCCATGCCGAGGGCGGCGTTGGATGGCTTGGACGAAACAGTTGGCTCGACGCGCGCTCCTTGCACTTTTTCGAGCCGCTTGTGCAGCGCATCAAGGCGCTGGTCAAGCCCCTCGTCATCAGGTTGCTCTGGGGCCCTTCGGCCGGGATCATTCGGATCGGGCAGGTTGGGTCTCCCCGACAGTGCCTTCGGAGGCGGATCAGAGCCAGGCTGGCAATACAATGAGCTTTGGCAGCGGGGCACGACCAAGTCAATCGGCTCATGCGCGGATGGCGTGAGTAGCCTCTATGCTGTGGATACGAGGGTTACTCGGCGGCTTTCAGTTCGGCGGCGGCAACCAGGTCGACGGACACGATCTGGCTGACGCCGCGCTCGGCCATGGTAACGCCGAACAGCCTGTCCATACGGCTCATCGTGATCGGATTGTGCGTGATGATCAGATAGCGGGTCTCGGTGATCCGCGCCATCTCGTCCATCAGCGCGCAGAAGCGGGTGACATTGGCGTCATCCAGCGGCGCATCGACCTCATCGAGAACACAGATCGGCGCGGGATTGGTCAGGAAGACGGCGAAGATCAGCGCGATTGCGGTCAGCGCCTGCTCGCCGCCTGACAGAAGCGTCAGTGTTTGCGGTTTCTTGCCCGGTGGTCGTGCGATGATCTCCAGGCCGGCTTCGAGCGGATCATCGGACTCGGTCAGCCGTAATTCCGCCTTACCGCCGTCGAACAGCTTCGAAAACAGATGCTGGAAGTGCTCGTTGACCTTTCCGAACGCATCCATCAGGCGTTCGCGGCCCTCGGCATTGAGGTTGCTGATGGCTTGCCTGAGCTTGCGCACTGCCTTGTCGAGGTCCTCGCGTTCCTGATAGAGCGAGGTGTAGCGCTCCTCGATCTCCTCGAGTTCCTGTTCCGCGCGCAGATTGACCGCGCCAAGCCGGTCACGGTCCTGGCGCAGCCGGTCGAGCTTGGTCTCGGTCGCGGGCAGCGGCGCTACGTTGGTGTTGTCGTCGAGCCCGGCATGGATTCGGGCCTGTTCCGGGGCACAGTGTAGCGTCTCTGTGATGGCTGTGGCGCAATCGTCGCGACGCTCCTCCTGGGCCGCAAAGCGTGCTTCGATCGCGGCGCGCTGCTCGCGAGCTTCGGTCAGGCCGCGCTCTGCGTCTCGCGACACCTTTTCGGCTTCGGCAAGCGACGTTTCGCCTTTCGATAGCGCATCGGATGCCTCGCGGCAGGCGTTCTGGGCACTGTCAATCTGTCCGGCCAAGCCTGCCCGTGCCACTTGAAGGCGCGCCGGTTCCTCGGTCAACTGATCACGCTCGGCTTCGAGTTCCGCTGCCCGCACCGCTAGGGTGGCGATTTGGGTATTGGCTTCCGCGACGCGCGTCTGCCAGCGTTCACGTTCCGATGTGAGCGCCGTGATTTGTGTCTGCCGGATCTCCTGTTCGCGCTGCCAGCTTTGGGCCGCGGCACGGGCCTCGGCAAAGCGGGCGCGGGCCTCGGCGATTTCGTGAGACAGATCCTGAATGGTTGTGGTCAGCGCGTCGTCGCCACCAAGCCCCTCAAGCACGCGCACCGCATCGGCCTTGGCGGCAGCACTTTCCTCGATGCTCTGCTTGACGCGGAGGTCGGCTTCGGCAAGCGCGGAGAGACGTGCGATGGTTTCCCCATGCTGACGTTCGGACGCAGAGCGCGCATCCTGGGTCTTCTGGAGATCACGTGCGGCGTGCTTGACGGTTTCTCGTGCTGCCTGTTCGGCGCGCGCCGCATTGCGTGCTGCGGTTTCGGCAGACCGCGCTTCGTCCGTGAGCCGAGCAAGTGTCTCCTTAGCCGTGGCAATCTCGACGTCCAGATCTGCGACCCGGTTTTGCTGGGCCAGCCGCTCGGCGGCGGCGGTTTGGGCGTCGGCCCGGGCCACAAAACCGTCCCAGCGCCACAGATCCCCCTCAGGACTAACGAGGCGCTGGCCGGGCTTTAACTCGTGGCGAAGACGTGCGCCTTCCGATTGCGGGACAAGCCCGATTTGAGCGAGCCGCCGGGTTAAGACCGCTGGTGCGCGCACGACATCCGACAACGCTCGCACGCCGTTGGGCAGCTTCGGATCGTCACCATGGGCGACTTCTGACCAGTGGATCGGCGCACCTTCATCGGCGGGGAAGTCGAGTTCATCGCCAAGGGCCGCCCCGAGAGCTGCCTCGAAGCCCGGAGCCACGCTGACAAGATCGATCAAGGGCGCGAACAGGTCCTCGGCCGTGCGCGTCAACAGCCGGGTCAGTGTACGGTGTTCGGTTTCGAGTTCCTTGAGTGACTGTTCCGCCTCGCGCAGCGGCCGTCTGGCGGCGCGTTCGCTTAGTTCCGCTGCGCTTTTGTCCTGCTCGGCCGCCACTGCCGCCGCTTCGGCGTCTTGAAGCTGCTGTTTCGCACTCTCGACATCCCTGGACAGGGCAGCGAGTTCGGCCGTGTGATCACCGGATTGGGTCAAATGCTGGGTCTCGGACGCGATGTCGGCGCGTTGCGCTTCAAGTCGCATCAGTCGCGTGCTCTGGTCCGAGATCAGACGTTCGGCCTGTTTGCGCCGGGCCGTAATCTCGGCGCGCTCACGCATTGCGGCTGAATGCCGCGCCTCGGCGTCGGTCAACGCGGCTTGCGTCTCTTTGGCCGCGGCTTCGAGCTTCGGCGCGGTCTCGCGATCGCGGGCAAGGTCGGCCTCGAGGCTCGCAATATCCCTGGCGATCGCCGTCAGGGAGTCGTTGGTCCCGGAAATCGCTGCTTCCTCGCGATCACGGTCGCTGGAGATCTCATCGAGCCGGCGCGTGAGTTCCGCTTGGCGGGCGCGGACAGCTGCTTCACGTTGGCTGAGAGACTCACGTTCTGCGACAAAGCGCCGCAGTGCCGCCGCCGCCGCCGCATCCGCTTCACGCAGGCCTGGCAGAACAGCGGCCGCATCATCGCGGACGCGTTCGGTGCGACTGGCGTCTTCGGTCGTTGCCGCGACCTTGGCGATTGCGGATCTTACCGTTTCGGACAGCGCTTCGAGGTCAGCGGAGGCAGCGCGCCAGCGCAGATACAGAACCAACGCTTCAAGTCGCTGTATCTCGGTCGACATTTCGCGATAGCGCTTCGCGTGCCGTGCCTGCTTTTTCAGATAGTCGCGCTGGCTACCGATTTCGGCAATGACGTCGTCGATCCGGGTCAGGTTGGCGTCCGCGCCCTTGAGCCGCAATTCCGCCTCGTGCCGGCGGGAATGGAGCCCGCTGATACCTGCGGCATCTTCAAGCAGCCGACGGCGAGCCTGCGGCTTGGCACTGATCAACTCACCGATCATTCCCTGGCGGACAAGCGCTGGAGAATGCGCGCCGGTCGCGGCGTCCGCGAACAGCAGCTGCACATCGCGTGCACGCGCCTCGCGGCCGTTTATCCGGTAGGAAGAGCCATGCTCGCGCTCGATTCTGCGAGATATCTCAAGGGTTTCATCATCATTGAGTGCAATGGGCGCAACCCGGTCGCCATTGTCGACGACCAGAGCCACTTCGGCGGAATTGCGCGCAGGCCGCTTGCCGCTGCCTGAAAAGATTACGTCGTCCATCGCGGACGCGCGCAGGCTTTTATAAGAACTCTCGCCCATCACCCAGCGCAGCGCTTCGACAAGGTTTGATTTGCCGCAGCCATTCGGGCCGACAATACCCGTCAATCCGCGATCGATGGGCACGTCGGTGCGATCGACGAAGGATTTGAAGCCTGTCAGCCTAAGCCGGGTGAATTTCATTGTGGGCGGCCTGCTCCCTGAAGGGCCGCCCGATGCGTCAGAAACCGGAGCGTTAAACTCTCGGTCGGCTCCTACGCAGTGAGCAGCGCCTCGATACGCGTATCGAACTCGTCAATGGGCCGCGCGCCGCGCAGGAGTTCCCCATTGATGAAGAAGGTCGGTGTCGACTGAACGGCGAATTCGCTCGACGCACGGTTCTTCACGGCATTGACACCATCAAGGACCGACTGATTCTGCAAGCAGGCATCGAGATCTTGTTGTGAAAAGCCGATCTGACGCGAGATCTTGCCAATCTCTTCCAGCGGGCTGTCGCTGTAAGCCCAGGCGCGCTGCTGCTGGAACAGCACATCGACGAAGGCGAAGAACCGGTCTTCCGGCATGCATCGGGCGATCATGGCCGCCGCCGTGGCGATCGGGTCGAGCGGGAACTCGCGGAACAGGAGCCGTGCTCGGCCAGTGTCAATATAGTTTGTCTTCAATGTCGGATAGGTGTGATTGTGGAAGTTGGCGCAGTGACCACAGGTCAGCGAGGCATATTCAACGATCACGACCGGAGCGTCGTCTGCACCAAGTGCGACTTCGCCCAGAGGCCCTGGTTCATGCAGCGCATCGATGTTCACCGATGCGTTTGGCGATGGGCGCACGCTGGTAACGGCGTCGCCGTCCGCCACCGGGCCCGATGTGCTGGGGCCGGACGGGCTGCCGGTTCCGAAGATGGCATAGGCTCCCGCGCCGGCTGCAGCCACGGCCACCGCCGCGCCGCCGAGAAGAAGTGTGCGTCGTGTCGTCATGTCATTTCATCCTGTCGCCAGGGGGTTTCGCGCGACGGTTCGCCGGCGTCTTTGTCAGCGATTCCGAAATGCGCCGATCCCCAAATTCGTCTCCGCCAGAAGTCTAGTCCGCAATGCGGCACAGTTCAGGCGAATGTGCACGGTTATGGGGCGCAGGGCATGGGAAATCCAGCCGGAGACAGATCAAGTCTTCTTTAGCGGCGATGAGCGTGATGATGTCTTCCAGACCTCATCCGTCGCTGGCGTTGTGTCGATGGACGGCGTTGGCTGATAGCCGCCAAGCCGGACGAGGGCGTCACGCAGGCCTGGGTCCTCGATGCGGTCGAGGCGACTGGACAACTCGGCCGGCGGAGCCGGACGTGTTTCTGCCGGCCGGGATGGTGCGGGTTGCGACGTAATGTCGCCAGGCTCAAGGCGAATGCGTACGATCGCGCCGGAGCCGAACACGGACGTCAACCGGTCTCGCAACAGGTCTGTGGCATAGGAGAGGTCAAGCAGTCGTCCTTGCGGGACGCGCACCGTGAGGGTTGCCCCGTCGCGGCCGCGCGTAAGCCGTTCCGGTCGGCAGATATCGGCGAAATCAGGGCCGACGATCTCGCGCCAATGGGCGATCACCTCGGTACGAACGAAACCGTGTCGGCGCGCCGTTTCACCGACCGCCGCGGGAACGAAAGTGCCGATGGCTTTTGGCAGGCGTCCACGGTCGCGGGTCATACGGGGCCTGTATCTAAGGGAGTAGCAGTTCCCATAGCCTAGCATGACACGGAGACTTGGCGAACCGATCATGGCCCGCTGCTTTGACCTTGCGCACGGGCTACCTCGCCGCTCACATACCGCGCCATGACGACTCAGCCAACCAAGTCCAAACGCAAGCCTGTCAGGCCTACGCCCAATCCGTGTGATCTGCTTGCCTGGTATGACCGGCATCGCCGCGATTTGCCTTGGCGCGCGCGTCCGGGCGAGGCCGCTGATCCATATGCCGTTTGGATCAGCGAGATCATGCTGCAACAGACCACGGCCGCGGCCGTCGGTCCCTATTTCACCGCTTTCATGGTCCGTTTTCCGGATGTCGCCACGTTGGCTGCGGCGAATGATGCGGATGTCATGGCCGCTTGGGCGGGGCTTGGCTACTACAGCCGGGCGCGGAACCTGTTGAAGGCTGCGCGGACGGTCGTCGAGGACCATGGTGGCGTTTTGCCTGACACCGAAGACGGCTTGCGTGCCCTACCTGGCATTGGCCCCTATACCTCTGCTGCCATCGCAGCGATCGCCTTTGACCGCCCCGCTACACCGGTCGATGGAAACATCGAGCGCGTTATCTCAAGGCTCTTTGAGATCGAGACGCCGCTGCCGGATGCAAAGCCCGAGATCAAGGCCAAGGCCACGACATTGACTCCAGATGATCGTCCAGGCGATTTCGCCCAGGCGATGATGGACCTCGGCGCGACCATCTGTTCGCCGACCAGGCCGGCCTGTGGTGTGTGTCCTTGGATGTCTTCCTGCAAGGCGCGCAGAAGCGGCATCGCCGAGACCCTGCCGAGAAAACGTCCCAAACCGGACAAGCCGGTGCGCTGCGGCACAGCCTTTGTCGCGGTGCGCGCCGATGGCGCCGTGCTGCTCAGCACACGGCTGCCGAAAGGTCTGCTTGGTGGGATGACGGAAGTGCCATCAAGTGACTGGGTGACTGGCGATGACATGCCGAGGGCGAAACCACCCATCTCGGCGGTTTGGAAACCCGTAGCCGGTGAAGTGACCCATGTCTTTACCCATTTCCGCCTCAGGTTGGCCGTGCAGAAGGGGCATCTGCCCATTGCCGCCTTACCGCCCAAGGGGATGCGGTTTGTCGCGGAAAGCGATCTTCCCAGCGAGGCGCTGCCGACCGTGATGCGCAAGGTGCTGGCGCATGCTGGTATCAGCGTCATGCGTGGTCCGGGCCGGCCGCGGAAACGGGCTGCATCACAGAGTTAGCGGCACGACGGAAACTCCGTTTCGGGATAGACCTCCGGCATCTCAAGAAACAGCGACGAAAAATCCCCGGCCAGGGAGACCTGGCCCGATACCTCATACTCATCGCCCTCGGCGAAGCAGATGGCGGTTACCTCGAAGACGAAGAAATCGCTATCGCCTGCGTCCCCGTCGCGGACTGACTGCCAGTCACAGCCCCATTCCCGGCCCATCACGCCTGCGCGGTCGACGAAGACGCCGGCCCTCTCGGCCTCGTTAAAATAGGCCGCGCACCCAGGCTGATCGCCGAAGACACCGGTCCACCACATCAGGTCTGCGGCGTTTGCAGGCAGCGCAAGTCCCGCCCAGGCAAGGGTTGCTGCGAGCAGTCTTGTGCCAAATCGCATGTCGTTCTCCCGCTTTGGTCGGCAAGAATTGCCGACGTTAACCACTTATCAACCATAGCGTTGGACGATGTCATTTGGGGAATTTCAATGCGAGGGGCAAACGGTGGGCGGATTGTTCTCGGCGGCGACGGCGCCACAAACGCGTAGGCTCGATCCCGGATCGACGGCGCGCGATTTCTCCTTCGATGATATCAAGGCGCTTGCTGCACAGTACCGTGACTGGGCCGAGCAGGAAACCACTGACGCGCACCGCCGTACACGCCTCTTGGACTGGGCCTGCGATTGTGATGCGATTGCCGCCTGGGTGGGAACAGGCTGGGCCCCTTCTCAACCGAGCGGACGTTCTCTAACGCGTGCCGTTCTGACCAAACGCCGAGCGTCACCGCCTGGGCCGGTTCGGTTCCAGGGCCAGCCCGATCTCAGGCTCGTCGCCGTCAATCCCTGACGCTGAGCTACGCGAGCGGTGTCACGCCCCGCCCTGTTCCGTGTGCAGGAAGGCCGCGCCGCAGGCTTTCGCAAGCTCGCGAACCCGCAGGATGTAGCTCTGGCGTTCGGTGACCGATATTACCCCGCGCGCATCCAGCAGATTGAAGATATGGCTCGCCTTGATGCACTGGTCATAGGCGGGTAGTGCCATAAGATGGCGGCGATCCTCACCTTCTCCGATCCGGCCCGCCTCTAGATAGGTCTGGCACGCCCTTTCGGCATCCTTGAACTGTTCCGACAGCATTGTCGTGCAGGCATGCTCGAAATTGTGCCGCGAATACTCCTGTTCATTCTGCAGGAAGACATCGCCATAGGAGACTCGGTCGTCCCCGTCGCCGCCGTTGAAGTTCAGATCATAGACGTTGTCGACGCCTTGGACATACATTGCGAGCCGTTCGAGGCCGTAGGTGAGTTCGCCCGACACCGGTGAACAATCGAAGCCAGCGACCTGTTGGAAGTAGGTGAACTGGCTGACCTCCATGCCGTCGCACCAGACCTCCCAGCCAAGCCCCCAGGCGCCAAGCGTCGGGCTCTCCCAATCGTCTTCGACAAAACGGATGTCATGGAAGGCCGGGTCGATGCCGATCGCATAAAGGCTCTTCAGGTAGAGATCCTGAAGGTCGGGCGGCGAGGGCTTCAGCAGCACCTGATATTGATAATAGTGCTGCAACCGGTTGGGGTTTTCGCCATAGCGGCCGTCCTTGGGGCGGCGTGACGGCTGGACATAGGCCGCCTTCCAGGGCCTCGGGCCGAGCGAACGCAAGGTTGTCGCCGGGTGGAAGGTGCCCGCACCGACCTCCATGTCGTAGGGCTGCAGGATGACGCAGCCATAGTCCGCCCAGTATCGGCTCAGCGTTAGGATCAGCCCCTGAAAGGAGCGTTGCGGGTCAAGTCCTGGGGACGTGGTCATGGTGGGGACCGTGTGGGGTCGGTGGACAGTGATGCCCGGCCTAGCCGTGTTGCCGCGCGCGATCAAGCCGCGCCGGCGTCATCGCGTCTGTCGGGCCGGTAGATGCCGGTCTTGGGGTCGGGTTTCAGGTCGATTGGTTTCTGCTCCGACGCGCGGACCCGGCTTGCGACCTGCTTCTGGGCGCGGTCGAGCAATCTCAGGCCGATCAGCGTGCCGGCTCCGATGGCAGCGAGGGCGAGAAGCGGCGGCATGAATGCTCCCTGTCAATGTGGGTCTTGCAGAGTGTCGCGATTACTCTTGTTTTCGGTGACCGCAGAAGATGTCGCTTGTAGGGCGCGATGCTCCCTGATGTGGGCCATCGCGTCGAGCCCGGTCTTGAGCGCGATCAAAAGAACAAGCGCAAACACCGGCTCCCCGGCCTGTGCGATTGCGAATCCCCCAAAAATGATCACGACATGCAGGATCACAACCCGCGGATAGGGCAGGAACATGAGCTTGTCGACGGTCACGCGTTGGTATTCTCCGGCCCAGAGAAAGTTGACGATGAAGGACACGAGATGACTTGCGGCCAGTGCCGCGACCGGCAGAAGCAGGTTGCCTTCACTTGCGATCGCCGTCGGCGCGGCTCCAAGCCCGATGCCGTCATTGCCGAACATCACGAACAAGAACACGCCATGCACGGCACAAAAACCGCCATAGTGGATGGTAAAAAAGGGGATCATGCCGATCCCCTTGAGCTGACGCTGGGTCACCGTGACCGTCAGCATGCGCAACACCGTGATTGCGCCGATAACGAGGTTTTCGGCCCAGAACAACAGCAGGATGTCGAACACCCGCCAGTTCCAGACGAAGACGCCGATGAGCGGGATCAGATTAACGAGAAGCAGTGCGCCAAGCGAGATCGCAACCGATTGGGACGGTGAGGCAACCGCCGTTCGCACCCGCGCGGTTTGCCCCCCAGCCATTGCTCAAAGCCCCAGGCGTTGCCAGAGCATGCGCGCCTCGACAGCGCTCAACGCGCTGTCGGGCCAACGTTCGGCCAGCTCGACTATGCCGTCGGTCATCGCGCTGACGCCGGGGCGTGGCCGATTGAACAGACCGCGGCGGGCAGCGATCGGCACCATCCGAACCTTGTCACCATATTTCTCGAACAGGAATGAGCGGATATCACCGATCTGGTCGATCAGACCAAGGTCAAGCGCCTTCTGGCCGGCCCAGAACTCGCCGGAAAACAGCGTCCGGTCAGACCCGTCGAGTTCCTTGCCGCGGCGCTCCTTGACGAGCGCCATGAAGGTTTTGTGGATGTCTTTCTGGAGCGCACGCAGGCGGCGCACATCCTCGGGCTTTTCGGGCTGGAAGCCGTCGAGCATCACCTTGCGGTCACCGGCGGTATAAACTCTTCGGTCGATGCCGAGGCGTTCGATCGCCCGGTCGAAACCGAAGCCTGCTGACACGACGCCGATCGATCCGACGATCGATGACGGATCGGCGATGATCTCGTCACCGGCACACGCGATCATATAGCCGCCGGATGCGGCCGCATCCTCGATGAAGACATAGACCGGTTTGGAGTGGGTTTCTGCCAGCGCACGGATACGTTTGAAGATCAGATGTGACTGGACCGCCGACCCGCCCGGTGAATTGACGATCAGAGCCACTGCCGGTGCGTCTTTGATCCTGAAGGCGCGATCCAAGAGCGGTGCCGCTGTCTCGAAGGTCAGCATGGTGACGAGTGGTGCCGGCAGTCCGATCGGGCCAGACAGCCGCACGACAGGCACGAGTGGTGCGTCTTTACGCCAGCGTTTCGGGATGATCCTTCGGAAGGGGCTGAGCAGAGAGACCATGTAACGCGGGTCCGTTGAAAATGGCGGGTGCCGGTAACATCGGCGTCAGGATTTGGACATTAGATGGACCGTTCTACGGCCAATCACAAGCGGGCTGGCAGACGGTCAAGTCTCCAAGGATGCGACAGTTCCCGTCGTCATGTCGATCCGAGCACGTCCGCGCAGCACCGCATCGACATCCTCACGGAAGTGATTGCCGCTTGCGCCATGCAGAACAAGCGGCGGCATGAGCTTAAGATCGCCGCGCCGGTCCCTATGGCCACGGATCAGGATGCGCGTTGCGGGCGTATCGGGCCGTGCCTGGATCGGAACCACGACGAGGTCGCCGAACCGGCTGCCCATTGCGCTGAGCACATGGACAAGCTCGTCGGCACGGTGGATCACCGTCAGTGTCCCGGCCGGGCGGATCGCTGAGGCGGCAAAACGCATCCAACGATCGAAAAGCTCTGTCGGCGCGCTGTGCGCCAGACGCTTGCCGTCATTGTCTGAGCCTTGCGTGCGTGCGGCCGGATCAAACGGCGGATTGGCGATCGCGTGGTCGGCAAAGCCTGGGGTCAGGCCAAGCCTTGCCAACGCCCCACTGGTGGTCACGTCGCCAGCAAGGCATTTGGCGTTGAACCCATTGCGCGGTGCGTTTTTGCTTGCGAGGCGGATTGCGTCCTGATCAATGTCGACCAGGGTTATTTCGGCGCTTGGGCACAGCGTGCCTGCGATGAGCCCCGCGACGCCAACGCCAGATCCGATATCCAAAACGGTTTCACCGGGTTGGGCTGAGCAAGACGCCCCCAGCAACACAGCTTCAATCCCGGACCGATGCCCTGATCGCGGCTGCAGGATCGACAAACGCCCACCGAGGAACAGATCGTCGGTGGTCTCGATGACGATGCCTTCTGTGTCAGCCACCGACCGTGCTCGCTTCGAGGCCCGCATCGCGCAGGATTCGCCGTGCCTGGCGCTCGTCGTCCTCGTCTACCATGACCCGGCGCGGCAGCACACCGATCGAGCCTTCGAGAATGCTCATATTCTGATCGAGCACAACGATCAGAATGCCTGCATCCGACATCAGCGCTTCGACAAATGAGATTAGCACCGGATCATTGGTTCGGAACAATTCGCGCATCGGCTCGATGTTCTCCTTTAACCGGCGACCACGGATGATCCGGCATCGTGCGCGTTCACGTCCGGTGGCCATTAATCGACGGCCGCGCTATGAACGCGATTGGCCGCCAGACATAGTGTGACGTGCCGAGTGATGAAAGGACTTCTCGTGGCCAGCGCCTTGCCGCATCCTGCCAACGACGCATCGTCGCGCGCCTCAACGGCTTCGATCGACGGCCTTGTGAGCCTTGTGGCCGGAGATATGGGCCGGGTCAACGACCTCATCTTGTCGCGCACAATCTCCGATGTTTCGATGATCCCGGAATTGGCCGAGCACCTGATCTCGTCAGGCGGCAAGCGGCTCAGGCCCATGCTGACTTGTGCCGCGGCGCGACTGTTCGATTATCCCGCCAATGCTGCGGACGCGCATGTCCGTCTCGCGGCAGCTGTGGAGTTCATGCATACCGCGACGCTGCTGCATGACGATGTCGTGGACGAAAGCGATCAGCGGCGCGGCAAGCCGACGGCCAGGATGATCTGGGGCAATCAGGCATCTGTGCTGGTGGGTGATTTTCTGCTCGGTCAGGCGTTTCAGATGATGGTTGAGACCGGCTCCATGGAGGCGCTAGGCGTTTTGTCGGTAACGTCCGCGATCATTGCCGAGGGTGAGGTGATGCAACTCGTCGCCGCAAAGAACCTTGCAACCAGCGAAGATCAGTATCTGAAGGTCATCAACGCCAAGACGGCGCAACTCTTTTCGGCGGCTGCAGAAGTCGGCGGCATCGTCGCGGGCGCAGATGCAGATCAGCGCAAAAGCCTCGAGGCCTATGGCCGCGATCTCGGTATCGCGTTCCAGCTTGTCGATGACGCGCTCGATTATTCCGGCGAACAAGCTGCACTTGGCAAGAACACCGGCGACGATCTCCGTGAGGGCAAAGTCACCCTGCCGGTGATCCTCGCCCATATGGCGGGCAACACCGAGGAGCGCGCTTTCTGGCAGCGCACGATCGTCCAGGGCGACGTGACCGACGCCGATATCACACACGCATCGGGCCTGATGACACGTCACGGCGCGCTCGATGAGACATTCCGCCGTGCCGAGGCCTGCGCCGACCGGGCGATCTCACATTTGTCGGAGCTGCCAAGCGGGGCGGTTGCCGATGCGTTGGCCGAGGCGGCGCGCTTCTCGGTCCGGCGCATTTCTTAAGCGTCGTCGGACAGCTCCTCGATCGCCTTCTGAAGTGCCAGCATGTCTTGCCACGCAAACTTCTTCTGCAAAGGCTGACGCAAGAGATAGGCCGGGTGCAGCATGGCGATGGACCGGCGCGTCTCGCCGCCGATCATTGGTTCCGCCCAGGTGCCGCGCAAGCGCGTAATTCCCTGCCTGGTGTCGAGTAGCGTGCCGGCGGCACTCTTGCCGCACAGGATAACGATGTCGGGATCGATTAGTTCGATCGTGCGGTCGAGGAAGGGTCGGCAGGCGGCGATCTCGGCAGTACTAGGATCGCGGTTTCCTGGCGGGCGCCAGAACACCATGTTCGTGATGAAGACCTTGGTCCGGTCGAGGCCAATTGCGCCGAACATAAGATCAAGCAATTGCCCAGCCCGGCCGACGAAGGGTTTTCCCTGCAAATCCTCGTCGCGGCCCGGCGCTTCACCGATCAGCGCGATGCGGGCGTCCGGGTTTCCGTCATAGTGGCAGAGATTGGTCGCACCTGGCTTCAGCGTGCAGCCGTCATAAGCTTCGAGGGCGGCCGTGACCTCTTCGACCGTCGATAGCGTCGAGAGATCGACGCTGGGCGCCGGAGGTGTTTCGTCCGCAGCTCGTGCTGCTGCGTTCGCCGGACGGGAGCTTGCGGAAGATGGCTTCGGAGCCTTTGAGGCGACTGCCTGCTGACGCTCTGCTTTGCGGTCTGCCTCCAGTGCAAACCGATCCACCGCGGCGTCGCCTACTACGGCATCGAGACCAAGATCGGCATGCCAGCGGAGGATCGCCTCGGCATGGGCCGATGAGACGGTGCTGCGGTCGGGTGGTGCGGCGCTCATGCCTAGAGCCTAACGCAGACCGAGCTTCTCCACGAGCCTTTGTCGCTTCATCAGCCACCAGCCTGCTTCCGGCGGCCACATCTGGTGCCCGTCATCTGCGCCAAGTGTGGCGGCGGCATGCAGCGGCCAGTTCGGATCATTGAGGAGTTCGCGCGCCAGTGCCACCATGTCGGATCGCCCCTCGGCGACAACGGCCTCGCAGACCTCCGGGTCCCACAGAAAACCGACGCCCATGGTCGCCATGTCGGCGTCCTGGCGGATACGGTCTGCGAAGGGCACTTGAAAGCCCTGTTCGATGGTCATGCGCTTTGGGCGATCCGACATGGTGGCACTGGCGCGCGAACTCCTCAATGATCCGAACTGGCCGCTGCATGCCGCCGCCACACTTGGCGCAGATGACGG
>JBCBSK010000045.1:0-23544 GCA_039819185.1 Pseudomonadota bacterium | reverse complement strand
GCCGAAGCCAACATCTCCAAAATGCTTGCCGCCGACGCGTCATGGAAGGCCGGCGATGTTTGCATGCAGACCCATGGAGGCGCGTTTCCCTCAGCTTGCGTTCGATGTGATAGTCGCGGCTGAAGGCAAAGCCTCCATGGGTCTGCATGCAAACATCGCCGGCCTTCCATGACGCGTCGGCGGCAAGCATTTTGGAGATGTTGGCTTCGGCGCCGCATTTTTCTCCGGCATCGAAGAGGGCTGCGGCCCGCTCGACCATCAATGCGGCCGCCTCGGTTCTGGCATAGGTTTCGGCGATCGGAAACGCGACGCCCTGATTCTGACCGATCGGCCTGCCGAACACCGAGCGGTCATTGGCGTAGGCCGTTGCCTTTTCGATGAAGTAGCGGGCGTCGCCGATGCACTCGGCCGCGATCAGAATGCGCTCGGCATTCATCCCGTCCAGAATGACGCGGAACCCATGGTGTTCCTGCCCGAGGAGATTCTCCGCCGGCACTGCAAAATTGTCGAAAAACAATTCGCAGGAATGGTGGTTGATCATCGCATCGATCGGGCGGATCGTCAGGCCACACTCGTCCGCGCCGCGCAAATCGACGATAAAGGCCGACAGCCCGTCGGTCTTGCGCGTTCTTTCCTCCAGCGGCTTGGTCCGCGCCAGCAGGACCATGAGATCGGAGTGCTGGACGCGGCTGATCCAAACTTTCTGACCGTTGACGATGTAGCGATCGCCGTCGCGTTCGGCCGTCGTCTTCAGAGAGGTCGTATCAGTGCCGGTCGTCGGCTCGGTCACACCAAAGGACTGAAGCCGCAGCGTGCCTGATGCGACATCGGGCAGATAGCGGCGTTTTTGCTCGTCGGTCCCGTGGCGCAGGACCGAGCCCATGACATACATCTGCGCATGCGCAGCACCGGGATGGCCACCGGACCGGGAGATTTCCTCCAGGACCGCGCAAGCCTCCATCAACCCGAGCCCCGCACCGCCATATTCATCGGGAATGAGGCAGCCCAGAAAGCCCGATTCCGTCAGTTCCCGAACGAACGCGGTCGGATAACCTCGCGTTACATCGAGATCTTTCCAGTAATCTTCGGAATAGTTCGCGCATATTGCGCGCACCGACTGCCGTATGGCGTCGAGATCCTCGGACGATGAGGAAAGCTTATCGAGCATGAGGGGCCTCTCGTAGTTTACCCTTGACGATATCATGTGCCGTATGAGACAAAAAATGATGTTTTCGAGAGAAAAGCATCAATTTTTCGAACGGTGATTGTCCCCTCCACAAAGGCGCTGGTGGCACTGAGGGCGGTGGCCGCGTTCGGAGGCGTGCGGGCCGCCGCCGCCGAATTGGCGCAGAGCCAGTCGGCCATCAGTCACCAGCTCAATGCGCTCGAGACGCAGCTCGGCGTAACGCTGCTGGAACGGCGCGGACGCGGCCTGGTGCTCACCGATGCCGGCCGGGCTTTCTTGCATCGCATTGAGCCAGCACTGGAGGGCATCGACCGCGCGACGCGAGATATCGTCGAGATCGGGTCGCGCGGTGTCTTCACGATCGCCGCGCCGCCGGCCTTTCTGATGAACTGGCTATTGCCGCGTCTGCCAGACCTCCGGCGCGAGCTCTCCTCTTACACGATCAGGCTGCAGCAAGCCTTGACGGTCGCCCGTGACGTTCGAGGCATTGACCTTGCTATCGAATACCGGACAGCGCCACAGCCCGACGCCGATAGCGAGTTGTTGATGCACAACGATGTTAACGTTTTCGCCGCGCCAGACCTGGTTCGGCGGCTCGAGTTGTCGCAGCCCGGCGATCTGCTGCGCGCGCCACTGATCGAGACCGAGCAACGGCTTGTGTCCTGGCGTGACGTTCTACCGGAAATCGCCGACCACCCTGAGCAAGTGGTGCTGCGAGTACCCTATTCACATCTGGCACTCGAGATCGCGCGATCAGGCTACGGCGTCGCTTTGGCGAACAAGGTGAACGCAGCGCACTATCTAGCCAAAGGCGATCTATGCGCGCCCTTCGCGCTAAGCTACGCCGCCGCCGAGGCGCTTCCCAACTATTTTGCGACGATACCGGGTGGTGTCGAGCAACGCGGTCCGAGCGTGGCGATTCGGCGCTGGATCACAGGACGAATTGGGCGTTCCTGAGACGCCTTAGGTTGTGGTGACCAAGATGAGGTTCGGACTGGTTCCTATAACGTCAATAGCCTGCCAAAGCCCTGAACAGCGCCGTTATAGCCGGCTAACCTCAGGGCCTGCCAGGCCAACGCCTGGTTGCTGGTGACGACCGGTTTGTCGATCGCGTGCTCAATCTGTTCGATAACTGGCGAGGTCCGCAACGCGGTGCAAGAAACAAACAGTGCGTCGACGCCTCGGGAGCCCAGCGCCACGCCAGCCTCAAAGATGGCGTTCGGTGGTATGCGGCTGATAGCGGCGTCACCTTGCTGCCCGAAAGTCCCTTTGGCGCCTAGGCAGAACCCTTGTCTAGCAAAGTGGTCCTCTACGATGGCGTTCACGACATCTGGATAAGGTGTCAGGATGGCGATGCGGCGGGCGTCAAGCCTGTTGAGTGCGGTGATACTTGCCGTCACAGGGTCGGTTACCGGGAGTCCAGGCCTGTCACTGGCGACTAGGGCGGAGATTTGTTCGGGACCGATTGCCATTGCTCCTGATGTGCAGCCGAATGCCAAGACGTCGAGCCGGGCGTCCGGCATAAGGACCGACAGGGCCTGTGGGATCTGCCCGAGCATGTTCATGAGGCCCTCAGGAGTGGTTGTTCCGCTGAGCAGGACGCGGCTTGCCAGCACCGCCACACCGCTTACCGCGGCCGTGAAAGCCCGAATCTCGCTCTCGATCACCGGGTCGTTGCTCGGAACAATAAGACCGATCGCAGCCGTCGCATTGGGGCCGTCGTCAAGTTCGACGGCGAACCGTTCCCAAGGAGAAGTGTGGCTAACTGGTGTGCCGCTTGGCATCGAAGACCTCAAACGTTTGCAAACTAGAATGCCTGCGTCGACGTAAGGCGCGATACCCAACAAGGTCTATACCAGCCATAATTGTAGAAACAATATGAGCCGTTGACCTATCGATCCGCCAGGCTCGTTGCAGCTACGTTGGATCAAGATTCGGATGGAAACGAACAAGGTGCGCTTTCCGATGGAGCGACACCTTGCACTCACAAAACCTTACGCACAGCCTCTGGTAATTTCTTCGACTTCACCGTGCAAAGAACTGAAGCGAGATCAGAGCTTGCTTATAGCAGATGGACCATGAGCTCTTGTTGAAGGCGGCGAACTGCAGCAAGAGTTTTGATCTATCCCTTGGGGCTCTGGCGCAGGCAGATCATGACGCCGAGGTCCTTGAAAGTATCAAAGTATGAAAAGCCCCAGCCGTTTTGATGCCGTCCTTTCCAGGCGACAGTCAGGCCGCGGTCGATCATCTGGCGTTCAGCGTCGTCGGTGTCCTCGACATAGAATCCAATGCTGTAGGCGCGGGGACCATAGGCATCGACATAGGATTTCTGCGGCGAGGGTTCGATGCCAGGTGACATGATCTGGAAATGCACACGACCGACCATCACGTGCTCGTAACCGAGGTTCCAAAACGCCTCTCGCGATAACCCCTGCAAGAGCTTGAAATCACCTTCATGCCGGTGATTGTAACCTTCGGTGGAAAGGCCGATCTCGGTTAGAGAGGCCCTTGTGGCTGATAGATTCGGCACGTAACCGCAGACGTGCTGAAATTCGCTGAATATCTTTTCGCCCTTCCCAATTGGTTCATGGGAATGTTTGCCCTTTGGGCTCTGGCGAACACAGATATTGAAACCGGTCCGTGCGATTGTGTCGAAATAGGTGAAACCCCACCCGTTCTCGTGCCGGCCCTTTATCAAAATCGAGAGCCCCCGATCGACGAGCGCCTGTTCGGCCGCATCGACGTCGGAAACGACAAAGCCGGCACTGAAGAGCCTCGGACCGCCATTGGCCTCGATGAAACGCTTGTGAGGGCTGTCCAACGCTCCGGGTGACATGAATTGCAGATGCACACCGCCAATATCGGCGAATGCGTAGCCGAGCTCGTCGAACTCCTCCTGAGTAATCCCTTCAAGCGTCGTGAACGCTCCCGCAATATGATGCGTATAGTTCTGAAGCGGCAAGCCGATGCCACCGAGAAAGCGCTTTGTTTTCTCGAGATCCGGCACGACAATATGAATATGATGGAAGGTGCTAAACGGCCACTCGGGATGCATAGTCACTTAGTCCTTGTCATTCCAGAAACAGATATTGACGTTTGCGCTGAATGGCTCTGAAAAACCGTTCTTAGGACGCTTGTTCATCGAAGAGCGCTTGTATCAAAGGAAGCTTGATCAAGCCTTCGAGCCATCCTTTGTTTGATCTTCCTTCGAGCTGTCGAGAGGACGACAGGCCTTTGATGACAGCTCCTACGAGTCCAAGACGGCACGCAGGAAGCTCTGCGTTCTCTGTTCCCTGGGTTGCTTGAGCACGCGATCCGGTGGTCCCTCCTCGACGATCCGGCCGCTATCGATAAAGCTAACGCGATCGCAGATCTCACCCGCAAATCCCATCTGATGGGTTACGATAACCATCGTCAGATCATGTTCGTGAGCCAGATCGCGCATCACGTTCAGGACTTCGCCGACAAGCTCAGGGTCGAGCGCGGACGTGGCTTCGTCAAACATCATGATGCTCGGCCGCATGGCGAGAGCGCGGGCAATGGCCACGCGTTGCTGTTGTCCGCCGGACAATTGAGATGGCCGGCTGTTCAGTTTGTCCGCCAGGCCGACCCGATGAAGCAACTGGACGCCCCTTTCCTCAGCCTCCTTCTTCGGCATTTTGAGCACATGAGTCAGTGCCGCCGTGACGTTGCCTAGTGCAGTCATGTGGGGGAAAAGATTGAAGTGCTGAAACACCATCCCGATATGGCGGCGCATGCGCCGCAGGTGCTTTTCGTCGGCTGGCACCAGGGATCCATTACGCCGAAGGTGCCAAAGCGGCTCGCCGGCGATCTCAACCACGCCACCATCAATAGGCTCAAGGGTCATCAGAATGCGGAGGATCGTTGACTTTCCAGAGCCGCTAGGCCCGATGATCGCAAGCTTCTCTCCCCTTGTGACCACAAGATCGAGTTGATCCAGGACATTATGATCACCGAAGCACTTTCGCACTTTGTCGAAGCGGATGATTGGTTCCCCATCCGCGATTGGTGTTTCGGTTGCCATTTCAGGTGCTCCCACGCCCCACGCGCGCCTCGACATACCGGATGCCAGAAGCGGCGAGCAGGCTCATAACGATAAAAAAGACACCAACAATCGTCATTGGCTCAAGGAATCGAAAAGATTCTGATCCAAGAATCTTGGCGAGTTGCAGCATTTCCACGACCGCGATGGCCGACAGAAGAGATGTATCCTTGAACATCAAGACAAGATAATTGTCTAAGGCCGGAATGATCGGCGGAATAGCTTGCGGGAGAATGATGAACATCATGCGCCGATAGCTGTCGAAGTTAAGCGCCGTAGCGGCCTCGAGTTGACCTGCCGGCACGTTGTCCAACCCCGCCCGATAGACTTCAGAGATATAGGCTCCCACGTGCACTGCGAGGCCAATGACTCCCACGGTGAACGGTGTCATCGTAATGCCGATTTGTGGTAAGCCGAAGTAAAGTAGATACAGTTGCACAAGAAGTGGCGTCGAACGCACGAATTCGACAAAGAAGCCAGTTGACGCGCGTATCAGCCAGATCTGTGATCGGCGCAATAACGCCAACACCAGACCGATTATCAGGGCAAAAAAGAACCCCCAGAAGGTTGCTGCAAGCGTGACCAGTGATGCTTCAGCCAGCGCCGGCAGGACGTCGATGGCATATTCCCAATCCCAGATCATGCGACAACCCTCCGCCCGACATTGCGTGCCAATGCCGCTTCAAGGCGCCGCATTACAAATGAAATGATTGATGCGATGACAAAGTATATAACAAGAACGATTAGAAAAACTTCGATAGGTTGAAATGTGATTGTGGCAAGTTGTTTGCCACGCGCTGTAAGATCGGTCAGCGTTATGAGAGATACAAGCGATGTTGCCTTCAATATCTCGACACACTTGTTGCCGAATGGCGGCATCATCATAACGATAGCCTGCGGAAGAATGACGTATCTAAGCCTCTGGAGCGATGTGAAGTTAAGCGCCGTCGCGGCTTCGTATTGCCCCTTGGGAACCGCGAGAATGGCACCTCGAACGATTTCTGCTCCATAGGCCCCGCTGTTGAGCCCAAGGCCGATAACCGCCGCCATGTAGGCGTCGAGGGAAACGCCGAAAAAGGGAAGCGCGTAGTATATCCAGAACAAAATGATGAGAGCGGATGCGCCCCGAAAGACTTCGACATAGATGCCGGCGACGAGACGCACGATGCGCCAGCGGGAAAGTCGAGCGCTCCCGGCAACCAATGCCGCAACGAATGCCACGATAATAATCGCTAATGTCAGCTGGATCGTAATCGCAGTTGCTTCGATCAACTCGGGAACATAGTTGAGTACGTTGTCCATTGCCGCCTATCGCCCCGCGATCATCGTCCTATAGACGGAGTCTGAGGTCGTTGGTTTTTCCGAAGCGTGATGTTGCAACTGAGTGCGCGGCGGAGTTGGGAAGCCGACCGAAATCGCGACCCATCAAGGCCACACTTCGGCCGGTCTGTTCGCGCCGCTCTACTCTGGTTGCGCACAAGTCCGAGTCGGCAGGATCAGTTGCCTGAACAGACCTCTTCCGCGGTCTTGCCATCGGGGAGTTGGGCTTCGGCAAAGCCAAATTCCGAAACAAGCTCGAGGTGTCCCACTGTATCGAGAAACTCGTCGAGCTGTGCGTTCAGCGCAGTGAGAAGATCGGTATCTTCTTGGCGAAGCCCCATGCCAGCATAGTTGATGGCGACCTTGCCCTCGAAGACTGGATCAATGAATGGATCGACGAGCTCGATATCCCCATCGACTGCAGATTCGACCATTTTCTGCCCAGTGACCGCAGGCACTGCCAAAACATCTACCTGCCCGGACCGCAATGCGGCGACGCCGATTTGACTAACGGCGAGCATTCTAATCCGATCGTCCGGAATTCCGGCGGCGCGTGCATACTTGGCTTCGACGGAACCGGGCGCAACGGCGATGACTGCCTCAGGGTGTTGCGCAACATCGTCATAGCTATGAATTTCGAACGCGTTGCCTTCGCGCACCACGAGCGTTTCGCCATACTTGATGGTCGGCCGGGTGTAGGCGATGGTCTCACAACGTTCTGGCGTGATGTACAGGCCGGCAGCGATGACGTCGAAACGGCCGGCCAGAAGGCCCGGAATAAGGGCGCCGAATTCGTCGACGACGAAGGGTTCCATCTCAATGTCACCGATCCCTGCCAATGCGACGCGCAGCACTTCCGGCGTTTCCCCTGTCACCCGCCCGTTTTCGTCGATGTATCCGACCGGCACCTCGTTGTAGATCCCGACTCGTATGGTTCCTTCTCGCACTATGCGCTCGTAGGTCGACTCGGCATCTGCGGACGATGGAAGAAGACAGGCGGTCAGCAGCACGGCTGCCAGTGTGAGTGCTCTGGTCAGCATTCCTCTTGTTTTATGTAGCATGGGTTCCTCCACTGGTATCTGTTTGTTCTTGAGTTGATCGCAGTCTTGTCACGCGCTGCGTCAGCCGCGTGGGTTGGTGCGGATGCACAAGTTGAAACCCAGCTGATCGAACGTGTCGAAATAGGTGAAGCCCCAGCCGTCCTGGTGGCGGCCCTTCATGAGGACGTTCAGACCTTTGCTCTTCACGAAGCTTTCTTCGGCATCGAGGTTGTCGACGACGAAACCAAGACTGAAGACACGGCGCTTGTGCTGGGCGACAAAGCGCTTGTGGCCGGTGTCTTCTTCGGCAGGTGACATGATTTGCAAATGGACGTCGCCGCAGACGGCGTGCTTGTAGCCGAGCTTCCAGAACGCGTCCTCGTCGATCCCTTCCAGGAGTTCGAAGCCGCCCGGATGCTGGTAGTTCCTTACCTCGATCCCAATTCCCTGCAGGAAGTTCGAGACCTCCTCCATGTCATCGACGATGATGTGGACATGATGGAGTGTCTTGAACGCGCCTTCGGACACGTTGTCTTGGCTGGTTGCCTCATTCTCGGCAGACTGGCGTATGCACAGCAGCACGCCCAAAGTGTCGAACGTGTCGAAATAGGTGAAGCCCCAGCCATCTTCGTGACGGCCCTTGGTCCGTATCGTCAGGCCGCGCTCAAGGAGAGCCGCCTCGGCTTTGTCAACATCGTCTACAACAAATCCAAGGCTATAGACCCTGTTTCCATATGTATCGAGGAAATTTTGATATCGCCCCGGTTTGTGCGGTGACATGAACTGCATGTGCGCAGCGCCAGTACGGCAGAATTTATAGTCTCGAGCCCAGAATTCATCCTCATCGATGTTTTCAGAAACTTTGAAAACACCAGGGTGATTGTACCCCTCAAGGTGTATCCCAAGAGGTTTGAGAAAATCATGTGCAACTTTAATGTCTTTGGCCGCAGTGTGAACGTGATGAAAGTTTGTGAATGGCCATTTTACGTTCCCGCTCAATTCTTCCTCCAATTGTTCAACCTCCATCAAATGATCGAGATCTGCAATTCTATTTATTCTAATCAATTGAACGGTGGTCACCAGATATAGCAGCTATAACCCGCGACACAGCCCAGCGACACGGTGATGCGCGGAGACTGTCAAGGTCTCTCAGCGCCATGCAAAAGGGGTAGCGTTGCAGGACCCGGCCGCGTGCAGATAGCTGATATAAACATCAACGGCTGGCATCCGGTGATCGCCGGAGCAAAACTCACCAGGAATACAGGTCTGGTCTTGTCACAACCGCAGCGAACAACGGCTGTGGGCAACAGATCTGTTATCTGCCAACCCGAACACCACCACGTATTCTAAGTGATGGGGTTGATATCGTGAAAGGCTATCATGAATACGCTTGCCGTTGCTCCTGTTGACACGGATTCGACAGATCGAGATCCCAAGAGTTGGCAGGACGGGATCTTTCAAACGCTAAAATCCAACGCCATCGAGCTTGTTGGGTATGTCCCTGATGCTGGGCACTCCTCCGTCATCACTCAATGCCGGGCTGACGAGGCCATAACGGACGTTGTCCTGACGACCGAGGAAGAGGGTATCGGTTTATGTGCCGGCGCCTGGCTCGGTGGAAAACGGTCTGTGCTCTTGATGCAGTCAAGTGGGGTTGGAAACTGCGTCAACGCGTTTTCGCTCCAGCAGATCACAAGGTTCCCCCTGGTCATCATCGTGACGATGCGCGGCGAATACGCCGAATTCAACCCATGGCAAGTTCCAATGGGATCGATCACCGAACAAACGCTGAAGCTGTCCGGGTTCATGACCTACCGTGCGAACGAACCTGCCGAGGCAGTCGAGTTGACGCAGGCGGCCATCGACATGGCGTTCGGCAGCAGCATCGCCACGTCCGTTTTGCTGTCGCAGCGTCTGATTGGCCGGAAGAAGTGGGTTCGCAAATGATGGATCGTCGAGAAGCGGTGGCCATGCTCCTCAAGGATCGTGGCAACATTGCCGTGGTGACGGGATTGGGCTCGGCGACCTATGACGTCGCTGCGGCCGGTGACCACGCGCGCAACTACTACCTCTGGGGGGCAATGGGCAGTTCAGTCACCGTGGGGCTCGGCTTGGCACTTGCGCGATCGGACCTGGATGTCGTTGTCGTGACGGGCGATGGCGAGATGCTGATGGGGTTGGGTGCACTCGCCACGATCGGGGTCAAGCAGCCGGAGAATCTGACGATCGTCGTGCTGGACAACGGGTATTATGGCGAGACCGGAATGCAGGTCAGTCACGCCGGTGCCGGTTGCGATATGACCGGCGTTGCGAAAGCGTGCGGCCTCGCACAGGCCATCACCATTGCGACCAAGGATGAGTTGAATGCCGCAGTGCCGTTGCTGCGCCAGCGTGGTTCCACCCGTTTTCTGCGCCTCCTTATCAAAGCGGACGAACCGCCACGGGTCATGCCGAGCCGCGATGGTGTGGAGATAAAGCTCCGGTTCCAGAACGCGATCGGAGCGCAGACCGCATGACCGAAAGCACTCAAGAGCACTATGCGATCTCGATTGGCGGCACATGGCGGCAAGCCTTTGGTGGCGAGACGTTTGAAAGCCTGGATCCGTTCAGCGGCGCACATTGGGCCACACTGCCACGATGTACCGCAGATGATGTCGATGAAGCCGTAAAAGCCGCCGACGCTGCATACCGATCGCCGCCTTGGCGAACGATGTCGGCATCCGACCGCGGCCGCTTGCTGAGCCGGATCGGAGCCGCGGTTCTTCAGAACGCTGAACACCTCGCCAAGACGGAAGTGCGCGACAATGGCAAGCTCATCACCGAGATGCGCGCACAGATCGCGTATTCGGCGCGATGGTGGGAGTATTTTGGCGGCCTGGCTGACAAGATCGAAGGTGCGTTCCTGCCGATCGACAAGCCCGACTATGCAGTCACCACGCGGCGAGAGCCGCTCGGAGTGGTCGCAATCATCACGCCGTGGAACTCTCCCTTGCTGCTGGCGACGTGGAAACTGGCGCCGGCACTCGCTGCCGGCAACACCATCGTTTGGAAGCCGTCGGAACATGCGTCTGCATCCGCTCTCGAATTCTTGAAGGTCGCCGAAAGCGCAGGTTTGCCGCCAGGTGTCGTCAACATCGTCACGGGTTTCGGTGACGAAGTCGGCGAGCCACTGACGCGCCATCCGAAAGTGTCAAAGGTCGCCTTTACCGGGGGCGATCAGGCGGGAGGCGCGGTCTATCAGTCAGCCGCGCGTGGGCTCAAGCCCGTCGTGCTGGAACTTGGTGGAAAATCGGCCAACATCATCTTCGCGGACGCCGATGTCGAAGATGCGGTCAACGGAGCTATAGCCGGGATCTTCGCTGCCAGCGGGCAAACCTGCATTGCCGGGTCTCGGCTCCTGGTCCAGCGGCGTTTGCATGATCAAGCGCTTGAGCGTCTGCTTGAGAAGGCGGGCAAGGCACGGTTGGGAAATCCCAGTCTCGACGAGACCCAAGTCGGTCCGATCACCACGCGAGCCCAACGCGACAAGATTCTCAGCTATATCGACATCGGCCGCGAGGAAGGCGCCGAGCTGTGTTTGGGCGGTGCTCCGGCCACGGTCGAGGGCAGTCGTTCGGGCCTGTTCGTTCAGCCGACCGTTTTCGCAGGCGTCAACAACCGGATGCGCATCGCCCAGGAAGAGATCTTCGGGCCGGTTCTCAGCGTCCTGTCGTTTGACGACGAGGCCGAGGCGGTCGCCATCGCCAATGACAGTTCATATGGGCTGGCAGCCGGCCTTTGGACCAAGGATATCGGCCGCGCATTTCGACTGTCGGAGCAGCTCGAGGCAGGGACGGTCTGGGTCAACACATACCGGGCAATCAGCTTTATGGCACCCTTTGGGGGCGTGAAGCGATCGGGCTTTGGTCGCGAAAACGGCCAGCACGCGATCGATGAATTCCTGCAAACCAAATCAGTATGGATCTTCACCGGTGAGAAAACGCCGGACCCCTTCACTATTCGCTGACAAAACGAATTGAAACTAAAGGCGTTCCTGGCCAAGTCATGCAAACCACAGTGATCCTCGCGCACCCTGAACCTGCATCCTTTAACGCCGAGCTTGCCCGCATCGCCAAAGAACAGCTTGGCGGTTCGACCGGCTCGTCAAAGCTTGTCGATCTCTACGGAATGGGATTCGATCCGCTTGAGCGCGGCGGCCACTTCCGCAATCGGCAGTACCCCGGTCGTTTTGATGCCCAGGCCGAACAGCGGCACGCCGCGGAGACAGATACGCTGCCGGAGGATGTCGCAGGCCAGCTCAAGATCATCGACGACACCGATCTTCTCATTCTGCAATATCCGATGTGGTGGTACACACCGCCTGCGATTTTGAAGGGCTGGCTAGATCGTGTCCTCGTCTATGGCCGCGCTTACACTGGCCGTCGCCGTTACGATGCCGGCGTGTTCAAAGGCAAACGCGCCATGCTGTCGGTGACTACCGGCGCCCCTGAAGCCACCTTCAGCTACAACGGCCGCAATGGCGACATCGATCTGCTTCTTTGGCCGCTCAACTTCACACTCCACTATGTTGGCTTCACGGTGCTAGAACCCTGCATTTGGTTCGGGGTCGAGGGCGGACTGAAGTACTCAGACGAGTCGTCTGCTGCACAACGGCTTCGCGGCTATTTTGAAGGCTACAAGGCGGCTCTCAAGTCGATCGATCAGCGGCCGTCGATCCCGTTCAGTGGCTGGGATGACTGGGATGATGACGGTCGGCTGAAGCCAGGTGCTGTCGGCCATTCCCCATTCATGCGGGAGCAGCCATAGAGCAATTCCAGCGAAAGTGGGAACCGGTTTCGGGTCCGGAATTGCGACAAAACAAATATTTAGAGCACGTCCAATGACTTAGGGTTCACCAGGGTGCCCTAACTCGCTGACGCGGGTCAGACCGCGACCGCAAGGCGCGCCGGACCAGTCGGCAGGCGTTCTTCGTAGACGTTTTTCGTTTCTTCCCTGACCATCGAAACAATCTTGGACAGGCCTTTCATGCGGACACGGTTGATCCCGATCGCGAGGACAACCGTTCGAAACAGCTCGGGTTCGACGATCTCGGAAATCTGAAGATCGCCTGCCTGCACTTCCCGACGCACGACGGCGCCCGGCACGATCGTCGAGCCTAGGCCCGAGATCACAAGATCAAGCATGGCCCCGAAACCATCGACTTCGATCCGAGCATCCAACCGGCTGCCGATGTCCGCTGCTGCATCCGCAACGAGTGGCCGCAACCCGTAAGGTGTGCCCGGCAGTATCAACGGGCGCTTCAAGACCTGCGCAAGTGTGATCCGCGGCGGCATCGCATTGGCCGAGGCAGCCGACACGTAGTGCAACCGCTCCTTAAGCAAAGGCTCGGCACGAAGCCGACTGGCAGCACCGCTGTCGTAAAGCAAGGCAATATCCAGCTTTCCTTCCGTCAACCCTTCCAGGAGGTGAATGCTGAACCCCTCGACGAAGCGCAGTCGAATGTCCGGGAAAGCCTCCACCAATCGGTTGCTCAGCGGGCCGATGAGCATCCGCCCGATCGTCGGTGTCACACCAATTGTCAGGTTTTCCGCAGGGGCATCTCGCGACCGTAAGGCTTCTTCTTTGGCCTCGCGCATACGCGTCAGGATGGCATCGGCATGTTGCAACAGCCGATCGCCATCCGGTGTGGGGGACACGCCGCGACCGTTTCGATGCAACAACTGAACACCGAGTTCGCATTCGAGATCTCGGACGTGTTTGCTTAGTGCGGGTTGCGTCATCCCGAGATTGAGGGACGCCTTGCTCAAACTCCCCGCGCTACACACCAATGAAAACAGTTCCAGTTGCCGCGAGTTCACCGTTCCGTGCCCGTTCGACTGCATGTGAGGGAAGTGCCCGGGTCATTGAGCTGTCGGGCTCGATCTTCGACCCGCAGGTAGCAAAGCCTATGCAGCGGATCGTCCTTCATGCCGAAACCCTCCGCTCTTGAGTGGCGAGCAATGGCGGAAGTGCGGACCTGTCCCAGCCCTCCAGCCGATCTTCGATCCATCGGCCGACTTCCAACAGGGCATGTTCCTGGTTCTTGCGGCCGATGATCTGAATGCCGATCGGTAGCCCGGCCGACGAAAACCCAATAGGCAGGGCAAGCGCGGGATGGCCTGTTACGTTGCAGAGGACACGGGTCGATGCGGCGGCGAGTTTGGCCATTTGCTCCGGATCCTCAATGCGACACGGCGGGCGCGCACTCACTGCTGTGACAAGACCGTCGACGCCATCGAGTGCCTGTTCGACGGCCTCTGTGAGGTGGTGACGTAGCCGCTGTGCGTTCAGGTAGTCGAACGCTGTGAAGAAGGCTCCGGTCAGAAGCATGTCGCGGACAGGCTCGGCAAACTGTTCCGGGTGCGCAACTAGGCCGTCGCGATGAACCTCGAACGCTTCGGCGTAAAGCGTTGTCCACCCAGCAGCGTTGAAGTGGTTGAGGTGAGGCACCTGGCGGTCAACCAGCGTTGCGCCTTGGCCAGTCAGTTCCTTGAACGCCTCATCAATTGACAGAACGACGTCGTGTGATGGCTCCGTATCCTCGCGCCAAAGATGATCTATGCGGCCGAGAACCGGTCCGTCGACGTCTGGATCCGTTGGGTGTGCTGTGCCCGCTGCCTCGCCAATCGCCATCTTGAAGGCGATCGCAACATCGGCAACCGACCGGGCCATCGGACCGACCGTGTCCATGCTCGGCGCAAGAGGAAACAAACCGTCTGTCGCGATGCGTCCAAAGGTCGGCTTGAGGCCCACCACGCCACACATTGTCGACGGGCTGCGGATCGATCCACCGGTATCGGTCCCGATGGCCAAGGGAACCATGCGCGCGGCCAGAGCAGCACCGCTGCCGCTCGAGCTAGACCCGGGCGTGAACGCTAGGTTCCAAGGGTTCCGGACGACTGGCCAAGGCTCGTTAAAGCTTGGGCCGCCGAGGGCGAACTCATACAGCGCGGTCTTGCCGACATATATCCCGCCCGCGTCGACAAGGTTGGAGACGACGGATGCCGTTCTTGCGGCGGGCCCTCTGAAGCCGGCGCGGGATTGACAGGTGGTAACGGCGCCTTGGACATCGATGATGTCCTTCACGGCAAAGGGGATGCCAAACAGGGGCGGCAGCCAGTCGCCGCCTGCACAGCCGTCCAATTCACGCGCCCTAGCGCGTGCCCGGTCATGGTCTACCTCGGTGAACGCATGAACAGTCGGGTTTAGTTGATCGATCCGCGCAAGGTGCGCTTCTAGATACTCACTGGGCTTGAAGTCACCTAGCGCCATAGCCTGTCGGGCAGATAGTAATGAAAGGGTCGTTGGATCGGTCATCACCCGACTCACTCACCCAGCGACGGGTGACCGCGCAATCCAGTTGTCGCTTCCCTTAGCGCCAACCTAAGTTTGTTCGCGCGGCTTTCTGCCCGTGCCAAGTCTTCGGAGAATCCGTCAGGCCAGTGGCACGCTTCGTGGGCGGCCAGCATGTCAATGCTGTATTGTCCGCTCTCTCCCGTACGTTCTTGGCGATTGTCTCTCATCTTCGACAAAGACCTAATATGAGGAGGTCTCGTCGCCGACCAGATTGTGCTTTTCGTCGCCGCGGATCGGCGGATTGAAGACGCTGATCAAACGCATATCCGTCCAGGCGCGTAACTTGTGAGGATCGTTCTGATCGAGCGCGTAAAGCGTGCCTTTTTCGATCGGAAACGTTTTACCGGTTTCGTCTTCGATTTCGCCGGACCCTTCGATACAATAGCAGGCCTCTAGATGATTGCGATATTGGATAAATATATCAGTTCCTGCAAGTATAAGAGTCTCGGTGAACGCAAACCCCATACCATCTTTCTCAAGAAGAAAGCGGCGACTTTGTCCGTTTCCCCAATTTACGTCTCGCTCAGTGCCTGCGATTTCGCTGAGTTTTCTTACAATCACTTTACTTCCTCAACCGCCATATTTCTCTCCAGAGGAAGTGTGACTCCAAACCACGGCTGGCTCAAACGATTTGATTTTGCTCAACAGTTTAGCTAAGCTAAACTTTCGATGTCACGCTACCCGATTAAGGCACTCAAATCGTTGGAGGCAGTGGTACGCTGTGGCGGCGTCAAGGCGGCCGCCGCCGACCTCCACGTGACCCCTGGGGCGATCAGTCAGCAGATCCGAAAGCTGGAGGACGATCTTGGCCAAGAGCTCTTTGATCGTAGCGCGCGCGCGATGCATGCGACACCTGAAGCAATGGAGCTCGGCGCCGAGTTGACGCTGGCGTTCGGTGCAATCGATGCCGCTGTCGATCGCATTCAGGGTCAGAGGAACAACCAGCCCCTAAGGGTTTCCGCGCTGCCATCCATTGCCACGCGGATCGTTGTTCCGGCTCTTGGAAGCTTCCGCGCGCATGCACCAAGCGTTCGCCTGAGCTTCTCCTATGTCCATCGCGTCTCGGATTTCTCTCTCTCAAACGCCGATGTGTTGTTGTGCGTTGTCGACGGCGACTATCGCGGCGAAGGTGCTGTCTACGACCTCCTAGAAGGATCGGTCCGGCCCGTTGCAAGCCCTGACTTTATCACCCGACATGGCCCTTTCCACCGGCCAGCCGATTTGCTGGACGCCCCGCTAATCCACGATTGGGACACCGCCGCTTGGCGCCAATGGTTTGCGCGCGTGGGGATACATGTACCTGGCAGTTTGCCCGGAGATATCTATGAGGATTTTGGCCTGGTCGCTTATGCTGCTTTAACCGGACAAGGCATTGCTTTGTGCCCTCAAGATCTCGTCAGGCGGGAGTTGGAGAACGGCGATCTTGAGTTCGTATCGACTGTCTCCGTGCTCAACGAGCGACGCTATTGCGTGGTTGTGCCAGAGGTTCCTCGCCCGGATGCAGAGATATTTGTGAATTGGATCATAGAGCTGACGTCAAGAAATGCTGGCTGAGGCGTCGGGTCTCAAAAAGTCATTCTGGCACGGTGCCGGATGAATGGGCTGTAGACCGACGCGTCAGGCCGAAGCAGACCCGCGTCGTCAAAGTCACCGTCAGCATTGAATGTAACGTGCGGCCATGTTTCGAGGGATCGAAGCTTGGCGCGGTATGTCTCATCCGCATCGCGGAGATAGATGTCCTGGGCGCGCGCCTCGTCCCCACTCAGACCGCCACGTACACCGAAGATGAGATTGGGTTCCAGAACACTGAAGCCGACATAGCGTAACGAAAACAGAAACGGCCATAGGATCAGATTGGTATCGCCCTCATGCCCATTGAAGCTGCATGCCTCCTCTGAAGCGCCTGTCGTGACGCAGGTCAGCGCGAGCTTGCCCCGACACGGTCCAGTGTCATAACGCGCCGAGCTTCGGTACAACGCCCCGTAAACGAACGCCCGGTCGAGCCATCCCTTCAGAATGCCCGGCGGCCCGAACCACCAGAGCGGGAACTGAAAAACCACGAGATCGGCATCGAACAGGGCCTCGATGGCCGATTTGATCTCGGGCGCGGATGCATCCTTCTCCCAGCTGTAGCGCTGCTCGGTTTGGGCATCGAAGCGGTCTTTGTCGCGGCGCAGAACGTAGTGATCGGCACCTTCGCACGGGTCGAAGCCGGATGCGTAGAGATCGAGCGTTTGAACCTGAAAGCCTTGCTCAGCGAGCACATCGGATGCCGATCGCGCCAGATGCGCGTTGAACGATTTCGGCTCCGGATGAGCCAGTATAATCAGCGCTTTCACTGCCTTACCCCGCCTTCGCTAGCAGTCCGTTGTCGAGATACAGCGTCTCACCATTGATGAAACTCGCCTGATCACCGGCAAGGAACAAAACAGCCGGCGCGACCTCTTCGGGTTCGCAGATGCGTCCCTGCGAGGCGGCGATGTCGCCATCCCCGATCGAGGTGCCGAGCCGGTCCAACTCCCTGATCTCCGTCATGCCATGCTCGGTTCGAACGAAGGCAGGACAAACGGCGTTGCACCGAATTCCATGATCGCGGAATTCGGTGGCAATGCCCTTGGTGAACATGTGCACCGCGCCCTTGGTGACGCTGTAGGCGATCTCAAGTGCGGTGGCCGCCACGCCGGTCACTGACGACGTATTGACGACCGCGCCCCGTCCGCGATCGATCATGCCCGGCAATATCGCGCGCGTGACCAGGAACATCGATCGGACGTTCACCGCCATGAGTCGGTCCCAGTCAGCAACCGTCATCTCAAGGAACGGCTTAATGACCACGGTCCCAGCATGATTGTGCAGGACTTCAACGCCACCGAACTCGGTCTGGCATCGCTCCACGCCACCGACGACGGCCTTCTCGTCGGAGACATCGACAGGGAGAAACTGGGCCTGACCACCGGCTTCCAGTGCCTCATCTCGTGTGCGTTCCCCATATTCCTCGTTGATGTCAAAAATTGAAACCTTCGCCCCCTCTTTCGCAAACGCCATGGACACGGCGCGGCCGATCCCGCTGGCGCCACCGGTGATGAGAACGTGCTTGTCTTTGAAACTGCTGGTCACTTCGCGTCCCTTGAGAGTGTTGTCGAATATGGAGATGCTGCTGGCTGCGAGCCCTTGCTCATCGGTCACGCATGCTCAAGCTGTGGCCGGTAAGATGCTGGCTTGCATAGGTCAGCATGCGGCTCAGCACGATCGCCATCACGGATATCGCAAGTCCCGCAACCAACCCTTCACCGGGATTAAGCCTGACAATCGACTGCAACGTGACCTGTTCCAGGCCGCGTGTTCCAACAAGCGCCGTTATGACGAGCATGTTGAATGACATCAGAAGGGTCTGGTTGAGACCGAGAACGATCTGTGGCGCGGAGTTGGGCAGTTGGACCAGCCACAGCCGCTGGGTTGCGGTTGCGCCCGACATCTCTGCTGCTTCAAGGAGCGCCTTCGGAGTCTGTCTTATGCCCTCGGCGGCATATCGGATAGCTGGTGCGATCGCGAAGAGAACGATCGCAAGAAGTGCCGCAACGTCACCGATTCCGAATATGATGACGACGGGGATGAGATAGACGAATGTCGGGAGCGTCTGAAGAACATCAATAACTGCCCGAACGACGTTGTAGGCGCGGCTGTCGAGCCCTGCCCATACACCAATCGGTATTCCGATCAAGGCTGACACCAGCGCCGCGATCAGGACGAGATAAAGCGACACCATCGCGCGGTCCCAGTAACCCGTCAGCGCAATCAACGTGAATGTCGCTGCCGCGATGAGCGCAAAACGCCATCCCCCCAGCAACCATCCGATGCCGGCGAGGACGAGCACCGTTGATGGCCAGGGAACCCCAGTCAGGGTGTCTTTGACCGGTCGAAGCAGGAATGTTGTCAGGAGATCGCGGGCTTGGATGAGTGTTTCGCCGAAGTGCGTGTTGATCCAGCCGATAGCGCTGTTCCAAAACTGGCCATGAGGCAGTGTGTAGTGCTGAGGCCACATGGCCATCTGCGGAGCCAGGACGGCGACGAGCAGCCAGAGGCCCAGCAGCGCCGCGACAAAGACCGGCAGCAGCCATGTCGGCATCCGCGGTCTGCCGCTGTCTGACGACGCTGCCGCGCGCGCGCTGGCATGGTGCAGAATCCGGTCGACCAGAATGGCCAGGAACGTGATTGCAAGTCCGGCCGAGATGGCGTCGCCGACGCGAAGCCCGCGCAACGCGTTGAGCACGTCAGATCCTAGTCCGCCTGCGCCGATGACAGACGCTATGATCACCATAGCGAGGGTGAACAAGACGCTTTGGTTCACGCCCAGAAGCAGCTTTTGACGCGCGGCGGGCAACAAGACCCACCACAATTGTTGCTGGTTCGTGCATCCTGAGATGGCAGCAAATTCGTTGATCTCTTCGGGCACTTCCTTCAGCGCCAGTGCTGTTACCCGCGCCATAGGCGGCATCGCGAAGATGATCGTCGCGATCAGCGCGGTAGCAGGCCCGAAACCGAAGAAAACCAGCAGCGGTACCAGGTATGAAAACACCGGTATCGTCTGCATGACGTCGAAGACGATCTCGAGCACACGTTCGAGCCTTCGATTGCGGTAAGCGGCAATCCCGAGCCAAAGTCCCAGTAAGATCGTGGCAGAGACTGAGACGCTGACGGCGGCCACGGTCTGCATTGTCGATTGCCACAATCCGAAACTGCCAACATAGACAAGAAACAAACCGGTCAAACCGCCGAGCAACGCGCCAGAAAATCGCGCCACCGTCAGCATTGTTGCAAGCAAGAGCAGAAACCATGGCAGCGGCGGGATGAAAATGGTCGGTTGATCGATGCGATAAATGTTGAAGCCGTCGGCCAGAATGCCGCGTAGCAGATCCAAGGGAATGGCAATTAGCCCGGCAAACGCACGCGTCCATTCGGAAAACCGGCTGCCGAAGATCTCGATGTCGCGCGACACGAACTCGAAAAATTCGGTAATCGGCGTTGCCAGGTCGAGACGTTGTCGAGTCAGGTGTTCGGGCGGGATCCAGACCGACAACGCCACCGCGGCGCCGGTTGCGACCAGCGCGCCAGCAAGCACGAGCGCAACTTGCTGCCGGCGGTTCTCGCGCAGCGGCGGCAACTCGGCTCGTGCCGTCATTTGCTAAATGTCCTGACGACATCGTCCCGCCACAGGCTCCCGATCGTCTCCCCGGAGTTTCGGGTGACGCGGACCGCCTTGTCTTGAGACATCACGGCTGGGAGTACGTCCGAAATCGACTCGTTCTCATCGACTGTGAGATCGGCCAGATCGGTGCCTCCATCAATGGGGCGACACAGGCTCTTTGCTTTAAGGATTTTCTGCTTCGGAACGCGTTCGACGAACCGGGCGACCTGGTCGTCGGCCGGCGCCAAGACCAGTTCCTCGGCAGTTCCGATCTGAACGACCCGGCCATCCCGCATGATGGCAATGCGATCGGCGATCCGAATGGCTTCATCGAAATCGTGGGTGATGAAGACGATCGTTTTCTTGAGCAGTTTCTGGAGACGCTGCAATTCTGACTGCATGTCGTATCGGATCAGTGGATCAAGCGCCGAAAACGGCTCGTCCAGGAACCAGAGCCTCGGTTTGGTCGCGAGGCTCCGGGCAATTCCGACGCGTTGTTGCTGGCCTCCAGAGAGTTCCGTTGGAAACCGCGCTTCCATTCCACGCAGTCCGACCAGATCAAGCATCTCGATGGCGCGATTGCGCCGCTCGTCGCGGCCAACGCCCTGAACCCGCAAGGGAAACGCCACGTTGTCCAATGCACTCAGATGGGGAAGCAGGGCAAAGTTCTGGAACACCATGCCCATATTCCTGCGCCTCAGGAGCATCAAGTCCTGGGCTGAGCACTGGCTCAGATCTATGTCATCGATGACGATGCTTCCGAAGGACGCTGGATAAAGCCCTGTCAAACATCGGATCAACGTGGACTTGCCCGAGCCAGACAAACCCATGACCACGAAGACTTCGCTTTCATTGATGCTTAGGTCGACCTCACGGACACCAGCAACGAATTGAAGGCTCGACAATTGTTCGAATGTTGGATTGCTGCCCAGTTGGGCGACCCGTCGATCACTTGCCTGGTCGAAAAACTTCCAGAGCCTTCGCGTTTTAATGATGCTCTTCGAGGACATGCTCGTTTCCCATAAGAACCATAGCGCAGCGACCGGTTGCGATCGCGCGCCCTTTGCCCAAAGGCCTATGGGATCAGCGTATCCACGTACGCCAGGTGTCTTCGTTGTCTGACAGCCAGTTGCGGGCGACCTCTTCCATCGGCACGCCCTCGACATCGGCCTCGCGCATCGCTTCGGCGACGGTGTCCGCATCCAAGCGCAGCAGATAAAGCGCCCGGGCGGCACCTTCGGCTTCGTCGAATAGGTCGGTATTGCCGAGCTTCCAAACGAAACCATCGATGGTGACGTCGGGCAGGCGCACGAAATCCGAGCCGGCCAGATTGAAAACTGGGTGCGGCTGCCACCCCCAGGCGATCATTGGCTCTTGGCGTTCCAGAAGGCCTTGCACGGTTGCTGCGATCGCACCTGGCGACCCGCCGCTGATCGCCTCGAACGGCAGATCGAGTTGGTCGATCTTGTCGACCGAATAAGATGACCAATCGGCAGGGGCATCGATGAAACGCGCATTCGGCGCGGTCTCGGGGGTCACCAGAGCCGCCGCGCAGTCTTCTTCCGCGAGTGCCTGCCAATCCGGAAGCCCGGGACACACTGCGTTCATATAGTCGGGGTACCACCAGCCCTCTTGGATCTGGACACCGGCCGAGCCGAAATTGGTCACTCGCCCGGATGCGAGCGCTGGCCGGCCTTGATCATAGGTGCTCTCCCACAGAAGTGCTGCGTGCACGTCCCCATCTTGAATGGCTTGGAAACTGGCGGTGTAGTCCACATTGACGTACTGGACGTTGTAGCCGGCTTCCTTCAGCACCTCGCCATAGACATGCATGATGAAGTCGCCGTCGGAACTGCCGAGCAGGGCGAGTTTTATGGGTTGTGCGATTTCGGCAGCAGCCGCAGGCGTCGACACCATGACAGCCACTGTGCCGGCGAGAAGAATATCTCTAACGGTTCGGGTCAATTTCCGCCTCCCTCTGGCCAAAACTGAGATAATCCAAGAATTGACAGTGCGACGCTGACCGATGGCCGCGCTATGCGCATCCTGCAATACCAGATATAAAGCGGTGTTCAGATGCGGTTTGACTGTGACCGAGCGTTGGGCGAGCCAGGCGCGATTGTATTTCATACTCAACACGGCAAAGTGGTGGCGATTATAGCTGCTATTATTTCTGTTGCCTCCTTCGCCTCCTTCGAAACTCACTAACATTTCCGATCAAGCCAAGGCGATTCAGCGCCCGATCGCGCGGAACGGCGGAACATGGATGGGCGCCGTCGGTAGAATTGGATCACGGACGTCATGCCCGATGCCTATGATTATGTCGTTGTCGGTGCCGGATCTGCGGGGTGTGTGATCGCCAGCCGGCTGTCGGAAGATGCGTCCCGCTCGGTCCTGCTGCTGGAGGCCGGACCTAAAGACCGCAATCCCCTCATCCGTTTTCCGTTAGGAGAGGCGTTTACCGTCGGCGGATCGATCGATTGGAAGCTTGAAACGGTCGCCGAACCCGGACTGGGCGGGCGAAAGATGGCGCAACCGCGCGGCCGCGTCCTGGGTGGCTCGTCATCCATCAATGGACAAATGTATGTGCGTGGGCATGCGTCCGACTACGACGATTGGGACGCCAATGGCTGCACCGGCTGGAGCTATGGCGGCGTGCTGCCGTATTTCCGGCGGTCGGAGAACTGGAAATCTAGCGAGGACCAGTTTCGCGGCGCTGATGGTCCGCTGAGCGTCGCGCCGGGACGCTATCGAAGCCCGACATGCCGGCGCTTTCTAGAGGCGGCGAGCGAAGCTGGATACCCATTAAACGATGACTACAACGGATCGCAGCAAGACGGGTTCGGCTGGCTGCAATACACCCACACACATGCCTTCCCGTTCCGCTGCTCGACGGCGCACGCCTATCTGAAGCCGGCGCGCGCGCGGCCGAATCTAACCGTGCGAACCGGTGCGCAAGCAACGGCGCTTACGTTTGATGGGCGGCGATGCATGGGCGTAACCTACTCACAGAACGGCAGGTCGGTGACCGTGCGCGCAGGTCGTGAGGTAATCCTCTCAGCCGGGGCCTATCACACGCCGCACCTTCTGCTGTTATCGGGGGTCGGACCAGCGGACGACCTTGTGGCGCAAGGCATTTCCGTCGTGGCCGATATGCCGGGCGTCGGCAAGAACCTGCAAGATCACGCCGGTGCATTCATTCAGCACAAGGCGGATGTAAGCGACTCCTATCACAAGCTCCTGGGCCCGATCGGCGGCGTCTCGGCCTGCGCACGGCTCTTCTTGCAAAGAACGGGGCCGTTGACCGTTTTTCCGCTGAACGTGACCGGGTTTGTCCGCTCCGATGCGTCGCTCG
>JBCBSK010000044.1:0-23620 GCA_039819185.1 Pseudomonadota bacterium | reverse complement strand
GAGGCTCGCTGCGACATGGAGTTTGATCCGCAACAACGTGGCACCGCGACCATCCGCCACATCCGTCCAGGTTAATCCATGTTCGGTCCGGATCAATTCGGGGTGATGCCCACAAACGATGCGATCTGCACGATCGAGGATGTGCCGGATGGTCGCGGTGCCACGTTTTTGCGGATCAAACTCCATGTCGCAGCGAGCCTCCAACGCCTCGCGGGCATATTTGATCGCATCGTTTGTGGGCATCACCCCGAATTGATCCGGACCGAACATGGATTAACCTGGACGGATGTGGCGCGCTTTCCTCTCATCGTCAGGTGAGCACGCCGGACCATATCGGCGTTCTGGCATGGCGGTATCTGTACCGCGGGAGACCGAAATGCAGGCAGTATCTGACCGACTGCGGCACCTTGCCAGGACCTGCGGCATCTGGCTTGTCGGGGGTGTGACATGTGTTGCGTTGGCCGATCTACCGGCCAAAGCCCAGGACCAGCGCCGCTTCGAGGTCGAGGGATGGCTTGGCATTATTTATGACGATGCTGCGACCGGCAGTTTTGCGAACTGCGCGATCTATGCCGACTATCAGAATGGTGCGACGCTGGTCTTTGCCCAGTCCTCGGATCGTGGCTGGGCGATGAGCGTTTTGCATTCTGAGTGGGCTTTCGAGACGCAGGGTCCCCATGTTGTGCGCTTTCGCGTCGGGCGCCGCGCATTTCGCGAGGCTGAGGCGTTGGCCGTACAACCGCACCATTTGCGCGTCCAGCTTGCCGCCGACGATCCACTGATCGAACAGCTGCGGCGCGGTCAGACGTTGGAATTCGGCTATGGCCAGAGCGGGTTCGGCTTTGATCTGACTGGCACTTTTGCAGCGCTTGCCGCCGTGCGCGACTGCGTCACCACGGAGCTTGCACGACCGAGCGATGACGATCTTCGCGAGCAGATCGTTACCGCCACGCCACAGACACCCGGCGAGGTACGCCGTCAGGAAGCACGTTCTTTTGCCGCCCGGCTCGTGACGCGCCTCGCCGATCCGCGCGCTGGCTGGTTGATGGAAACGGAAATACCGCGCCAGTTTTCGGGCCATGAGGCTGTGTTCCGCACCACCGACAGCGTGATCTCGGTGCGCATCCTCGTGCCCGGCCGGACGGACACCACCGACCTGGCGGCTGATGCGATCGCCTCGCATGACGCGGCGCTGTGCGAGGCCGAGGCCGATATCGGCCGCCCCGTTGACCGGGCAGGTACGGTGCGCCACCTTGCCATTCGCTGCGAGGAGCCTATCTGGACCACGTTCTATTCGATCGCACCGCGGCCGTTCGGTGGACAGTACCTAATCTCTCTGCATGCCCTGGATCCGCTTGGTGCTGCGGCGCCGCGAACGGCTGCGATCGTGCGGGCCGAAGTTGCAGGGGTTGCCGGCGAAATGCGCGATTTCGTCGTCGCGCCGGCGCAGCTAGGTGAATAGGTCGCAATCGAGCGGCAAAGCCAGTTCTTGCGTATTGCCTGTCGGCAACGCATCCCTGACATCCGTTCCCGCATATTGTCGGTGGGGGCCTTGCTCCGATAGCTAGGCCCAAATCCATGGAGATCACAGCCATGAAATTCGGCGTTGGCCAATCCATCACCCGTGTCGAGGATCCCGCCCTGTTACGCGGCGAAGGAA
The DNA here is from genome assembly GCA_039819185.1 of Pseudomonadota bacterium. Lineage (GTDB taxonomy): Bacteria > Pseudomonadota > Alphaproteobacteria > Rhizobiales > Tepidamorphaceae > JBCBSK01. The sequence goes on along the minus strand of JBCBSK010000044.1, from coordinate 21,960 downwards.
CATATACCGGCGATCTGGCGCCGCCTGACGCTGCTCGCATGGCGGTGGTGCGATCGCCGTTCGCGAGCGGGATCTTTGCGCTGACCGGCATCGATGACGCGCGAGCCATGCCGGGCGTTCTCGCGGTGGTTACCGCCGACGAGGTCACCGATCTTGGGCCGTTGCCCTGTCTGGTTCCGGTCAAGGAACGTGGCGGCGAGGGAATGACGATCTACCCCAATCCCGTCTTGCCAAAGGACAGAGTGCGCTATGTCGGTGAGGCGCTCGCCGCCGTAATCGCTGAAACGGAGGCTCAGGCGCGCGACGCGGTCGAAGCGATCGGCTTCGATTTCGATGAGGCCGACGTCGCGGTCGACCTGAAATCGGCGATCGCCGAAGATGCGGCGCTGGTTTATCCACAGCACGGCTCGAACATCGCCTTCGATTGGGAACTCGGCGACAAGGACAAGACCGAAACGGCCCTCGCCGAGGCCACGCATGTCATTGAGCTTGAACTCATCAACAATCGGGTCGTGACCAATTATCTCGAACCGCGTGGCGCGGTTGGCTCCTACAATCCGGAGACCGGCCGCTATGGCTTGATCACCGGCTCGCAGGGCGCGCATCTGATGCGCAATCTCCTGGCCGACAAAATTTTCAACGTCCCGCGCGAGCAGATCCATGTCCGCACGCCGGACACCGGCGGTGGCTTTGGCACGCGGTTTTTCATGTATCGCGAATATCCGCTGACCCTCGTCGGCGCCAAGCTGACCGGGCGTAGTGTGTGGTGGAATGGCGACCGCACCGAGCACTTCTTGGGCGATTATCAAGGCCGCGACCACGTTTCCTGGGCACGGCTTGCGCTTGACGCCAAGGGGAAGGTTCTCGCGCTCGACGTGGACACGCTGGCCAATATGGGCGCCTACATCTCCCAGCTCGGCCCGTTTATTCCAACGAATGGCGCCTTCATGAATCCGGGTGTCTACGACATCCCGGCAATCTATACCCGCGTCCGTGGTGTCTATACCCACACGGTTCCGCTCGACGCCTATCGCGGCGCGGGCCGACCGGAGGCTGCCTATCTGATCGAGCGGCTCGTGGACAAGGCAGCGCGCGAGATCGGCATGAAGCCGGAAGTCTTCCGCAAGCGCAACTTCGTCAAGCCGCGCGCCATGCCCTACGAGACGGCGACTGGCAGGGTCTATGACACGGGTGAATTCCTGGGCCATATGGAACGTGCCATGGACCTGGCCGATTGGTCAGGCTTCCGCAAGCGCCAGGCTGCGAGTCGAAAAGCTGGCAAGCTGCGCGGTATCGGCATGGCAACCTATATCGAGGCCTGTTCCGGCGGCGGAGCAGAGCGGGCCGTCGTGACGCTTGATGACACGGGCAAGGTTACCGTCCTGATCGGCTCGCAGTCGACTGGCCAGGGTCACGCCACGGCCTATGCCCAGCTTGTCTCGGAGCATCTCGACATCGGCATCGACCAGGTGACTGTTGTCCAAGGTGATACCGACCGGATTGCGACCGGGTCCGGTACCGGCGGCTCACGCTCAATTCCCGTCGGCGGCGCGTCGGTTGCCGGTGCCAGCCGCATGCTCGCCGACCGCATTCGCGAACTCGCCGCAGACAAGCTGGAAGCCGCGGCCGCCGACCTCGAACTGGCGAACGGCGCGATCCGCATTGCCGGCACAGACCGGGAGCTCACGCTTGGCGAGATTGCCGCCAGTCAGCCTGACCAAAGCCTGAGCGCCGAGGACGCCTGGACGCCCCCGGCGGCGACCTATCCCAACGGCACCCACATCGCCGAAGTCGAGATCGACCGTGACACCGGGAAGGCCGAGGTGGTCGGTTATGTCGTGGTCGATGATTTCGGTGTGACGCTCAACCCGTTGCTGCTGCTCGGCCAGATCCATGGGGGTATTGCACAAGGGCTCGGTCAGGCACTTTTGGAACGCACCGTCTATGACACCGATACCGGTCAGTTGCTGACGGCGAGCTTTCAGGATTATTGCATGCCGCGCGCTGACGATATGCCGCCCGACATCGTCTTCGAGACGCGTAACGTCCCGTCGACCACCAACATTCTCGGCATGAAGGGCGCTGGTGAGGCTGGCGCCATCGGCGCTTCACCTGCCGTCACCAATGCGGTGGTCGATGCGCTGCACCGCGTTCATGGCGTGACCCATATCGACATGCCGACAACGCAAGAAGCGATTTGGCGCGTGATCCAGGCGGCGGAGCGTGGAGAGGCGGCCTAGTTCCGCTTCATGGATTGTTGGGCGGGTTGTCACACACCCGTCACGCCGTAGGGCAACTCTGCCGCTCGACAGGTCGGGTCTTTTCGCCGACACTCGCCAATACGGGATCCGGTGCATAGAGAACAGCAATCCAATGGCGCCTGGATCGGCAAAGGGGAGGCGCGCATGCTCCAGCGCGACGATGACCAGCGCAAGAAGCTGATTGACCAGGCCATTGTGGCACTTGAAAGCGACAAAGACGCCGAGCTGCGGGCAAGTTACGCCGCCGCATTGTTTGACCGAGGGGCGCTTGAAGACCTCGACGATTATGCGCCCGAAGATCTCGCTGCCATCGCCGCCGACAGTTACGACTTCACCGAGACGCGTAAGGCGGCGACCCACAAGCTGCGCGTGGTCAATCCCGAGTCAGAGACGGACGGCTCGACGCTGAATGATGTCACGGTCATCGAGTGCGTCAACGACAATATGCCGTTCCTACTCGATTCAGCCTTGGCCGAGCTTACCGAGCGCGGCATCGACATGCGGCTTGTGCTCCACCCCATAGATGCTGTGGAGCGCGACAAGAAAGGCAAACGCAAGTCGATCTTTCCGCGCGGGCACAAGGAGAAGGGCAAGGCCTTTGCCAATGAAAGCCTGATCCACATCCATGTACCCCGCATCGATTCAGACTTGCGCCGCAAAGAGCTTCAGGCCGCCCTCGACCGGGTCTTCGAGGATGTCCGGCGCTGCGTTCGCGACTGGCGCGAGATGCGCGACACGCTGTTGGGGGCGGCCGCGACCTATCGCGACCAGCCGCCGCCGATCGCCGAGGAGGAACTGATTGAGGCGGTGGCATTTCTCGAATGGCTCGCCGATGACAATTTCATCCTGCTCGGCATGCGCAAATACGCCTTTGTCGGCGGGGCCGAAGATGGCCGTCTCGAGCGGATCGAGAACACCAATGGCGCGGGGCTTGGCCTGTTGCGCGATCCTGATGTGAAAGTGCTCCGGCGCGGCCGGGAGTTCGTCACCTACACGCCGGAACTGCGCGAGTTCCTCATGCAGCCGGTGCCGCTCATTGTTACCAAGGCGAATGTCAAGTCGACGGTCCATCGCCGGGCGCATCTCGATTACATCGGCGTGAAAACCTTCGATACGACCGGGAAGCTCGTTGGTGAGTTGCGCATCGTTGGCCTGTTCACCGCCGGCGCCTACAATCGCAGCGTCAAGTCCATCCCGCTTCTGAGGCGCAAGGCCGCCTTGGCGATGGAAAAGGCCGGCCATGATCCCGAAAGCCATTCGGGCCGGATGCTGCTCAACGTGCTTGAACAGTTCCCGCGCGATGAACTGATCCAGATCGACCAGGACTATCTCACCGAATGGGCGCAGGAGATCATGCTGCTCAACGAGCGGCCGCGCATTCGGGTTCTTGCTCGCGCCGATCGGTTCGACCGCTTCGTCTCAGCCCTCGTTTTTGTGCCGCGCGACCGCTACAACACGGCCAACCGGGTCGCGATCGGCGATTATCTCGCGCATGAGTTCCGCGGCCGGGTCTCGGCGTTCTATCCGTCCTATCCGGAAGGCTCGCTGGCCAGGGTTCATTTCATCATTGGCCGTTATGAAGGCGAGACGCCGGAGCCCTCGCGCGACAAGCTTGAAACGGACGTCGCTGCGCTGATCCGAACTTGGGATGATGGGCTCGAGGATGCGCTTGACGACGCGTTCGGTGCGCTCAAGGGCAGCGAGATGTTCGCGCGTTATCGCCGCGCCTTCCCTGCCGCCTATCAGGAAACCTATTCGGGCGACCAGACGCTCGAAGACATTCGCCGGATCGAAACGCTCGATGAGTTTCGCCGTATTGCGATCGATGTCTACCGGCCGATCTGGGACAAGGATCGGGAATCGCGGTTTGCACTCAAGGTGTTCCATCTCGGCCGTTCGATCCCCCTGTCGGAGCGCGTGCCGATTCTGGAAAACATGGGCTTCCGGGTAATCAATGAGCGCTCCTATTCGCTCAACCGTTCGGGGCCGGACGAAGAGCCCGAGCGCATCTCAATCCATGACATGACGATTGAGCGGCGCGATCAGGCCGCTGCCGATCTCGACGCACTCGGCGACCGGCTCAAAGCTGGATTCATGGCGGTGGTCTCGGGCACGGCCGAAAATGACGGCTTCAACGCACTGATCGTGCAGGCTGGTCTCGGTTGGCGCGATGTTTCCGCGCTTCGGGCCTATTCCCGCTATCTGCGCCAGGTCGGCAGCCCGTATTCCCAAGACTATATCTGGGACGCGCTGAACCGACATGGTCGCATCGCGGCCCTGTTGATCAGCGCGTTCTATGCGCGATTTGACCCCTCGGTCGCGTCAGAGGCGCGGGCCACCGCCGAGTCCATGGCCACCGACCAGATCCGTGACGCGCTCGAAGATGTGCCGAGCCTTGATGATGACCGCATCATTCGGCGCTTCCTCAATGCCATCCAAGTGACGCTTCGGACAAATTTCTTCCAAACCGACGTCCATGGTCAGCCACGCGGGGCCATCGCGTTTAAGCTGCGCTCGCGCCATGTCGACGAGTTGCCCCAACCCCGGCCTTATGCCGAGATCTCGGTCTACAGCCCGCGCGTCGAAGGCGTGCATCTGCGGTTTGGTCAGATTGCGCGCGGCGGTTTGCGCTGGTCCGACCGGCCTCAAGATTTCCGCACCGAGGTGCTTGGACTCGTCAAGGCGCAACAGGTCAAGAACGCGGTCATCGTGCCGGTCGGCGCCAAGGGCGGGTTCGTACCGAAATGGCTGAAGCCGGGCTGGAGCCGCGAACAGGTTCAGGAAGAAGGTGTTGCTGCCTACAAGATTTTCATCTCAAGCCTGCTCGATGTCACCGACAACCTTGATGAGTCAGGCGTGATCCCGCCGGACAATGTCGTGCGCCACGATGGCGATGACCCTTATCTCGTCGTGGCCGCCGACAAGGGCACTGCGACGTTTTCCGACATCGCCAATGGGATTTCGGAAGCGCGCGGTCACTGGCTAGGGGACGCCTTCGCGTCCGGCGGCTCGGCCGGCTATGACCACAAGAAGATGGGTATCACCGCGCGCGGCGGCTGGGAGGCGGTCAAGCGCCATTTCCGTGAAATGGATATCGACATCCAGACCACGCCGTTCACAGCGGCCGGCTGCGGCGACATGTCCGGCGATGTGTTCGGCAATGGCATGCTGTTGTCGAAAGCGACGCGTCTGATTGCCGCCTTCGACCATCGCGACATTTTCGTCGATCCCAATCCCGATCCCAAGAAGACCGAACAGCAATGGGAAGAACGCAAACGCCTGTTCGATATGGGCCGGTCCAGCTGGCAGGACTATAACCGCAAGCTGATTTCTAAGGGTGGCGGGGTGTTCTCGCGCCGCGAGAAGAAGATCAAGCTGACGCGCGAGATCAAGGCCGCGTTCGAGCTTGACCAGGACACCGTCACACCGAACGAGCTGATCCGCGCCATTCTGAAGGCGCAGATCGATCTGATGTGGTTCGGCGGCATCGGCACCTACATCCGCGCCACTGACGAGACCGATGATCAGGTCGGGGACCGCGCCAATGACGCGCTCCGGATCACTGCCGACGAGTTGCGCTACCGGGTCATTGGCGAAGGCGCCAATCTCGGCCTGACCCAGCTTGCGCGGATCGAGTTCGCCCGCCATGGCGGACGCGTCAACTCCGATGCGATCGACAACTCCGCTGGTGTGAATTCGTCGGACGTCGAGGTCAACATCAAGATCGCGCTCGGCTCGGTCGTGCGCTCGGGCGTGCTCACCCTACTGGACCGAAATACGCTGCTTGCCGAGATGACCGACGAGGTCGCGGGCCTCGTCCTGCGCAACAACTACCTTCAGACGCTCAGCCTCTCTTTGGCGGAGCGGCGCGGGACGGATGACACAGGCTTTGCGATCCGCTTCATGCGGGATCTCGAACAGCGCGGCGCGCTGGATCGCGGCGTGGAGGACCTGCCGTCGGACGACGACATTCTCGAACGCCAGGCGCATGGCTTCGGCCTGACCCGGCCGGAACTGGCCGTGTTGCTCGCCTATGCCAAGATCGAGCTTTATCAGGATCTTCTCGACAGTACGATCCCCGACGATGCGTATTTCGAGCGCGAGGTTGGGCGCTACTTCCCGCAAGTCCTTAACGAACGCTATCCGGAGGCTTTGCAGACCCATCGCCTGCGCCGTGAGATTATCTCGACCATGTTGTCGAATTCGATGATCAATCGTGGCGGGCCGACCTTCATGACGCGGATTGGTGAGGAGACGGGCGCCGGTGTACCGGAGATTGCCACAGCCTTCGCGCTGGCCCGCGACAGCTACCGCATGACGGAACTCAATGGTGCGCTCGACGCGCTCGACACCAAAATCCCCGGTATGGTGCAGTTATCGTTGCATGCCGAGGTGCAGGACCTTCTTGTCCGCTCCGTCGCCTGGTTCTTGTCGAACCGCAGGCCCGATCTGGCTCTGTCCGACGAGATTGGTCATTACCGGGACGCGTTTCACTTGCTTGGGCCGAAGCTTGGCGATCTCTTGTGCAACGAGGCGCGCGAGGCGATGCAGGCAAAGCGGCAAAGCCTTCTCGATCAGGGCGTGCCTGAGATGCTTGCCGCTATCATGGCAGGGCTTCCATCTGCGGCGCGCTTTCCCGACATCGTCAAGGTCGCCGATCAGACGGGCGCCGACCTTGTCGACGTCGCCGATTGCTTCTTCACGGTCCAGGAGCGATTCCATCTCATGGGCTTCCTGGAGGCAGCGAAGCGGATTTCCGTATCCGACACCTATGACCGGATCGCGCTGAACCGGGCGGTTGGCAATCTCGCCGCAGCCGAACGCGGCATTACGACCGATCTCCTCGCGACCGGCAAGACTGGCGATGCGGCCATGGGGCTCTGGGAAGACAGGCTCGGCGGCGGGGCCGTGCGTGTCGACAAGACGCTTCACGACATGGTCGAATCGGGGCTTAGCCTCGCCAAACTGACCGTCGGTGCGGCGATGCTGCAGGATCTGGTGGGAGCATAGACCTGGATCAGGCCATGGCGCCAGAGTCTCCCGCAACGCCCCGCGCGCGGCGGGCCTGGGTGTTGTTTGACTTTGCTCAGCAACCCTTCCACACCATCGTTACCACGTTTGTTTTCGGCCCCTATTTCGCATCCCATGTGGCTGCCACATCGGTCGAGGGTCAGGCGCTGTGGGGCTATGCGACGGCTGCCGCTGGTGCCGTCGTGGCGATCGGTGCACCGATCATCGGTGCGGTCGCCGATACGGGTGGCCGGCTGAAGGCCTGGATTGCGGCGCTGTCGCTCGTCTTCTGCCTCGGCTCGGCGTCGCTTTGGATCGCGACACCCGGTGGGGCTGCGTCCATTCTGCTCGTGCTGCTCGCTTTTGCCGCCGCGACCGCTGCCGCCGAGCTCAAGACCGCGCTGACCAATGCCATGATGCCGGGGCTTGCCGGTGATGCGATTGGGCGGTTGTCCGGGACGGGTTGGGGGTTCGGCTATGTCGGCGGACTGATCAGCCTTGCCATCATGCTTATCTTCTTCGTTGCCGATCCCGTCACGGGAACCACATTGGTTGGCCTAGAACCCGCTTTTGGCCTGTCGGCGGAGGCCCATGAGGGCGACCGGCTGGCCGGCCCGTTCTCGGCTGTCTGGTATCTCGTCTTCGTTCTGCCGCTGTTTCTGTTCGTGCCTGATACGCCGCGCCGCATGGCATTGACGCAGGCGCTCAAGGCGGGAACTGGGCATCTCTTGTCGAGCCTCAGAGCCCTGCCCGGCCGTGGGCCTGTCTTCCGGTTCCTGATCGCGCGCATGCTCTATCAGGACGGCCTCAATGCCCTGTTTGCCTTCGGCGGCATCTATGCTGCGGGCACGTTCGGTTGGTCGACGGTTGAGCTTGGCATTTTCGGCATCGCGATCACGCTGACGGCGACCATTGGCGCATTTGCGGGCGGCCCTGCGGATGACCGGTTCGGCCCGCGCCGGGTTTTGTTGATGACCTTGACGCTGTTGCTCGTCTTCGGCGCTTTGATTCTCTCGATGGACGAAACATCGGTGTTTTGGATCGTCACGACAGCGCCCGACGGCACGGGCCTATTCGCCACACTGCCGGAGAAGCTCTATCTTGGCATTGCGCTCGTCCTCGGCAGCCTGCTGGGCCCGATCCAGGCGGCCAGCCGCAGTTATCTTGGCCGGATGGCTGAGCCGAACGAACGCGGCGAACTCTTCGGGCTTTATGCGTTTACTGGCAAGGTCACCGCCTTCGCTGCCCCGCTCATGGTCGGGATCGTGACGGGGGCGACCGACAGCCAGCGCGTCGGAATCTCGGTGGTGCTGGTCTTCATCGCGGCCGGACTGGCACTGCTTCTAACCGTGCCGGCGAACGTTAGGGCAACTGGGCGCTCAAGCATCATGCGTTTGGATTGAAGCGCTGCACGCTGAAATCTGAACGCACAAATATGCTCTAACACGCTAAGATATAGAGCAAATTTATCCGATAAGATTGGATCAATCCGAATCAATCTAATCGGATTTTGCTCTAGTCGGCGCTTTACTCGACCGTTACGGATGTCCCCGACGCCGAGACCATCAGCATGGTGCCGTCTCCGACGGTTTCATAGTCAAGATCAACCCCGATCACAGCATTGCCGCCGCGCGCTGCTGCTTCCGTCGCCATTTCCTGTACTGCCGTGTCGCGTGCCTCTTTCAGAACACGCTCATAGGCTCCCGCGCGGCCGCCGACGATGTCGCGGATCGAGGCGAACACGTCGCGGAACACATTGGCGCCGAGGATCGCCTCGCCCGTGACCAGGCCGTGATAGGCGATGATCTTGTGACCTTCGATGCCGTTTGTCGTGGTGATGATCATGTTTTTGTCCGCGTCGTTCGTATTGGCCGAAATCTACGAGGCCACGGTCTATTGAGCGAGCTGGGTCAGGAAGGCCGAAAACCGCTCATGCATGTCGGCCGTCGCCTCGGGATCGTAGGTGAAGCGGGGATGATACGGCGGGGTATCGGCCTCGTCGAAGGCATGGGTCAGTCCGTCGAGCACAGTTACGTCAACGGCAATGCCGTCCGTTTGCAAGAGGTCGAAAGCTGAGAGGCAGTCGTCTTCCGGTGCCAATTGATCCTCAGTGACGAGAACGGCCGTGACCTCGGCCTGATAGCGCCAGCCCTGAGATCCGGTACGTGCCGGGAAGCTGCAATAGGGATAGACCAGGAACACACCGCGCAACCCGTCGAACAGGCCTGGCTCACCATCGGCGAGACCATGCGGGCGGGTGCTGATCATATCGAAACTCAGCGCATCCATCACGGTCCAGCCGCCATGGCTCCAGCCCGCCAGCACAACGTGATCGTCGTCGAGGCGCGAATCGATCCCGATCGTATGGAGCGCCAGCGCAACTTCTTGAGCCCGCTCTGCGCCGCGATAGGCGTGGCCGCTGCACACCTGATCGATCAATGTCTCAAGATCATACCCCCGCGCTGAGAAGCCGTCGACGGTGACGACCGCATAGCCAGCATCGAGCGCGATGTCGCGATAGGCCGGCGGCAAGGGCTTCGGCGTCCCGTCCTCCTGATAGAAACCGCCGCAGCCGGGAAACATCGCCACCACCGGGAACGGGCCGTCGCCGATGTCCGGAAAATGGACCTCGACATAATCTTCGAGTACAGAAGATAGCTCTGCGAGCGGCCTCTGCATCACGAACCATCCCGACAGGATGCCGTGGATCACAAGTGCTGTCAGAAGGCCCACAACGATCAGGCCACCAAGGCTGAATTTCAGAATGCGTCCCATGCTTGGTGCCCTTCTCTTCTGGATCTTGAGTTTGAAATCTAGTGCCGGAAATGCCGCATGCCGGTGAACACCATTGCAAGATCTCGATCATCCGCCGCCGCGATCACCTCTTTGTCGCGCACCGAGCCGCCGGGCTGGATCAGCGCGGTGGCGCCGGCTTCGGCCGCGGTCATCAGCCCGTCGGCGAAGGGGAAGAAGGCGTCTGATGCGACCACAGAACCGATCGTGGCCGGCTCTGCTGCCCCGCTGGCCGCTTGCGCGTCCTTGGCCTTGCGCGCCGCGATCCGGGTCGAATCGACCCGGCTCATCTGGCCGGCCCCGATCCCGACGGTCGCCTGATCCTTGGCGTAGACGATGGCGTTTGACTTGACGTGTTTGGCGACCCGCCACGCGAACAGGAGATCTGAAAGCTCGTGCTCCGTGGGCGCGCGCTTGGTCACCACGTGAAGGTCGTCGGCGCCGATCCGACCTGCATCCCGGTCTTGCAAGAGATAGCCGCCGGAGACGGTCCTGAGATCGGGCCCACCAACGCTTGGGTCTGGCAATCCGCCGGTCAACAGCAGGCGCAGATTTTTCCTTTCGGCAAAGATTGCGCGGGCATCGGCATCGGCATCCGGCGCGATAACGACTTCGGTGAAGATCTCGGTCATCGCTTTGGCCGAAGCGCCGTCGAGCGGGCGGTTGACCGCGATGATCCCGCCAAATGCCGAGGTTCTGTCGCAAGCGAAGGCCTTCGAATAGGCGTCTTCAAGGGCATGACCGAGCGCCACGCCACACGGATTGGCGTGTTTGACGATCACGACAGCCGGCTGCTCCGTCCCGAACTCTGAGACGAGTTGGACGGCTGCGTCGGTGTCGTTGATGTTGTTGAAGCTGAGCGCCTTGCCCTGGATTTGCTCGGCCGTTGCGATCCCCGGGCCGGCATCGGCTGTACCCGAGTAAAACGCGGCCGTCTGATGCGGATTCTCGCCATAGCGCAGATCGAGCGCTTTTTTTGCTGTCAGCGTCAGTGTGTCCGGCAGGGTCTCGTTGTCTTCCGCAAACCAAGCCGCAATGGCTGCATCATAGGCGGCGGTATGGGCGAAGGCCTTGCCGGCAAGCTCGCGCTTCAATGTTTCGGAAACCCCGCCGTGGTCCAGCGTCTTCAGAACACGTGGATAATCTGATGGGTCGACAAGCACTGTGACATGGCGGTGGTTTTTCGCAGCGGCACGGATCATCGCCGGGCCGCCGATGTCGATCATCTCGACGATCTCGTCCCTGTCGGTGCTTGCGGCACGTGTCTCAACGAACGGGTAGAGATTGACGATGAGAAGGTCGATGCCAGCGATGTCGTGTGTCTCAAGCGCATGCCTGTGCTCGGCCAGATCGCGCCGTGCCAAAAGACCGCCATGGATTTTCGGATGTAGCGTCTTGACCCGACCATCAAGGATCTCGGGGAAGCCGGTGACCTCGGAGACCCCGGTGACGTTAAGGCCGGCGTCTGAGAGCGCACGTGCCGTCCCGCCGGTCGAAACAAGCGAAATGCCGCGGTCGGCAAGGGCTTTCGCGAAGTCGGTGATGCCGTCCTTGTTCCAGACGGAGATGAGCGCGCGGGGTTGCGGCGAGGCGGTCATCGGACCCTCCGGCAGTGCAACGAGAACAATTCCAGGATAAGTGGAAACCGGTTTTCCATCTGGAATTGCGACCAAGTAGCTGTTTCAAGTGATTGAATGCGTCACTGAAAAGCAAAATCACTCTAGGCAGTACTGGTCCGCCTATCATGGACGCCGGCCTCAGTGAACCGGCTATTCCGGAAGCAGGAAGGTTTCGCCATCGGTTTCGAGCGGTGCGGTCTCTTCAGCGGATCCCGCCGGCAGGCGTCGGAAGCGCCAGCGGATATGCGGCTGAACGGCGCAATCGCCCCGTAGGACGATCTGGTCAGTGGCGCGTGGGCCATTCAGGCTCGACAGGTAGACACTCTCTTCCACTGTGATATCGGCGCCCTCGGCCTCCATCACCCAGGTCTCGTGGACGAGTGTCAGAACGATGCGTCCTTGCCGGCTCGATGCGCTGGTTGTGACGCCGGGTGCCAGGTGGAATCGGATGGCGAAGCTTTGGTTCTGTGATGATGTGCGCCCGCCTGGCGCCGGCAGGAACCCATCCTCGCCCGACAGCATCGCCCCATCATCAGAGAGACTGAGCATGCGCTCATGGATCAAGCCGTAGTCAGCGGCATAGCCATCATGGCTTGCACGGAAGCCGCGTTCTGCGGCACCGTCTTCCCGCGATACATCGACTTTGCGGGGGCCTGCGACGATCACTGGGCCGAGCCGGGCACGTGCCCATCCTGTCGCGGCGAAACGGCAGGACGAGGTGTCGTCTATCACGGCAGTGGAATGTGCGGCAGTGGAACGCGCGGCCCGGTCCCAACTCTCCATCGCGCGCACCGGGGCACCGCAATTGATGATCAGCCGACCTGCCTTGCTCGACAGTTCAAACGACAGGCAGCCAGCATGAGCGCGGCTGCTGGCATTCAGTGGCGGTGGCCCGCCCGTGTCGGCGATCGCTACTGTGTCGCCGGCCTGAAGCCGCTGAAAGCCGGAATAGACCGCGTTCGACATCGGATCGCCACGCGATTCATCATAAGCCAGGAGCGTCGCGATGCGTTCCGGACGTGTCAGACCCATGCCGTTGAACTGGGCCAGGTTGCCTTCGGTGTGGCGGAAGAAGCGGATCATCGGCAGCATGCGATCGATCGCCCGGGTCAGTTCGACGGGCGGTTCAAGTTCGCGCGCGACATAGCATTGGCGCAACGGCAGAAGATCGAGAAGGTGGTCGATCAGCGCGTCCGGATTTCGGCTGATGTGGCCACCATCGAGCAGGATCTGGCGATCAAGTTCATCCCCCAGCCAGCGGCCGGCGCGACGCTGATGCAGCGCCCAGCCCTGAAAGGCGAGACCGGCGAACGTCATCGCGCTTAGACAGGTCAGCTTGGCGGAAGGATCGGCGGCTTCGTTCGTTGTCGCCTGAAGATAGCGCACCTGATGGGTCAGCATCTTCAGAACGCGGCGGAAAAATGGGCGCTCGACATCTGCCAGGATCATTGGTGAATGACTGAGCCAGGAGATGACCCGGCGTGCTGTCACCTGCGGTTTCCACGATGCGGGCCGATAGTGTCCGTGCTGGTCCATCCAGTCGGCGATCAAACTCCGAGCTAGGGCACGTGAGGTCTCGGTGTCGGCGGCACGCAGATGCCTGAGCCAGCCAAAGCCATGCAGGGCATCGGAGAATGCTTCGGACGGCGCCGGCGTTTCAAACGGGGAGCGTCCGGCGGTTTCCATCAGATGGCCGGCAAACAGGAATCGGCCGGCATACATATCCCCGGCGAGGGTCGGATCCGGCGTGCGCAGATCGGGTGGCGCAAGCAGCAGACGTTGCGCGCCTTGCGTTCCCCAACGCCAGCGCATCGCCTGGCTTGCCTGAAGCCGGGCGGCGAATCCGCGAAACATGGACGCTGTCACCGCGGCGGTCAGGCGCAGCCTGTCCGACGCCGACGCACTGGCCATGACGGTCGACCCTTTCTCCCTCTCAGGACGCCATGCCGCTTGGCGTCAGGGCAGGACTGTGCGTGCGCCATGTGCCGGCATGATGGCAGCACGCCATGCCAACCTCGCCCCGCAATGGTTAAGAGAGGCTTAAGGGTTAAATGGCGGTTAATGGCAGCACGAAATATGTCTGAGCCCGGGACTTAACCAGAGCGTTTGAGGCGCGCGGCGAAGAAGCCATCCAATCCGCTCGGAACATCCATTCCATCTGGCGCTGTGATGTTGAGATGTGACGGTAGGGTTCTGAGATCGCCGTCCGCCGTGATCATCTCCGACTGACCGCCGATCTCGTCCGGTGTGATCGGAACGCGTTTCATACCCGTGCGCGTTTCGAGCAGTCGGGCGATCTGTGCCTCGCCCTCCTCGGGTTCCAGAGAGCAGGTTGCATAGACGACAAGGCCACCGGGGCGCAGCATGTCGATGACGCGGTTCAAAAGATCGCGTTGCAGGGTCGCCAGCGTGTCGATATCTGATGGTTTGCGAAGCCAGGCGATCTCCGGATGACGGCGAATCGTGCCGGTTGCCGAGCATGGTGCATCGAGCAGAACGGCATCGAACAGCGCTGCCGGGGTCCAGGTCATCAGATCGGCCTCGATGATCTCGGCGGTCAAGCCGAGGCGCTTGAGATTGGCGCGCAAGATCTCGAGCCGCTCTGCGGAACGGTCGACAGCGGCCACATCGGCGCCGGCAGCAGCAAGTTGCGCGGTCTTGCCGCCGGGAGCTGCGCAGAGATCTGCCACGCGCTGGCCCGCAACATTGCCGAGCAGTTGAACCGGCAGGCTGGCTGCTGCGTCCTGCACCCACCAGGCACCATCCCCATAGCCCTGCAAGGCATCGATCCGGCCACGGGCCGCCAACCTGATGCTGCCGGTCGGAAGCGCGATACCGCCGAGCCGCTCCGCCCAAGCCTCGGCATCACCTTTAACGGTCAGGTCGAGCGGTGGCGGCAGCGCATGACGTTCCTGGATCGCCCGGACCGTCTCTGGGCCATAGGCAGCTTCCCAGCGCGCCGCGAGCCAGTCCGGCGTGTCGGATGTGCTAACTGACGGAAGCGCAAGCGCGTCTTTGCGCCGATCGAGCGTGCGCAAAACCGCGTTAACCAGTCCGCGAAAATGGCGCGTCTTCGGATTGGCGTTTGCCAGACGAACGGCCAGATCAACAGCGCTGTGGCTTGGGGTATCGAGCAGAAGAATCTGGCAGGCCGCAGTTAGCAAGATCGCCTCGATCGGTCCCGCCTTGGGTAGGCCGGGGCGGTCGAGGCAGGCGGCGATGGCGTCACCTAGCGCGCCGCGCCGGCGTAGAGTCGTCGCCGCGATGTTGCGCGCCAGCGCTAAATCGCGCGGCTCGAGCGGGCTATCGGTCTGTATCGTGTCTAGGGTCGCCGCCGCTGGATCACGGCCGCGCAGAACACGATCGACAGCGCGCATCGCGGCATCCCGGGCGGCAAATCCAGGTGTTGTCTTGTTAGCACCATCGGATTTGCGTGGGGTTCGCCTGGAACGCGGCCCGGTGTTGCGAGCGGTATTTGGACCTCCCGTCAAACGCACCTAACCCCATGGACCAGAGGAGGGTGCTCCGGCAGCATTCCACGGCCCGCTCTGGCCACCGCCCTCGGCGCCCGTCTCCCGGGCCATCTGATATAGCGCCTTGAGCCGATTTTGAGTATTGGGGTGCGTCGAGAACAGATTGTCCATACGCGCGCCCGACAGCGGATTGATGATGAACATGTGTGCCGTCGCCGGATTGCGTTCGGCCTCGACGTTCTCAACACGCTGAGCTGCGCCTGAGATTTTCTCAAGCGCCGATGCAAGCCACAGCGGATTGCCGCAGATCTCGGCTCCGAGCCGATCGGCGGAATACTCACGCGTCCGGCTGATCGCCATCTGCACCAGCATCGCGGCCAAAGGTGCCAGGATCATGATCGCGATCGTGCCAATGATTCCGATCCCGCTGTTGCGGTTGCCGCCGAAGAACATGGCGAAATTCGCCAGCATCGAGATCGCGCCCGCAATGGTCGCCGTCACCGTCATGATCAACGTATCGCGGTTTTTGATATGGGCCAGCTCGTGGGCCATCACACCGGCGAGTTCCTCGCGGCTTAGGATCTGCATGATTCCGGTTGTCGCGGCGACGGCGGCGTTTTCAGGGTTGCGCCCTGTGGCGAACGCATTGGGTTGTGGATTGTCGATGATGTAGACCTTGGGCATCGGCATCTCGGCGCGTTGCGCCATGGCCTCGACCATGCCGTAAAGATCCGGTGCCGACCGCGCGTCAACCTCGCGCGCGCCATACATGCGCAGCACCATCTTGTCGGAATTCCAGTAGCTGAAAGCGTTCATCGCCACAGCCACGGCAAGTGCGATCAGCATGCCGGCCTGGCCGCCGATAGCAAAGCCCACCGCCATGAACAGCGCCGTCATGCCAGCCAGCAAAATGCCTGTCTTCATGACATTCATGATCAGTCCTCGATCAAAACCTGTTGGGTCGCTGGACGGCGCGTGATGCTATCGCTGACCGCGTGGAGACCGCTCTTGATGCGTGATATAGGAAATCGGGTGTGGAGCGCCAACATAAGCTTGGCAAGCGAGGCTTCCGACGTATGACCTCACACGACCAAGACCGCAAAGCCAGGATAGAGGCAGCCGCCGCGCGCGCCAAGGCCGAAGCCGAAGCGCGCCGCAAGGAGATCGACGACAAGACGGCATGCCTGCCCAAGGAGGTCGACGGCCGCAAAGGGCTTGAACCGATCCGTTACGGCGATTGGGAGGTCAAGGGCTCAGCGTCGGACTTCTGACCGATCTCAATTGGTGCCCGGGTTTACGGGCCCACGATCGCTCTCAGCTGGTCATCGGGTCGGTCTCTGCCGCGCAGACGACTGTGATTAAAAACCGGATGATGCTGGTTTCGACGGTCCGGTCCGCGATGAGCGCGGCGGCTCCTTTCGGTTCGACGGCGATCGCGATCCGGGCACGCCCTAGGATCTCGGTCGTCATTTCAGTCGTTGTCGTGGCGCCCCGATCGATCAGCCTGTTGCAAGCGGCAGTGGCTTGGGAGGACAGGGTCGGGATATCGCTGCCGGCAACGGTACGCTCGACGCGCCGTGTCAGCCTCCCATCGCCACCGGCATCGATGAACCAGATCGCCTGGCCGTCCGCAACGATCGACCGGTCCGGACCGACATAGACACCCGGAACCCCGATGACGGCATGGGTGATCCTGCCCTGGCTCGCCATGGCGTCGATGACAAAAGAAAATGTTACAACCGCATCCGTCGCGCTGGTCCATTGGCCGTTTTCGGCTGCGACGCGGACGACCGGCATGGCATCTGTGGCATCCGGACGGGTCGCGAAATCAAGCCGTGACAAGCCCGGGACAGCCAAGGCCGGAACCATGGCGGCGGCAAGGGCGGCTGTGGCCAAGGCCAGAAAGCCCATCGTTCGTTTGGTCATGCGTATCATCGCTCAGCCCTCGATGTAACGGCGCGGTCCCTGTCCGCGTCCAGATCATGCACCAAGAGTAGTAAACGGGGTCTGAGGCAGGTCTGAATGGGCCGTTCAGCCGGGGTTCACAGCCGTAAACACGGTCTAAACGACCGATACCAAGCTCTCTGTCGACGAAAACGTCTTAGGAATTAAAGCCGTTGATCTGCTCATATTCCTATGATACTTCGCATTATGCGAATCTCGTTTCTCTCATACACGATTTGCGTGCTTCTCTTGAGCGTGCCCTATCCGGGACTCGCCGAAGCACGTGATCACTTGGCGGGGCCAGTGCCGGCCGAGGTGATCCGTGTCGTTGATGGCGATTCGCTGATTGTGCGTGTGCGCGTATGGATCGATCAGACGCTTGTTGTGTCCGTTCGTGTGCGCGATATCGATGCGCCGGAATTGCGCGGTGACTGCGACCATGAGCGCTGGATGGCGCGCCGGGCGAAGGCTTATCTGAATGCTGCGGTGTCGGGTGGTCCGGTAACGTTGACCGAGATCGAGGGCGGCACCTATTTCGGTCGCGTTATCGCGCGGGTGACGACTGCCGAAGGCAATGACGTTGCGCGTGCTTTGATGCATAACGACCTGGTCGTACCATTCCGTACGCGTAAACCATGGTGCTGAATTTCACTAGAAGTTCGAATGGCTTGCAACTCAATGTGGCGCTAATGCAACAGCCAGCGATACTCGTATAAGCCGAGCGGGATTTCTTGCTGCCCTTGCGCTATGTCAATCGTAAGGTTGTGCTGCGTTGCAAGAAAGCGGTGAGCCGAACACGGCAAGACGAGACAACTATGGGGGCGAAGAATGATCAAGACACTTAAACTGCTCGCAGGGAGCGCGGTTGCGCTGTCCTTAGTTGGCGGAGCGGCGCAGGCGGCCGATATCCTCACCCCCGTGACGCCCTCGGAGCCGGTCTTCGAAGAGCCACGGAGCCCGTGGATGTTTCGTCTGCGCGGGATTGGTGTCATTCCCGACGAAGGCGCCGATCTGACGCTCAATGGCGTAGATGTTGTCGGGGGCGATGTATCGATCGACGATACGTTTGTTCCGGAGTTCGACATCACCTACTTCTTTACCGAGAATTTTGCGGCAGAGCTTATCCTCGCGACCACGCCGCACACGATCTCGGGCGCAGGTACGGCCGCGGGCTTTGGCGAACTCACCGATGTCTGGCTCTTGCCGCCGACGCTTCTGGCACAGTTTCACCTGCCGATCGGCCCGCACTTCAAGCCGTATGTCGGTGCCGGGATCAACTACACCTTCTTCTACAATATCGACGAGGCGCCGGGTCTGAACATCGATATCGACGATAGCTTCGGTTTCGCGCTCCAGGCCGGTGTCGACATCATGATCAACGAGCATTGGGGCATCAATTTCGACGTCAAGAAGTTGTTCCTTGAGACCGATGCGACGATCACCGGTCCTGGCATCAACATTCAGGCCGATGTCGATATCGATCCGTGGATCGTGGGGGGTGGTGTCGTCTACCGCTTCTGATCCATTCAGAGCGAAAGCAGAACTCGGAAGGGGCGCCGTCGGCGCCCCTTTTTCGTGCGCGAAAGGCTATCATCGACTTTGCCGACGTTGATGCGGCCGATAGCATGTGTATCGGTCGGGTTCTGAGGAGAAGTGTTATGCGCGGATCGGTCTTGTCAGTCGCAGTGCTTGTGCTGTCGGTCATGGTGTCGGTCGAGCCGGCCGGGGCTGACACCGAGGCGCCGATCATCTCCGATTCAAACCGCTCCCATCCGGTTTTCGCGCGCTCAGGAATGGTCGTCAGCCAGGAGGCCGTGGCGAGCGCGATCGGGGCTGATGTCCTGCGCCGCGGTGGCAATGCGGTCGATGCGGCGGTTGCGACGGGGTTTGCCCTGGCGGTGACCTTGCCGCGCGCCGGCAATCTTGGTGGCGGCGGCTTCATGCTGGTCCATCTTGCCGAGGCCGATGAGACAATCGCGATCGACTATCGCGAGACGGCGCCAGCCGCGACGACGCGCGACGTGTTCCTTGATGAAGACGGTGAGGCGGACCCGAATCTGTCGCGTTTCACAGGCCTTGGCATTGGCGTACCGGGCACCGTGGCCGGCCTTACTTACGCGCATCAGACCTATGGCTCCGGCACATTTACCCTGTTGCAGCTTGTCGAGCCCGCATTCCGCCTCGCGCTGGATGGGATCGTGGTGAGTCAGGACCTGTCGCGCTCGCTCGACCGGGCGCGCGAGCGGTTGATCCAGTATCCCGCGACCGCGGAAATCTTCTTTCCCGATGGCGAGACGCCCCAACCGGGCGACAGGCTGAAACAGACCGATCTCGCGCGCACGCTACTTCGGATCGGGGAGCGCGGTAGTGAAGCCTTCTACGCTGGCGACGTCGCTGACCAGATCGCTGCCTCGGTACAAGAAGCCGGTGGGCGCATGACGGTGGATGATCTCGCAGCCTACAATATCGTCGAGCGGGCGCCGGTAACCGGCAGCTATCGCGGTCATGAGATTCAGTCGATGCCGCCGCCATCGTCCGGCGGCATCCATCTGATCCAAATCCTCAACACGCTTGAGGGCTTCGACCTTGCAGCGTCCGGCTTCGGTTCAGCCCAGACCATGCACCTTATGGCCGAAGCGATGAAGCGCGCCTATGCCGACAGGAGCGAATATCTCGGTGACCCCGATTTCGTCGACGTGCCGATCACCAGGCTAACAAGCAAAGCCTATGCATCGGACATCGCATCCAGCATCCATCTATACTCCGCGACACCCTCGGCTGAGATTGCGCCGGGCGATCTTGCGCCGTACGAGTCTGAAGAAACCACGCACGTCTCGGTCGTTGACCGAGACGGAAACGCGGTATCCAACACCTATACGCTGAACTTCTCCTATGGCGTCGGGCTCGTCGCCGCCGGGACTGGCGTTCTGCTCAACAACGAGCTCGATGACTTCGCAGCTCAGCCCGGCGTGCCGAACGCCTATGGTCTTGTCGGCGGTGAGGCAAATGCGCCGGAGCCGAACAAGCGGCCCTTGAGTTCGATGTCGCCGACGCTTGTGTTCGATCCCGACGGCGAACTGTTGCTCGTGACGGGATCGCCCGGCGGCAGCCGCATCATCACCACCGTCCTCCAAGTGATCTCGAATGTGATCGATCACGATATGAACGTGCAGGATGCGAGTGCTGCCCCGCGTATGCACCATCAGTGGCTGCCGGATGTCCTGTTCATTGAGCCCGGCTTCTCGCCGGACACGCTAAGGCTTCTTGGACACAGAGGACATGTGGTCGAGGAGCGCCGCACGACCGGCTCAACGCAGTCGATCCGCATCACCGAAGACGGTTGGCTTGCCGGCGCATCCGATCCGCGCCGACCGGGGGCTGGCGCGGTTGGGGTGGAGTGAGTGTCCAGCGTCTTCGACACGCTTGCGGACGCGAAACCGGGCCCGCTTTTGCTGCAAACGCTTTACCGCGTCACCACGACATAGGCGCCGATGCGGACACGCTGGAACAGGTCCTCGATATGCGCGTTGTGCATGCGGATGCAGCCCCAGGACACGAAATTGCCGATTGAATCCGGCCGATTGGTGCCGTGGATCGCATAATAGGTATCGCCGATCAACATTGCGCGGGTGCCAAGTGGATTACGCGGGCCGGGGCCGATGACGGCCGGAAGGTGCGGCTCGGCGCGGCGAATTTCCGGCGTTGGCGCCCAGGACGGGTGGATGTGTTTGGAGCGGATCTGGTGCACGCCGGTCCACTGCTTGCCGGCACGGCCGACGCCGACCGGGTACTGAATGGCACGCTGCCGATCTAGGATGAAGTAGAGCCGGCGCTCGGCCGTGCGGACGATGACCGTTCCAGCGGGGTAACTCGTTTCGAAGCCGACGACCCGCGGATGTGCCGCCTCGGCAGGTGAGGGTGCGAGCGCCCACAGGGCGAGCAAACACACACTCAGGACGATGCCGATACGCCGCATCTCCAGTCCCCTTATCGGCCAACGCAAACATCTGGCCGCTATCTCGAGGAAGGCCAAACCATCCCCAAACGCCTGTCCCTGCTCTCTCTCGGAGCGCTTATGACGGAGTTATAGGCTGGGTGCGGTCTTAGGAGGAGTCGAAAGCCGGCTTATGGTGAATCCACCGGTTCGATAAAGCTGCGTGCCAGTCTGTGGCAAGGTTTACCCCTTGTCCCGCATCGGGACGGCTGCGCGGCAATGGGACGGGGATTTCCAGGCATCTTACCAAGCCGTTAACGCGTCCTTCGGCCGGGTTGGGGTCGGATTAACCTCCTGGTAACCCCGATAAAGCGGCATTTTATTCAATTCCAATGGGTTAGGCGCGAGACCCCGTGTCATAGCCCGACTTTGAGCCCCTGCGGCCCGCGAGATGCAACCCGAGCACGCAAATCCACTGGTGCTTGGAGTGTCGCAGTATGACCCGCTGGTCGAATATTTCCTTCCGCTTTCATCGCTTTTGTGCAGATGGCTGCGGCAATGTCGCCATCATTTTTGCTCTGACCATGCCGATCCTGTTCGGACTGGTCGGGGCGGCCATCGACTATGGGCGCGCGACCGACAGCCGGACGGCGGTTTCCACGGCGCTCGACGCCGCGGTCCTCGCGGCCGCCAAGAAGCTCAGCATGGAGGATGCGAGCAACCGCGACGTCATAACCTTCGCAGAGGGAATGTTCTTAGCCAATCTGAATGGCAACAATCCGGATCTGGCCGGTCGCCCGGAGTTCTCGTTCACCATTGACCGGGCTGGCAATGCGGTTCGTGCGACGGTTATGACGTCGCGGTTGCTCGCATCCTCCATGCTGAGCTTCTTGGCGGCCGCGAGGACCGCGGCGTCGAGCGCCGTG
>JBCBSK010000043.1:0-23746 GCA_039819185.1 Pseudomonadota bacterium | reverse complement strand
GATGGCGCCCGGCCGCGGCGAAGATAACCCCGGCGAGCGGGATCAGGACGACATAGGCCGCGTCGGCCGCCAGATTGCCATGCGTGCCGGCGTGCGCAACGCGCCGAGACTGTTGCTGACCCCTGTGGTGGTGGCCGTCGGCATGATCGGCAATCTGGCGGCCGACGCGGCCTATGTCGTCCTGATCCCGCTCGCCGGGGTTATCTTCGCCGCGGCCGGGCGCCATCCGATCGCCGGCATCACCGCCACCTTCGCCGGCGTTTCCGGCGGGTTTTCCGCCAATCTGTTTCCCGGGCAATTGGACGCCCTCTTGTTCGGCATAACCCAAGCGGGCGCGGAGATCCTGGACCCCACATGGACCGCCAACATCGCTGGCAACTGGTACCTAATCATCGCGATGTTTTTTGTTTTCCTGCCGGTCATCTGGTTCCTGACCGATCGGGTTATCGAACCACGGCTCGGCCCCTGGACCGGCGGCGCCGTTGCCGGTGCGGACGAACCCGTATCCGGCGCCTTGACGGCGGTCGAACGCAAGGGTCTGAAATGGGCGGGGGTTGCGGTGCTGGCCGTGATTCTTTTTTGGGTCCTGCTGACGATCGGCCCCGGCACGCCACTGATTGACGAGACGGCCCGGCCCGAGGCGCGACTGACGCCGTTCTACCAGTCCCTGGTGGCCGGGTTCTTTCTCTTGTTTCTGGTTAGCGGCTGGGTCTACGGCTCGGTCGCCGGGACCATCAAAGGCCATCGCGACCTCGTGAAAATGATGGCCGATTCCATGGCGGACATGGGCTATTATCTGGTGTTGGCCTTTGCCGCCGCGCACTTCGTGGCGATGTTTCAATGGTCCAATCTGGGGCTGATCCTGGCCATCGACGGGGCGGAGTTCCTGCGCTGGACGAACCTGCCGGGGCCGGTGCTTTTGGGCGGGCTGGTGATCCTGACGGGCATCATCAACCTCTTCGTCGGCTCAGCTTCCGCCAAGTGGGCGTTGTTGGCGCCAATCCTGGTGCCGATGCTGATGCTGCTGGGCATCAGCCCGGAGACGGCGACGGCGGCCTATCGCATCGGCGACAGTGCGACGAACATCATCACACCACTGATGGTCTATTTCCCGCTGATCCTGATCTTCTGCCAGCGCTGGAACAAGGATTTTGGTTTGGGCAGCCTGATGGCGGCGATGGTGCCCTACTCCATCTGGTTGATGATCAGCGGTGTCATCATCATCGTGGCCTGGGTCGCGCTCGATATTCCGCTGGGGCCGGGCGCGATCGTCGACTTCGTTTTGGAAAGTCCGTCGTAGTCGCCGCCCTTACGCGGGGACCGAGGCCCTGGCCGGCAACAGGATCGCCTCGAGCAACAGGTAGATGGCGATCGACAGGACTGCCGCGACCGGCACGGTCAACAGCCACGAGGCGAGGATCCTGAGCAGGACGCGGGCGTTCAAGTCCGCCTTGCCGTGCGCCAATCCGGTCCCGGCCACGGCCCCCACCGCCGTTTGCGCGGCCGAAACGGGCAAGCCGAAATGAGAGGCGACCATCAACATGCTGGCGGTGGTGAAGTCGGCCGAGAAGCCGCGCACATTCTCTAGCTCCGTGATCCCCTCACCAACAGTGCGAATGACCCGCGCGGCGATACCCGCGATACCGGCGGCCAGGCCGACCCCGCCAATCAGCAGTATCCAAAGTGGCACCTCCACGTCCGGATTGAGCATCCCATGGCGCGCCAGAAGATAGATCGCGAAGACCGGACCAATGGCATTAGCCACATCATTGGCACCGTGGGCCAGCGACAGATAGCCCGACGTGAATATCTGCAGTCTCTTGAAAGATTCCTGGATGGTCTCTTCAGGATCGTCATGACGCACGAAGTGCCGATCGACCATCAGACGGTAACCAAGAACGTAGACGATCGTCGAGATCGCGATCAACAACAGGCCAATGGTGGCCAGCGATACCGTCGTGTCCGGAAACATCTCCTGGACGACAAAGATCATCACAAGCATGCCGACGGAGGCCATCCAGATCGGCACGACCTCGACGATCCGTTTCGTCCGATGGCTTTCGGTTTTCAGGCTGAAGCGAATGAAGCGGACCAGCGCCCACGCCATCGCCGCCGCAACGAGAGGCGTGATCACCCAGGCCACAACAATGACGATCATCGCGTCCCAGTAGACGACCCCCCAACCGGCCACCAGGACCCCAAAACCCGCGATCGCGCCGACAATTGCCTGGCTGGTCGCGACCGGCAGCCCCATAATCGTGGCCACGAGCACGAACAGCCCGGCAGCCAGCAGCGCCGACAGCATGCCCACCGAAAGCTGGTCCGCGTCAGGAATGTCGGTAGCATCAATGATGCCTTCCGCCACCGTCGCGGTCACCGCGCCACCCAAAAAAACGGCACCGACAAAGTTGGCAACGGCGGCGACGAAAACCGCCTGGCGCATCGTCAGCGCCTTGGCGCCATAGGCCGAGGCCATGGAGCTGGCCGCGCCGTTGCCGCCGATGGAAAAGGCCATGATCGCCGCGCCGACAATCGCGGCGTAGAACACAACGTCGATCAGCAACTGAGCCCCCGTCGAGTGGCGCAGGGCAAAAGGCACCCCAAGGGGACTAGGGTATGCGGTTCAAAGCTGGGGGATCAAATACAATTGTCCGCGCGACCGAGCGGATGGTTACGACCGTGCCATGGAGTGTGATCGCGACACTGCGCCCATGCCGTGCCTGTGGCGCAGCGTCGCTTGGTTTAGCTCCGCATTGGCCAACAAGCACTTTTTCCGAGGCTTGACGTCCTCGGTCAACCGATCGTCACACGATGCGGCTACTCTCTCTTCAACAGTCGCCAGCCCGCACGGCCGATGTCTCGGACCATGTCGCCGGCGGCCTCGGCCCGCAAGCGTCGCGCCCGGACCATCAACTCAGTCGTTTGGTCGAGGCGACCGATGGCGTTTGGCTCAAACGGTGTATCTGTCATTGTTTAGTTCCTTCATCTCCTACTGGGAAACCGTGACATTGCCGCAGGCCGCATTGTCCTGAGATCTCCTCCTCATCAATGAAGTTGGGCTGGTTTACCTGATAATCCCAATTGCTTCTTGGGATGAAGTCGATAATGAACCGCTATTGCGGTTACAGCAGAGCGATCGTTCTCCGCAAAGCTTTCTGATGTAGGGGCGCCGGCCAGGTCGGACACTTCCACACCGAGACCGGTGGCGCTCAGGCGGCCCGAATGACCGCCAGCGCCGCCTTGCACTCTTCAAGAAGTTGCTCGTATTGCGGGCCCCGGACCGAACCATCCCGCCAGACGAGGCCGATCGGCCTGGTTACCGACGCACCTTCCAGTTTGCGCAAGACCACCCGAGGTTCCTTGGCGAACTCCGACGCGATGTAGAGTTCGGGAAACAGAAACATGCCCATGCCGATTGAGACCATGAGCCGGACCATGTCCAAGCTGGTGCCCTCATAATCCTCATAAAGTTCCGCGCCGGTCGACGCGCAAAACGCACGGATCTTCGGATTCATGCCATGCGCCGTGCCCAAGGTCAGCATGCGTTCGCCTTTGAGCATCTCGGGGCGAATGCTGCGTTGCTTGGCAAGCGGGTGCGTGTTCGGGATACCCAGCAGCAACTCCTCCTCGATCAATTCGCGATAGCAGAGGCTCAATTGCTGCGACGGCGGACGCGACAGTGCGCAATCGATCGATCCATCCAAGACCGCCTGTTCCAGGTCTGGTGGCGGGGCCTCCTGAATGTGCAGCTCCAAGCCGGGATAATGCGCTTGAAGCCGAGGCAACACCGCCGGCAGGAAATAGGGACCGAAGGTCGCAACGACCCCCAACTGGATCAGACCGCCGAGGTTTTCACCGGCGTAGTGGGCGACGTTTTCGATCTCTTTCAACGTGGACAGTATTTGGTGCGCAAGATCGACCACGGTCTCACCGACAGGCGTCAATTGCGCGCCCGCGGGCGCGCGATCGATCAGCTTTACGTTCAACCGGTCTTCAAGCAGTTGTATCTGTGTCGACAGAGCAGGCTGCGACACGTTGCAGATCTTGGCGGCGGCGCCGAAATGCCCCGCCTCGCCAACAGCGACGAGATATTCCAGTTGCCGGTGAGTCAGCCGACTCGTCATTCGCCCTTGTCCATATCGAACGGTTATAGGCTCTTTTTAGAATCCGGAGTTTGCTTATTAAGTTTGGCTCGACCTGCGGACGAATTCAACGATAGAAGACAGCCCCAACGTGCCCGCGTGCGCCGGTTGCAAGCCGCGAGCTAGCAAGCATTCAAGCCGGAACTTCGTCGAGCGGTGACGGCTGTAAGCAATTGCCTAGCGTTCCGCTCACATCGTGTCATATTGAGTGGCACGCTTTCTCGGACCACGAGTGACGGGGCACCATCTGCTAATGCCGGAAACAAAGCAGCTCAACGTCCGGATCGAGCCGGAGCATGAGGCGCTGGCGCGCAAGACCATCGAACGCTTGCGTCGCGGCGGGGCCGCCTTCCGAGAAGCCCTGAACGCGCTGCTGCACGACGATGCTGCCGCCGTTTACCTGCCCGCCAGCGAGATCAGATCGCGCTTCGACAATCTGGAGGCCAGGATCGCGCGGTTGGAACATTCACAGGCGCCGAAGGACTGACCCCGCCCAACGAGGCTTGGCGAGAAACCAACTAACGTGTCGGGGCGACCGGTCTGCAAGCCTGCCTATACGGGTAGCACCGTGGAGTTTTTCACCTGGCGCAGCAGCAACTGACTCTGCGCAGACGCGACACTTGGGTGGGCAAGCAACTCGTCCATCAGAAATCGCTCGTAATCCGCCACCTGTCGCGTGCGCACCATCAGCGTGTAGTCGTGTGCGCCGGTCATCGAATAGCATTGCAGAATGTTCTCGTGATTGCGCACGAAGCGCTCAAAGGCCTGACGGGTCTCGGTCGATTGGGCCACGATGTTCACGTTAAGCAGCACGCAAACGGTCAGCCCCAAGAGCGCCGGATCGACCAGCGTCACCCTGCCGGTGATCACGCCGACCTCTTCCAAATCCTGAACGCGCCGCCAGGCGGTCGAGGACGACATGGCCACCCGCTGCGCCAGATCCTTTAGCGACAGGGTCGCGTCGCCCTGAACCACCCGCAGGATTCGTCGATCCGCGTCGTGAAGCTGCATCGAATGCTTTCCCGTCAGCCGTCAAGATGTGAAAGAACTTGATCACGAAAACATCGAGAATCAAACGAAATGAAAAATGTTTCGACCCAATCTGGGCTAATTTGGTTCCAGTGATGTTGTGAGGGAGCGAGACCGACATGAACGCGACCAACCGGAAGCTCGCCGAAGAGCCGGAGCCGAAGAACCGTTATCTGAACGCCAAGCGCAACCCCGACTACACGATCGATCAGGATTGGACCTCTTACTCCGCCAAGGAACATGACCGCTGGGATCGGCTGTTTACCCGTTCGGTAACGGTGTTGCAGGAGAGGGCCTGCCCTGAGTTTCTTGATGCCATGCAGATGCTGCAGCTATCCGAGGCCGGCATTCCCGACATGGAAAGGCTCAGCGATCGGCTGGAACCCGTTTCGGGCTGGCGTGTCGTTCCGGTCACGGAGCTGGTTCCCGACGATATCTTCTTCGATCATCTCGCCAACAGGCGCTTTCCCGCCGGCGCCTTTATTCGGCCCGAGAGCGAGATGGACTATCTTCAAGAGCCCGATATCTTCCATGACATCTTCGGTCACGTACCGCTGCTGGCCAATCCGGCCTACTCCGATTTCATGCAGGCATATGGCGAAGGGGGTCAGCGAGCGCTTAAGCGCGGCATGCTGAAGAACCTGGCGCGGCTGTACTGGTACACTGTGGAGTTCGGGCTTGTGCGCTCGAAAACGGGCCTCAGGCTCTTTGGCGCCGGTATCATGTCCTCCGCCTCCGAAAGTGTCTTCGCGCTTGAGAGCGACTCCCCGCATCGTATTGCCTTCTCGCTGGAGCGGGTGATGCGGACCAACTATATCATCGACGATTTTCAACAGACCTATTTCGTGATCGACAGCTTCGAGAAGCTGTTGGACGCGTGTTATCGGGATTTTGGCGAAGTCTATGACCGCCTGGAATCGGCATCGGTGATCGAACCGGATCAGACCGTTCCGGAGGACACGGTGATCACCCGTGGCACGCTGGCCTATTTCAACGATAAGGCGTGAGATAGGCGGCCAGTGACCACGTTCGCCTTGGCGGACATCAACAGCCGAAAGCATGCATCTGGCCCAAAGTGAGGCCTGTCCAGCGCGATGCCGAGGCCACCATCGCAGGTGGGCATTGGCGAAGATTGCCAAGTCATTGACCGGTTGGACACGCCAATCACAGCAGCGCGATGGATCACTGGGAAGATCCTACGTAAGCGCCTCAGCCACCTTGTCGCCAATGGCAAGTGACGCGGTCAGGCCCGGGGACTCGATCCCGAACAGGTTGATCAGGCCCGGGATGGCATGGACCGTCTCGTCCTGGATGACGAAATCGGCGGCCGCCTCGCCCGGCCTCACGAGTTTCGGGCGGATGCCCGCATAGTCGGGCGTCAGATCCCCCTTGGCCAGTTGTGGGTAGTAGCGGCGAATCGCCTGCTCGAACTCGGTCAGCCGGCTGGCACTCGGCTGATAGTTCTCTGTGTCGATCCATTCGGTGTCCGGGCCAAACCGGTTCTGTCCGCCGAGGTCGGTCGTTGAGTGGATGCCCAGCCCGGCCTCGTTGGGCAGAGGGTAGATCAGCCTCGTAAACGGCGCCTTGCCGCTCGCCAGCCCGAAATAGCTGCCCTTGCACAGATAGCTCGCGGGAATGTGCCGCGCGTCCAACCCGTCGAAGGTTCGGGCGATTGCGGGCGCATGCAGGCCGGCGCTGTTGACCAGCACCCGTGTAGTCACGCTGGTGGGCTCACGTCCGCCCGCCTCGACCCGAATGGAGGTGCGGCCAACCTCACCGCCAAGCACCGGCGTGTTGAAGGCAATCATGCCGCCCGCATCCTCGAGATCACCTCGCAGCGCGAGCATGAAGGCATGGCTGTCGACGATGCCGGAGACCAGCGAATGCAGCGCCGCGCTGCACGCAAGGTTGGGCTCAAGCGCGATGGCCTGCCGGCCCGTCAGCATCTCCAGGCCTTCGACATCATTGGCCTTGGCGGATGCCATCAAGGCGTCCAGCTTGGCCTGCTCGCGCGGGTTGGCGGCAACGATCAGCTTACCCAGCGCGCGCGCCTCAAAGCCCCTCTCGTCGGCATAGCGGTAGAGCTGGTGTCTGCCTTTCACGCAGAGGACGGCCTTCAGGCTGCCCGCGGGATAGTAGATGCCCGCGTGGATGACCTCGGAATTTCGAGAACTGATGCCCTGGCCGATGGCGCCGGCCGCCTCCAAAACGATGACCCACATGCCGCGTCGCGCCAACGCTCGGGCGCACGCAAGGCCGACAGCCCCAGCCCCTATGACAACCGCGTCAGCATCCAGCGACATCGAGGCGGCCTAGGGTCTCGTATCGGCGCTCGTGCTCAGTCCTACGACGCAAAGCCCGGCGGTTCGTTAGCTGTGAGCGCGCAAGGGTTCCTTCAATGGCGGGCTCGGCACGTGCTGAGCGCAGCAGGTGCACGGGCATCGCGAGGGCGTCGATAAAGTCCCCAAACTGATTCCTATCACTCACTCCTCAGGTCTCCTCAAGCGCTCACTCACCAATCTCCGATGGGGGAACGTGGTACCCACAGGGTGCGATATCTGGTCCTTACAGCATCCGCCAGATCGTAATTGTGCAAGAGGGTCTTCGCCACGCTCTGCGTAGCGCCGTCCGCGAGCCAGATTGAGAGATTGGTAAAATGTCCACAGCTTGGCTTGCCAGAAGAGTGTTGCGATATCACGAGCATCAGATCAGATGTATCTGGCAAAGGGCTGACCGCGCAGTTCGGATTCGGACCAGTTCTCATACAGAACCTCAAGATTACGGCGCCCCGCTGCACTCAACTGGGCGCGCCATTGCGGGGTCTCCTTAGCGATGGTCGCGAGCTTCGTTGAGGCTTCGATAAGATCCGGTTCGGCCCAAGTCGCATTGGATGAGGCTTGGTAGACACCGTAGGGATCCAGGACGGCGGTTTGCCGAGCGCTAATCAGCAAGGGGTCAAGCCCATGCATGAAGTCCATATTGCCTGACCAAGACGTAGCGAGGGCAAGCCGCCCCGCCATAAACGCTTCTGCCAGGAGAAGGCCGAACCCCTCTGACCGGTGCGGCGATAACACTAGGTCGCAACTCACAATCAAGCGTCGCATGTCCTCAGGGTCAAGTTGCTGAGACACAATGCGAATATCGGAACGTCCGCCGGCAACCTCCAGGACCTTGGCTAGTGCCTTTGGATACTGATCCGTTCGATGCAGCTTAACGATCAACTGAGCTGCAGCTGAGGTTTCTGGAAATGCCCTGCGATAGGTTTCGATAGCGCCGATGATGTTCTTGCGCGCCATACTTGAACGCAAATCACTTGCGCAAAGTACCGCAAAATCAGCGTCTATGCCGAATCGACCCCGCTGCGGCACCACACCGGCGAAACCACTCACGGGATGACACATAACTCGGACTGGGGGTCGAATGCCAGCCAAACTATCGGCGACAAATCTACTTGGAACCCAGACCTCATGAAAAAGCCCCGCTATGCGGCGCCAAAGCTTCGGCGCAGGTGTCAATTCATAGGCCCAATAGCCGATCCGAAACTTGTGCCGCCAATAGCCCGGCCGAACCTTCATCAATGTTGTTAGCGCCTCTGGCGCATTGCCATGCAACAGCCAAACACCACCACCGGCGTTCGGCAACTGCCCCCGCCCCCAGCCGCCACGACTGAACACCGGCCGCAGGCCGTGGGACTGAACGGGAAAGCCAGCACGCTTAAGGGCATCAATCGTCAACTTCCCCGCGATGCTGATTCCCATCGGTTCGTCGATGAAGGTGGACACGGTTAGCTGGTTGGAAGCATGAATCGGCTGCCCGAGCCGATCACCCATCAGCAACGCTCGAACGACACTCGTCTTAACAAGACGCATGGCTGCCCGATCAAACGAACCCAATGCGCGGCCTATTCATAGGTCTTCAGATCATGGAGCATGGACCGATGCAACCGCCAGCAGCGAACGCCAGGATATTCTCCGCCTGTGTATGCGACCATCGTTCGGCGCACCATCTGTCAGCACTTATCAGGGCGAGCCTGGCTTGAGCTTCAGGCGGACCAGCCACTTAAGCATCGCTGGAACTTGGCGGCGATATTCATGAGTCAATCTCAGATGAGGAAAACCTATGTAGTAACCCCAAGCCCCCAGTCGACAGCGAGCTTGCTTGAGATCGTGTTCCAATTGAAGCGCCTACGAATTTCGTTCCGAGCGCCATCGACCATCTTTGCCGACAAAGACCGATCAGAACAGTATCGGTTTATATACTCCAGGAAGTCGTCGTGCCGCCCGAGCTGCACCAATTGACCGGTGCGTCCTGGCAATACCACGTCCGTCATTCCACCGCTAGCAGTTGCGACGACCGGGGTTCCGGCCGCCGCCGCTTCAAGTAAAACAATTCCAAAACCCTCGACCTGACCGTTGGGGGTTTCACAAGAAGTCAAGCAAAATACGTCCAGAGAGGCTAGCAGCTTCCATTTAGTCTGCTCTGATACACTCTCGAACCAATGAATCCGACCGGCAGCATTCAATGAACTTGCTAAAGCTTTCAGTGAATCACGATGAGGGCCCTGACCAATAACAACACCTTCAAGATGCGGCGCCCTGGCTACTGTTCGGATCAACATCTCCACATTCTTAGAAGGGACTAGCCTACACATTGTTCCGACAAGATTTCTGCCTCGAGGCAACCCCAACTCGCATCGAAGGCCTTGTTTTCGAACAGCATCAAATTGTGGGTAATCCGCAAGGCACTTCTCAAAATCATCCCGTGACAAACCACAGCCAATAACTTTGACGGGGGCTTTCGAACCCGTCTTCAGCACAAGATCTGCAGTGTAGCTGCTGTTAGTCAGGATCTCATCGGCGCCTCTTACAAGCTTTAACGTTGTGTGCCTCAGCGTCGGCCACTGTCCTCGAATGCGGCGCAATAAGCTCTTTACAAATTCTTTAGTCAGAAGCTGACTTCGCAGTTCAAACCCATGGAGCATTACCGAAGTCGGCACGCCAAACTCTCGCCCAACTTCAACCGCTGGCGGCCCATAGTAAAAGGGATGCATCAATAGAATTCGACTAAATTCAGTCGCTGTCTGCAGTTTTCTAAACAGCTCAATCAGTCTAGGAAATTGATCATCGGTCCAGGCCCGATACTCCCGAGCCCTGGGTTTCGCCTGACCGTCGGGATGGATCTTGTATCGCCTGGCAAGGCCGAGGTTGTTTTCGCAAGATGGCGTGAGAAGCGTCGTCGAAACACCAGCGTCGACAAATCCGTTCGCCAAATGATGGGTCATCATTGAGATGCCGCCGACGTTGGGAAAGTAGTCGACGGAGGCAATCAGAAGTCTGGACATCGAATTGGTGGCTAGTTTGTTGCAGAACCAAGCGATACACCATCTGATCTTGATCGTGCGTGAAGAAGCTTGGTTTGCTTAGTCTCTATCTTCGCCGTTTGATGTTTTGCCTGCCAAATCGCTGACAAACTATCGGCTGTCTTTTGAAGTGAGTAATTGTCTACGATATGGCGACGAGCGCATTCGCCCATTTGGAGTGCTCGCTGTCGATTGAGAACGAGATCGACGGTAGAACGCAACAAAGCATCTTCATCCAGGGCTTCCACCAACACTCCCGTTTTGCCGTCAACAACGGACTCGCGAATTCCACCCAAAGCATAAGCGACAACGGGCCGCCGCGATAAGCCAGCCTCTAGCGGCACTCGGCCGAACGGCTCGGGCCAGGTATTTGGTACCAGCACAACCGATGAACGTGCATAGCACCGATAAAGTTCGGCTCGCCCCAAGAACCCAGGAGTCACAAGATAGTCGGAATGCCCGGCTTTGCTCGCCTCTCTACGGAGCTTCTCCATCATCCGGCCTCGGCCAGCCAAAACAATACGAAAATCGACAATGCTCTCCCTAAGTCGAGTGATCCATTCTACCACGCGATGCTGCCCCTTGTTGGCATTTAACATCCCAACAACCAGAATTTCAGGCGGATTTGCCTGATAAATATCAACCTGAAAGTTATCAATATGTTCCATTATGTCCGGTGGGTTTGGGACAATGAGTATGGGTTTTCCGATGTCCAGACTATTTATTTGTTTTTTCAAATACGAGCTTGTCACAACAACACTAGCTGAATTAGCGAGTATTTGGCGCCTGCGTTGCCTATCTCTTTCCATGAAAAACTTAGTGCTTTCCACCTGTTTTGATTTTAGAAATTCAAGGCAGCCAAGTTCACAAGTTTTGCAAACAACGCCCCCTATGTTTGTCGGTTGATCCCGTTGCGAACAAAAGAAACGATTGTCGCGAATATGCGAAACAACCCGGTATCTGTTCCTCGAATTTAGCTGCGAAGCGAACAAGATACCCCTGAAGTTGTCTGCATGTATAATATCTGGTGTCAAACGGTCCGCCAGCTTAGCTAATTCCGACGCAGCTGAACTCATCGACGCCAGATCAGAATCAAAGAGCGGCATCCAACCTCGATTACCCTCACGCCGCAAAGTCAAAGCAAGCCATATTGCCCGACACCGGATGAATCGCGGCGTTTCCGAGCGGCGCCAGAGATAGCGCGACACTGCCAAGAAGCTTAGCAAGTGCCGAAATCCCGCCCGCCTAAAGAGCCTTCGGGGAACACCTGCGTGCCTATGGACAGGTGGCCATCTACCTGAAAATGGTATACGATAGACGTCTAAACCATTATGCTGATCAATAGTAACTCGGGTGGCTCGCTCGGAAAGCGCCGCCACTGTTATGTCAAACTGCCCTGTTGATGCCAGCAAGTCTAGCGTAAGAGAAAGGCTTATCTCCGCACCACCAACCACGTTCGGCGGATATTTGTCTGTTAATACTAGTATTTTCACGCCAGAACAATACCCAAAACGCCACTAGGACCATACATTTTCGGACCACACCTTCTTTTTCGATGATGCTCAACATCAAAACCCTTATCTGCAATTATATCACCTGCCGAACATTAAACGTCTATGTCGGATTCATTCTTTAAATTATCATCACTCATATTGCCCACTCGAAACCGGGATTCTCAACGGTTGAAGTTTGTCCAAACTTAACTGTGATCTTATCCTAGGGCCAAAACAACAGCGGGTATCTCAGCAACCATCACCACAGTGAAATTCGCAGCCGTCAATGCCAATCATCGCTCACGCAATATGATGACATAACAGCCATTAATGGCTAAATGATGGTGGGGAGATCCAAGTGAAAGCAAATTTATGCCTGCGCTCAAACTGTCAAAACTGACCAATCACCCAAAAGTAGAAAAACGAGTCTTAGAAAAGCAAAGGCGATATCGCGGGAGCATAAAGACAAAGATATTTTCTGAGAACCCATTCTATCGAGATATCAAAGAAAGGCAGGTCAATTTTTATTACCCTGAAATTTCATTGTTAAGGTTGAAAGATCCAATTGTGTATTTTCCAAACCACCTCATTACTCTCGGCAATGAGGTGTATTTTGATCTCTGCTTGTTTCGAGAAGACTATAGAGACATAATTTCTAACCAAGAGATAGTTCGGACAAATCTCAATTCAAAAATTATAACTAATAATAACTTTCACAATTACTGTCATTGGACGCAGGAAAGCTTATCATCGGCTTACTACTTTATCCAGAATCTCTCCGGGCTGGACAATGTAATCTTGCCCAATGTCGACAATGGCTGGCAGCGGTCCGGACTTCATGCATTGGGCTTTGACGTCAACCATCGACCATGGTTGGCAAAGGGACAATATCAATTTGAAAGCCTTGAATTTCTGAATTCCTCAGATCACTCACGAGCAAGAAACATTCTTTGGTCAAAAAATCTTATCGAAATAGTAGAAAGATTAAGATCTGTTGCCATGAGGCAGCAAAAACAGGTTGAGCCGATTGAGAAAATCTTTGTCTCAAGAAGAGATTCCGATAGAAGAAAATTCTCGAACACGGATTGGCTGTTATCCAAGCTCGAGTTCATGGGATTTCAAGAAGTGAACCTGACTTCAATTACACTTCTTGAACAAGTTCAGTTATTTTCTCAAGCAAAGTCAATCGTCGCGCTGCACGGAGCTGGTCTGGTGAATAGTATCTATTGTTACCCAGGGACAAAAATCGTGGAAATACAGCCGCCCGGCTTGACAAGTTCAAACTTCATTCGTCTGTCCGTCCAATTTGGTTTGATACACACACTCTATCAGGAATTTCAACTACCGGACCAGGAAACAAAAAGCCTTCACAATGTCAGTTGGTCCATCACTAACAAATCTCACTTACTCGAGATTTTGGAGGATAACGCACACCAATAAGAATTATTGAGTTTTTTATATTGGTTCTTGACGGATTTAGCGCGCATTTTTTCGATGATTCGGCGCAATTGGGCGATTACACGCTTTGTGAGTTAGCAGTGCCATCTTGTAAGCGGCGATTGCTGTTGTGCTGGCGATCGTACGTCCAGATACATAGCAACGAACCCGCTCCGCTGGAGCACCGAGTTCAAAACAGCATAAGGGAACCTTTAAGGCCATAATCTCGTCGACGACGTACGAATAGGTTTCAGGCCAGATCGAGGGGAAGAGACAAACATTGATACCATGCCGCTCAAATATGTAGGGCAGATCTCGCCGATCGTAGCGGCCTGTGATGTTTAGATTGTGCGCGGATAGCGGTTTGGACACGTCACCCACGATCGTAAGGCGCGCTTCTGGGTCCTGATGGCACATGAACTCAGCCAATTGTTCTACGATGTGGAGCCCCTTTGCGTGAGTGATCGTTCCAACCACACCGATGTGTAGGGGTTGTTCCAAGGCAAGTTTTGGGTGCCTGGGAAAGGGCTCGGGCGGTTTGTGGGGGTGGATTTTGACCTTACACATCTGCTCTGGGTAGGCCCGCTCAAGCCAGGCGCGGCTTGCTGATGAGAAACACGTGATGAAAGTTGACTTTGTTAGAATGCGTCGCCAAGCCACCCGCCACTCGGCAATGTCGATCTGGCGTCCTTTATCTGCGAATCGATTAACGGGTAAGCACTTTCGGCACTCACTTTCGCTGGGAATACTGCAGAACGAACCGTTCGCACCAATCAGATTGTAGGACGGACAAACTGGCAGATAGTCGTGGATCAGTATGGTCAGGGTGGACGATCTGTCAGTCAATTCCTCCAACAAAGTCAGGATTTCGAGCGGGTCAGGGTAAGAGGCGATATTGTTGTAAACGACTTCATCTGGCGGCAGCTGCTGAAAGAGTTTACGCAACCCTTTCAATGAGGAGCAGTGAAAATCAGCCCTGCGATCCGAAACGAGCGCTGTGACCACATACAGATTAGCCAAGTCGTCGTAGGTCAACAGCAGAACACCGCAGCCAGAGGCCATGCTTGCTTCTACAAACTCTTGTCGATAGAGGTTGGCGCCGCCACCGATGGCATGATCAACCACCAACCGCAGACGCTTGGCCTGCTGACAAGTAACCAACGTGCTAACGTCTCCAGCAAACTCGCCTCTTTTTCGAGTTTGCCCAACGTTGGAGACGCCAAAGCTTGCTTGACGACTCCAATCCTCCCGCTCCAAGAGAGCGATTGTTGCGTTCAGGCTACGTGTTTTTGGGCGACGCTTCACCCGAGCGGCAAAGGTACTGAGCCGTCGGCGCACATGCTTAAGGTCGCCGCGTAAAATGGCACCGCCAAGTTCGACGAAATGCCTGCCCTTGAAAGCACCAACAGGAAACCACAAACGCATCTCAGGTTGAGTTCCTTTTGGACGCCTCCTGGCTTGCGGCCACAACATCTTGCGCCGGACCATCGGCCTTAACTCGACCATTCTCCAGCCAAATTGCGCTCGTGCATAAACTGTCGATCAGCTTCAAATTGTGGCTCGCGATGACCAAAATACCGGATCGATCGACGACATCTCTTAGCCTAGTCTCAGCCCTGGCTCTGAAATCGGCATCGCCAACTGAAAGCCATTCATCCATAAGCAATATCTCTGGCGAAATGGCGGTCGATACGGCGAACGCCAGGCGAAGGCGCATGCCGGAGGAATAGGTCCTCACCGGAACCGCGAGATAGGGGCCAAGTTCGGTGAACTCCTCGATACTCGGCGCAAGCTTGTCGATCTGCGCACGCGTCAGCCCCATCATCAAGCCGCGCAGACGGATGTTCTCGTAGCCCGTCGCCTCGTCCTGAATGCCGAGCGACAGGTCGATCAGAGAGGTTGCCCGGCCTGTAATGTTCGCAGTTCCACGGCTCGGCGCGTAGACGCCGCAGAGTGCCCGCAGCAGGGTTGTTTTGCCCGATCCATTGTTGCCGATCAACCCGACCCGTTCACCGGCCTCGATGGTCAACGTCACCCCATCAAGGCCGCGGACGATGACTCGGTCCGACGCATCGCGGCCGATCTGACCGCCGGTCGCTGTGGAAAAGATGCGTTTCTTCAGCGATCGCCCTTGAGAGGAGTAAATCGGGTAGTCGATTGTCATGTCTCGCAGCACAATTCGCGGACGAACGGCACTGTTGGTTGCGACCTGATAAGGTGAGGATTCGGCGAAGGCAGCCATCGGTGGTGTCTTGCTAGAGCCAGAAGGCAATTCGATGGCGCAGCCGGCCCATGGCGTACCAGGCCAGAGGCGCACCGACGGCCAGCAGCCCTATCCCGACAGCCCAACTGGCGAAGGGTACCTCCTGACCGAGCAAAGGCATGCGAACCAAGGCGAGCAGGTGTGCCATCGGGTTGTAGTCGACGATAAATCCTACCCCTCTCTCGGTCATCATTTCCGGCAGCCACAGGATCGGCGTGAAATAGAACAGCATCTGCATGACGCTGGTGACGATCGGCCCGACATCGCGAAATCGGGTGCAGATGATCGCCACTAGCCACACCACCCAAATGCCGTTGAGAACCAGCAGGATAAGCCCTGGGACAGCCTGCAAAATCGCCATGCCCGGCCAGAGGCCGAACCAAAACCATAGTGCGACGATGATCAC
This sequence comes from Pseudomonadota bacterium, assembly GCA_039819185.1. Lineage (GTDB taxonomy): Bacteria > Pseudomonadota > Alphaproteobacteria > Rhizobiales > Tepidamorphaceae > JBCBSK01. The sequence goes on along the minus strand of JBCBSK010000043.1, from coordinate 7,617 downwards.
TGCATTATGGCCGAGGATAATAAGGTTCTGCCAGATCATCCGTAGCACATGAGTGGTTAAGGGCAAATTTACCTGCTTGATGACCCTTTCCTGGCTGGAAAACACGTCGGAGGCGCCTTCAATGACCTGTCGGATGAACGTCCATACGATAAGCCCTACTGCCAAGTTTGGGAAAAACTCGTCGAGTGGTCGGCCGAATAGATTGGCAAACACAAACCCAATCGTTGCAATCAGGACCGCAGTGCTGATCGTCAACCAAAACGGGCCGAGCACGGAACGGCGATAACGTTGCCGGATGTCCTCCCAACCGAAAACGCTCCAGATTCGCCAGTTTGCGAGGGCGCCGCACAAATCCCGAAGCGCCGCCTGATAGCCGGATTTCAATGCAAGGTTCTCCAAGACATGCCAAACGATCCAACGGGCACGCCAACGATGCGTTACATAGAACACCGCTATGGCAATTGCTAGCTCATGAACTCCGACGTTCGTAGCCAGGTGATGATAGCGGCGAGCTAGATCATCGTGAGCCGGCTTGAGGGGTGCTGTTCGTAGCGCGTTGCGATCCTTCGAAAGCAATTGATCTTATTGAAGAAACGTTCGATGTAGTTGACTATCTTGTAGGGCACATTGCCAAGACGGGGTTTCCGACCACAGCCCGTCATTGACGGCACGATCAGCGAGACGCCGACCGTTCGATGGCTCGAAACAGCCAGGGGCCGACGCTCAATCAGGCAGCCTTTTGCAACAGTAGGCTACCTGAGCAGTTCAAGCGAACAGACAGAACACCCGGTCAACATACCTCGCTAACTGTGATTCTGCTCGCCTGGGCCAACCAAGAGGCGACCGACGGCCAGCCCCAATGCTGCGCGGCGGTCGACCCAGGCGCGACGCCGCAGTGCCAAGCTATACCGCCACAACCCCGGGCTATAGCGGCTTCTCCAGGTCAATATCGTATCCAGCATTGATCGAGCGGCCGGGGTAAGGTTTCTGGTTCGCCCCCAACGCTCCAACGCATTCAGGAAAGCGAGCCTCTCGGCCCACGCGTCCTTGAGCTTCTGCATCGGTGCCCGTCGAAATTGTCGGGCCCTATCGGCCGGAGAAACAGCACCCAACTGGTTGGCACCATGCTGACGATACCGCGTCAGCGGCTCGTTCAGAACGCCGATGGCGTCATCGAGTGCCGCCACCATGGCAATCCAACGATCATGATAGACCGTGGGTCTCGCGTCCGTTTTCAAGGGCATAGCCCGGCTTAAAAGGTCGAAGCGCACCGCCATTGAGCAACCCGTCACAACGCTCCGAACTAAGAGCGACTCCGGGCTCACATTCGCAACCGCACGCTGCTGAAATGCAAAGCATGAAGCTTCGGTAACGTGATCCTGACTGTCGACGAGCGCCATGTCGCTGTGAATCAATTGCCATTGGGGATTCGCATCAAACGCCTGACAAAACCGCTCAACCTTGTGCGGTTCCCAGATGTCATCCTGATCGGCAAAGAAGACGATCTTCGAATCCCGCGGCAGCATGCCGATCGCACGGGCGGCACTTCCCACCACCCCAAGCCTGGCGGGATGGAGATGCAATGCGATCCGGTCGTCTGCCGCGACCATGCGCTCCACGGCTTCGGTATCGCCACTGGCATCGTCGTGGAGGTGGCACCGCCATCCACCAGATGTCTGGGACTGGATTGACCGTATCTGGCGTTCAAGAAAGGCCACGTCCGGCTTGTGCAGCAAGCAGATGATATCAACTAGGTCTGTCGTTGCCACATCACCGCTCTTGCCAATTGTCGTGCGTGGGAGGCCATACGCAACATCACCAAGTCTCTGCAATCCCGATTCGCATCCTCATACCGGACGACACAGTGCAGCATCCGGCTGTGACAGGTTGGTCTAGCGCCTACAGCAGTCTACCCGCTCAATGAGCTCTCTGCCGGCGGTTTCTCGTCCAAGACACGCGAGCGATAGCTCTCTAAGAACGTGTCGTCCGCCGCAAGGGCTTTGGCGACTTAACGCTGCAAACGCGAATTTGCATCAGGTGTCGGGAGATGGATCAGAGCGGAGGGCGCAAAAGAGGTTCAAATGAACCACAACGCGAGGCGTACAGACTAGCTAACCCACTGAAATCAATGGCGTCCCCTACGGGATTCGAACCCGTGTTGCCGCCGTGAAAGGGCGGTGTCCTAGGCCTCTAGACGAAGGGGACGTGACCGTGGTGCCGAAGGCGCGCAGAGCATTAAAGGCGGCGTGGCGATAAATCAAGCCTTGATCTCGCGCGATTGCCGGCGCGGTCTATTCCGTCCCCTGCCCCCAAGCGGGCGCGGCGTCCTCGATCTGAAATTGCGGCTGCACCCGTCCCTGCCAGCGGTCGATGCGCAAACGGCCAGCCAGATGCAGAGGCGCGCCGGTACCGGCGAGCAAGGCGTCGCCGACCTGTGTCTCGCCAGCGCGAAAGGCAATGGCTTTCAGCCGTTCCGTCCCAGCCCCGGTCAGCCAGCAGCGGACATGACCCGCCCCGACGATCGACGGCTTTACGACCCGGGCGTGGCGCAGGACAAAGCACGGTTCTTCGTTGCCGGGTCCGAACGGCGCCAGACGCTCAATGCTCTCCGCGAACGCCGTCGTCGCACCGCCAACTGAGAGCGCCCCGTCGAGGTCCAGCGAGGGAACGGCCGGCCCGCCGCCTTGGGCGGCGACGTGGCGGTTGAGGTAATCGCGCAGTGCGGCGAGCTTGACGGCCGCAACCGTAAAGCCCGCCGCCATCGGGTGGCCGCCGCCCGCCAGCAAAAGGCCCGCGCGCCGTGCCTCGATCACTGCGGCGCCGAGATCGATGCCAGGCATCGACCGGCCAGACGCCTTGCCGATACCACCTTCGAGCGCGACGGCACAGGCCGGCCGGTCATAGAGTTCGCGCAGCCGGCCGGCAACGACACCGATCACGCCAGGATGCCAGCCCTCACCCGCGACCACGATCACCGGCCCGGTCTGTCCGGCGACCTGGTCATCGGCCTCGGCCAGAACCTGTTCCTGGATCGCCTTGCGGTCTTCGTTATGGGCATTCAGCTGCTCGGCGATCATCCGCGCTTCGCCGCCGTCCTCCGTCGATAAGAGACGCGCACCGAGATCGGCCTGGCCGATGCGACCGGCCGCATTGATGCGCGGGCCCAGGATATAGCCGGCATGATAGGCCGTGGGCCGATCGATGAGGCGGGCAGCGGCCATCAGGGCATCAAGGCCAACGGTGCGCCGCTGGGCCATGATTTTCAGCCCTTGCGCAACCAAGGCGCGGTTCAGCCCGATCAGCGGCACGACGTCGCAGACCGTGCCGAGCGCGACGAGATCCAGCAAGGACAGCAGATCGGGCTCGGCTCGATCCTGGAACATGCCAGCCTCACGCAGGCGCCTGTTCACCGCGACCAGAACCAGAAAGACGACGCCGCAGGCAGCGAGGTGACCCAGGCCACTGTCGTCGTCAAGCCTGTTGGGGTTCACCACCGCCCGTGCCACCGGCAGCCGCGACTCCGCCGCGTGGTGGTCGATGATCACGGCATCAAGCCCGGTCTCGGCAGCCACGTCTAGCGCGTCAAAGGCGACGATGCCGCAATCGACGCTGATCACAAGATCGGCACCGCGCTCGCGCAGCCGTCGCATCGCCGTCGGGTTCGGGCCATAGCCCTCCTTGATCCGGTCGGGCACGTACAGCAGCGGCGGCTGGCCGGTCACGGCCCCGAGATAGCGCGAAAGCAGCGCCGCCGACGTGGCGCCGTCAACGTCATAGTCGCCGAATACCGCAATCGTCCGGCCGGTCTGGACCGCCTCGACGATGGCCTCCACCGCCCGGTCCATGTCGCGCAACACCGACGGGTTGGGCAAAGAGGAACGCAGTGACGGCGCGAGGAACGTCTCAGCCTGCGCCAGATCGATACCGCGCGCGACGAGCACTCGGGCGACGAGCGGGTCAAGCGCCTGGGTCTGTTCCAATGCCCGTGCCGTACGGTCGTCGGCTGGCCGCAGAGACCAGCGGCGGCCCGCCAGCGAGCGCTCAACGCCGAGATAGGCGTCGGCGCCAGGTGCGCTGTCTGTCACCGATCCTGGGGCGTGAAGCCGGTTTTGCGCCGGAAATTGTGCTGCGCCTCGATGACCCGGACCGTGCCGCTCTTCGAGCGCATGACGATCGAATGGGTCATGGCGCCGCCAGCATAGCGCCGTACACCGCGCAGCATGGGGCCTGTGGTCACTCCAGTCGCCGCGAACATGACATCGCCGCTGGCCATCTCATTCAGGCCATAGACACGATCGAGATCGGTGACACCGTGGCGGGCCGCACGGCTGCGCTCATCGTCATTGCGGAACAAAAGACGGCCCTGCATCTGCCCACCAATGCAGCGCAATGCAGCGGCGGCCAACACGCCTTCCGGCGCGCCACCGATGCCCAGATAGATGTCGACACCCGTGTCTGGCTGCGAGGCGGCGATGATGCCGGAGACATCACCGTCGGAAATCAACATGATCCGCGCGCCCGCCTCGCGCACCTTGGCGATCAACTCGGCATGGCGCGGCCGGTCGAGAATGCAGACGACCAGGTCCGAGGCGTCGCAGCGTCGCGCCAGCGCCAGGGATTTCAGGTTATGCGCTGGCGCGGCATCGATATCGATCAGATCGTCGGGCAGGTTGGGGCCGACCGCGATCTTGTCCATATAGACGTCCGGCGCCTTCAAGAACCCGCCCTTGTTGGCCATCGCCACGACCGCCAGGGCGTTCGGGCCACCCTTGGCGGTGATTGTGGTGCCCTCTAGCGGGTCGAGCGCGATATCGATCTCCGGGCCGCGCCCGACGCCGACCTTTTCGCCGATATACAGCATTGGCGCCTCGTCGCGCTCACCCTCGCCGATCACGACCTCGCCGTCGATATAGAGGCTGTTCAAGGCACGGCGCATGGCATCCACGGCGGCCTGATCCGCCTGCCGCTCGTCGCCGCGGCCCATCTCCAGAGAGGCTGACAGGGCGGCGGCTTCCGTAACCCGCACAACCTCCAGCGCCAGGTTGCGATCCATGACCGGACCTTGCCGGTTTTTGGGCGCGTCTTCGTCCTGTTTTGTCGCCGTTGACTGTCGTGCCATTGGGAACTGCCTTTGCCGTTAGTGAACCAAGCTCTCAATCCTGATCAGATGGGGCGGCTCCAAGACCGCCTCCTCCCGTTCCAGCGCGTCGACGACCCGCTGCATGGCCGCCTCGTTGGTCTCGTGCGTTACGATCACGACCGGCACCGCATCGGTGTCGGAGCGGCCCCGCTGTAGCAGGCTCTCCACGGAGATGTCATTGTCCCGCATCAAGGCAGCAATGGTTGCGATCACCCCCGGCTGGTCGCTGACCATCAGGCGCAGATAGTAGGCGCCGCCGCGTTGCGCGATCGGCACCGCAGTCAGGGGCGCCAGGCCGTTCACCGGTGCCCCCAGCACGGGCAGTTTGAACCCCCTGGCGATATCGATGATATCAGCGACCACGGCAGAGGCAGTCGGCCCCGCTCCTGCCCCCGGCCCCACCATCATGACTTGATCGACGAAATCGCCCTGGGCGATGACGGCGTTGAACACGCCTTCGACCGACGCGATCGGCGCTTCCTGCGGGACCAGGCACGGGTGCACACGCAGGGCCACGCCCTCCAGCCGGCGCCGTGCGATGCCCAGCAGCTTCACGCGATAGCCCAACTCCTCGGCGTAGGCGATGTCGCGCGCCGCGATCCGGCGGATGCCCTCGACATGGACATCGTCGAAGGCGACGGTGCCGTTGAACGCAAGGGCGGCCAAAATGGCGAGCTTGTGCGCTGCATCGACGCCGTCGATATCGAAACTGGGGTCGGCCTCGGCATAGCCCTTCGCCTGCGCCTCCTCCAGCACGTCGTCGAAGTCGCGGCCGGTGCTGCGCATCTCCGACAGGATGTAGTTGCAGGTACCGTTCAGAATACCATAAACGCCGTCGATCACATTGGCCGACAGGCCCTCGCGCAGCCCCTTGATGATCGGGATGCCACCGGCCACTGCCGCCTCATAAGCCAGGCTCGCGCCCGTCTCGTCCGCCAGGGCCGCCAGCATGCCGCCATGTTCCGCCATCAACGCCTTGTTCGCCGTCACCACCGGCTTGCCGGCCTTCAGCGCCTTTGTGCACAATTCCATTGCGATTCCGTCGGCGCCGCCGATCGCCTCGACGACCAGATCGACATCCGGACGGTCGACCAGGTCGAGTGCATCGTCGCACCACGTGGCCCGGCTGAGATCGACGCCGCGGTCGCGCGTCCGGTCCCGTGCCGACACGGCCGCGATTTCCACCGTGCGCCCCGCCCGGGTTGCGATCAGATTGTGATGGCGGGTCAGCAGCGATGCGACGCCGCCGCCCACAGTGCCGAGGCCGGCGATACCTACTTTAAGCGAGTCGGGCATTGATGGATGCTCATTGGTTGTCACGTCGATCGGTCGCCCAGACGGAGACGACTCGGCTACTGGGCCGCTGCCGAGATGCTCTCTGCCTCGGATATCACTTCAGGATTGGCAAAGAACGCTTTGATATTCTTGGTTGCTTGTCGAATGCGCTGTCTGTTCTCGACCAAGCCCAGGCGGACATGCCCGTCGCCATATTCGCCAAAGCCAATGCCGGGTGAAACCGCGACCTTGGCGTGCTTCAGCAGCAGCTTGGAGAACTCCAGCGAGCCCAGATCGGCGAAGGGTTTCGGAATCGGCGCCCAGGCGAACATGGTCGCTTCCGGACTGGGCACGTCCCAGCCTGCAGCCGCCAGGCCGTCGATCAGCGTGTCTCGCCGCTCACGATACAGCGTTCGGATATCCGTTACGCAGTGCTGCGGGCCGTTCAGGGCTGCGGTTGCCGCCACCTGGATTGGCGTGAAGGCGCCATAGTCGAGATAGGACTTCACCCGCGCCAAGGCGGCACAAAGTCGGGCATTGCCGGCGGCAAAACCGATGCGCCAGCCGGGCATGTTGTACGACTTGCTCAGCGAGGTGAACTCGACCGCGATGTCCCGCGCATCGGGTACCTGCAGGATGGACGGCGGCGGGTTGCCGTCGAAATAGATCTCCGAATAGGCCAGGTCGGACATGATGTAGATGCCGTTCTCGCGGCAAAAGCCGACGACGCGGCGATAGAAGTCGAGATCAACGGTTTCTGCCGTCGGGTTCGACGGGTAGTTCAACACTAGGGCGGTCGGGCGCGGCACGCTGTGGCGCACCGACCGTTCCAAGAGTTCCAGGAAATCGCCACCCTGGCCGATCGGGATGCTGCGCACCGCGGCACCCGCGATGATGAAGCCGAACATGTGGATCGGATAGCTGGGATTGGGCACCAAAATGATGTCGCCCGGGCTGGTGATGGCCTGGGCCAGATTGGCCAGCCCCTCCTTCGAGCCTAAGGTGACCACCACCTCGCTCTCCGGGTCCAGCGCGACGCCGAACCGCCGATCGTAGTAGCCGGCCAGCGCGCGTCGCAGGCCTGGGATCCCGCGCGAATTGGAATAGCGATGGGTGCGCGGATTCTGCACCGCCTCGATCAGCATGTCGACGATATGGCGGGGCGTCGGCTGGTCCGGGTTGCCCATGCCGAAATCGATGAT
>JBCBSK010000042.1:0-23857 GCA_039819185.1 Pseudomonadota bacterium | reverse complement strand
CGATGACACAGCCGCCAAGCACGAACTTCCAGGGCCGGTTCTCGATCCGCCGCCCGCGTACCGAATTGCGGATGAGGATCGCGGGGCCCGCAGGTCTTGTGCCAGGCATCGTTTATGGTGTCGCTTTGGCTTTCGCGGGCCCCGCGATCCTCATCCGCAATTCGGTACGCGGGCGGCGGATCGAGAACCGGCCCTGGAAGTTCGTGCTTGGCGGCTGTGTCATCGCCGCCGGCTGGTCGTTCTTCTCCGGCACTGTGATTTTGTATGGTGTCGGCGAGGCGACGCGCGTTGCAGGGCTTGGCACAGGCATCGCTTAAGCAGAGTCGCGTCATCCAACTTGACGCGACTTGAGCTGCCCTTGCGGCGTCGGTCGCTTTGCGTCATCTCTTTCGTCGAAACGATGGGGAGATGCCGGTTTGGCTCTGTACACGCTCGATGGTCAGGCGCCTGTGACGCCGGAAGCCGGCCGCTACTGGATCGCCGATACGGCCCAGATTATCGGCAAGGTGCGGCTCGGCGACGAGGCCGGCGTCTGGTTCGGTGCGGTGGCACGCGGCGACAATGAATGGATCGAGATCGGCCCCCGCACCAACATCCAGGAACACACCGTTGTGCATACAGATATGGGGTTTCCGGTGACCATCGGCGCTGACTGTACGATCGGCCATCGGGCGATCCTACATGGCTGCACGATCGCCGATGAAAGCCTGATCGGCATGGGCGCCATCATCCTGAATGGTGCCAGGATCGGCCGCAATGTTCTGGTTGGGGCAGGCGCATTGATTCCGGAAGGCCGCGAGATCCCAGATGGCAGTCTTGTCATCGGGGCACCGGGCAAGGTAGTGCGGGGCTTGAGCGATCCGGAACGAGCCGGGCTGAAGGTGTCGGCCGACCATTATGTCGCCAATTGGCGGCGTTACGCGGCGGGCCTTGCTCCATTTGACGGCTGAGCACATTAGTTTGCAGCCACAGTGTCCCAAAGGTGAGCCGGCTCCCCGGGGCAGCGGGGAGCCGGCTCGATTGACCCGGTCTTTCAGGGACGGAGGGGTGGGGCGACCGGGCCAAAACCGCTGTTCCGTCGTGTCTCTTGGGCGCGTTGCCCTGAGATGTCAGATGTCGTGATCGCGCTTAGCGATGGGCGCTTCCGTAGCTAGCCGCGACTTCCGGCATTTGCGCGCCCGGGCGGTCGGTCCGCAGCCAGACCCAGGCTCCGGAAGCCATTGGCGACTGGCGCTTTTCGTAAGCGTAGTCCGTGGCATGCCAGGGCAGGATCGCATCGGTCTGATTGTCGAGGATTAGATCGCCCTGATCGGTCGCGACCGTCAAAACGGCATGGCCTTCACCATTGGACTGACGAACGACCGTGATCATCAGGACTTCCGCCGGCCAACCGCGCTCGATCAGCATGTGGCGCTTCAAAAGGACATAGTCTTCGCAATCCCCATAGCCGCTCGGGAACGTCCAGACTTCCATCTCGCCATAAAGGTCAAGGTCGGTGACGGGGGTCACAGTCCGGTTGACCTCCAGGTTGATTTCGGTGAGCTCCGCCAGATCGGCTTCACCCAGGACCACAACCTGACCGCTGCGGTCCGAGCGCTGTTCGTCGCACCATTCCGGTGCTTGGCGGCACATGCGGATATAGCCGACCGGAGGCCGCGTCATACCGAACTCGTCCATCCAGGCCTGGCCCATGTCCTGGCCCGGCGTTTTCGCCATCGCCGGACTGGCAAGACTTGCCGCCGCGCACATAAACAGTGCGGTGAAGAAACGTGTCATCCCTGTCGCCCCTTTATTGTTGAAGCGACCCTAGCAAGAGGGATTTGAGATCGATCTAAGTCGATAGGAACAATTTGATTGAAGTGTCGATTTCGCTCGGCATATACCTTTACATTGGGTTACTTGGTTGGATTAAGAAAATCCTGCATCCGTATCTTTAGCTGAGGTCTCAACGGATTTGTCTGGCGACCAAGGAAACAGAGTTTGGACGGGGCAGGCTGTCATTGACGGTGCTCGGAGCGTCCATGTGGCGCGCCCCTTGCGATTGCATCGCGATGTCCCAAGTCTCACATTCAAGGAATGGCTGCGCTATCGGCGGCCACGAACCATTTCGCGCCTATGCCCAAGAACAAGTCTCTAACCGATCGCGGCACTGTCCCGCCTGCCATGTCGAGCGACGGTGATATCGCTGCTTTCGTCTCAGAAGCTCGGCGTAAAGCGCCGCCGCCGACCGGCGAGCGCGGTCGGTTGATCTTTGCGCTCGACGCGACCATGAGCCGCCAGCCGACCTGGGATCGGGCTTGCCAATTGCAGGCTGAGATGTTTCGCGAGACGACCTCGATCGGCGGGCTGGACGTCAAGCTGGTCTATTTTCGCGGCTTCAACGAGTGCCGCGCCTCGGGTTGGGTCGACAATCCGGCCAAGCTGACCGATTTGATGACGCGCATCGACTGCCGCGGTGGCCATACCCAGATCCGCAAGGTTCTGGCGCAGACACGCAAAGACGCGCAACGCGACCGGGTCTCGGCGCTTGTCTATGTCGGCGACGCGATGGAGGAGGGCATCGACGATCTCTGCGCCATTGCCGGCGAACTCGGTATTCTCAAGGTGCCGGCCTTTTTGTTCCAGGAGGGCCATGATCCGATCGCCGAACGCGCCTTTCGCGAGATCGCGAGATTGACCGGAGGGGCATGGTGCCGGTTTGATCCCAACGCGCCAGGTCAGTTACGTGAACTGTTGTCGGCTGTCGCGGTCTATGCCGCGGGCGGGCGCCGGGCACTCGAACATCGGGGGAGGTCGTCGACGGAAAGCCGGCTTCTGCTCGAACAACTGTCCGGCAAATGATGCCGGCAGTCACCCGACATACGCGGCAAGATGACATGAGGGATGGGATGACAGGGGCGATCAGACCATGAGCGTGTTTCTTCTCGGCATCATCATCCTGGTCGTGATCCTGCTCGCCTTGAACTGGTTCACGACCGCTGATCCGCGTGCATTGGCACGCGCCTTTCGGCTTGGCGGTGGCATTGTTCTCGGCCTGATGGCTGCTGGTTTCGCAATTACTGGGCGTTGGTTCATCGCGGCCGCCCTCGGTATGGTTGCGCTCTCTTTGTTCGGCGTTCGAACGCCGCTCGGCGGGGCTGCAAATTTCGGCGCGCGGGTCAACCGGTCGGGCGGTCAAACATCGCGCGTGCGCTCGTCCCTTCTGGAAATGACGCTCGATCACGATACCGGCGATATGGACGGGGAAATCCTCGCCGGCGCCCATCAGGGCCGCAGCCTCTCGGATCTCAGCGTCGACGAGGTGATTGACCTGTATTCGGAGGCGGATGCCCAGAGCCGGGCGCTTCTAGAGGCGTATCTGGACCGCACTGCGCCCGGATGGCGTGAGAACGCGGAGACGGAGGCGCCGGCGGGGGAGGGACCTGTCGGGGCGGGCGACGGCCCAATGACGCCGGAGGAGGCCGAGCAGATTCTTGGCCTTGCGCCCCGGGCGAGCGCCGAGGAGATCCGGGAGGCTCACCGCAGGCTCATGAAGCGCATGCATCCTGACCAAGGGGGGTCGACCTATCTCGCGGCCAAGATCAACGAAGCTAAGGAGGTCTTGCTGCGGCGACATGGTGTCCGTTCCTAGATCGTTTTGAGGTCGGGCCTGAGCGGCGGTTGATCGTTGTTTGGCGTTAGAGTTGTTGCGCAAAGCAGCCGAAGTCTCGGCTTTCGAGGTAGTCACAGGCGGCCTGCGCGTTGCTGCGGTCGAGGCCGGCGAAGCGGGCACGCCACAAGGTCCGTCCGTTGCTGTCGACGGTCTCGGTGTAGGGGGCTGCTTCGGCCAGAAGATGATCAGCCAGCGACCGTGCCGTGGTCATTCTGTCGAGCGCGCTGTCGCGGTCATTGTAAGCACCGATCTGGATGAACCAGCTGCCAGCCGGCGGCGCGACTTCCGCTATCGCCTGCTCGGCGGCGGGTTGCTGCGCTGTTGCCTGCGCGATGGGTGCAAAGCCGATGGCGGGGGTTTCAGGCTGTGGCTGCTGGACCTGTGCTTGTGCTTGGGGTGCCGGCTCGACCAAAGTGCCGTCCGCTGTGACAACGCGGGAGGGCACGGTAATGCTGACGGTCGTGACAGAGGCGGTCAGCAGCAAGTCCTCGATCGATTGCGGGGTGCCGGAGGGCTGTGGTGCGTGCGCTGCTTCAAGTGCAACGCGCTCAGGGCTTGGCTGTTGTTGCTGTGCTGTTTCCGCCTCGGACGGCGCTGTCGCCTGGGCCAGACGCGTCAACTGTTCAATGCTGGTGATCTCTGGTCCGGGCGTTGCACGGGTTTCGAGGGCTGCAACGGGGGCGGGGGCCTGACGCGGTGCCTCGGCCGGAGCACGCGTCGGCGCGCTCACGGATGCCGCACGCGCGACCTGCAACTCGCCCGTCGCGGGATCAATCAGCGTCTCGACGACGTCACGCTGTTCAATCTTGGTCGCACCCGGCACCGTGGCGATCACATTTGCAGCCGCCGGATTGGGACGCGGCAGCGGCAGGGTTGCAAGCGTCAGCGCGCGCGGGCTGGTCGCGGCCAGCGGGACGTCAAACCGCGACACCCGGTCATAGGCGAGGGCAAGTACGCGCTCCATCTCGGCATTGCGGCTCGCGCCCGAGCGCCCGCCCATGACGACGGCGACGACATGGCGATTGTTGCGCACCATATTCGCAACGAGATTGAAGCCAGACGCACGGATGAAGCCGGTCTTGATGCCATCGACGCCCGCGACGCGGCCAAGAAGCCGGTTGTGATTGCGATAGGCGGTGCCGCGATAGGAGAAGCTGCGGGTTGCGAAATACTTGTAATAGGTTGGAAACCGCCACTGAATGCTGCGGCCGAGCGTCGCCATGTCGCGTGCGGTCGTCACCTGTCCGCGGTTCGGTAGGCCGTGCGGGTTCTGAAATGTTGTTCGCGACATGCCGATCGAGGCGGCGCGTGCATTCATCAGCTTGGCGAAGCCTTCGACGCTGCCGGCGACGGCTTCGGCGATGACCACCGACACGTCATTGGCGGATTTGGTGACGAGCGCCAGGATGGCATCCTCGACGCGGATCGTTTGGCCTGCGCGCACGCCGATCTTGGACGGCGGCCGTGCCGCCGCATAGGCCGAGACGGGCAGCTTGCTGTCGAGGGTAAAGCGTCCTGCCTCGATCTCTTCGAACAGGACATAGAGCGTCATGATCTTGGTCAGCGATGCCGGATAGCGTAGATCATCGCCATTGCGGGAATAGACCGTTTCGCCCGTTACACCGTCGATTGCGAATGCCGCATAGCGCTCGCCATTCGGCCCGGCTTGCACCACTCCAGCCTGCGCAACAGCGGCCAGGGCCACCGTTCCAAAGACAAAGCTCTTTGTGGAGACCATGCGCGCGGTGCTAATCGCTCGCGCCGCCCATGACTTCACACTCCGGCTCACGCCGGTACGCGCTACACTCCGTGCGACCTGCATACGGTCCGCTCCGTTACTCAACGCCACCCATACATATCCGGCCTGAACGCGGCCGGCGGCATCGGTTAAGAACGCCCGATACCCACCCAAGGACGGGAAGCTAGGTCGACGCGGTTAGAAAAGCGTAAAGCGGCGAAACCAAGTCGGTGTGCCGGGGCAAAACAGAAATTGTGCGCTGCACAAAATGCTTGACGTTCATGTTGCACTGCATATATTGATTTGTGCAATGCAGCATGACTGCAGAACAGGCACCAAACTGCCCGCACGGACGCCCAAAAGGAGTGAAGACGATGAACGGACTCGAGGACATGCAGAAGCTCGGCAAGGAAAACATGGATCTTGCGATGCAGAGCTTTGGCACGATGTCGAAGAACATGCAGGCGATCGCCGTCGAAGTCGCCGACTATCAGAAGAAGTCGTTCGAAGAAGGCTCAGCCGCTCTCGAAAAGATGATGTCGGCCAAGTCGATCGACAAGGCGATGGAAGTGCAGACCGAATACCTCAAAACGGCTTATGAAGGCATGGTCGGTCAGATGACCAAGATGGGTGAAATCTTCACCGACATGTCGAAGGAAGCCTACAAGCCGCTCGAAGGCATGGTCGCCAAGGCCGGCAAGTAAGACCTTGCGACGTGCGCCGCATCTTGGCGCAGTCCGGGCCCGGTCGTTTGACCGGGCCTTTTTCGTGTACGGGGTGGGCGGTACTTTGATTCAAAGGTGTTTTTGACGCGCGCCTGCGGAGCCCGGTGCCGGAAAACGCTACAGTCTCTCTAGGACCCAAGGACCGTGCTCAATCAGGATATTTGTCCTGCGCGTGTCGATGTCGGTCCTGACAGATCTGCGATGAGGCGACGTGGACAGCGGGCTTGAAGGTGCGGCCTGCGGACTCTCAAACTGTTCACGTGTCATTTTGCAAATCGTTCTCATTTGCATTAACTGACGAGAGTCAGTGCTGGAAAGTCACGTGCCAATCTCCGAACGGCAGGGGCCATCTGTAATGACTACGGCAATCCGTCTTGTGCTGATGCTCGTCGTGTTGGGCTTTATCGGCGGAGCGCTCTGGCGATGGCAGGAGACTGGGTGGGGATCGTTGGTCTGGATTGGGCCACGGAGCTTCTGATGGCTATCCGATGGCCTTGTGCCGAGGATACAGCGCACAATGTGATCGTCGAAAAGCGGGCGGTTGCCACGGAACGGGCTGTGTTGGCGCTGGTTGTGATTGGTGGAAGCGGCCTGCTGCTCCTGCATCTCGCGACCGGGCTGTTCGGCGTTGCTGATTATCGCGTGACTGATTGGGCTGTGGTTGCGGGCGTGGTGATCCTTGTCCCGGCCTATTGGCTGTTCTGGCGCGGCCATGCCGATCTCGGCCGGAACTGGAGCCCCGCCACCGAAGTTCATTCCGAACAGGGACTTGTGACATCTGGGGTCTACACACACATCCGTCATCCGAAGTATGCCGCGCCGTGGTTGATGTTTCTGGTCCAGCCGCGTTTGCTGCACAATCGGATCGCCGGGTTTGCCGGCCCGCTCGCCTTCGCGGTCATGTATGTCATTCGCCTTCCTTACGAGGAGGCGATGATGCGCGATCGCTTTGGCGGCGGCTATGACACATACAGTGCGCGCACAGGATGTCTGTGGCCGCCGCTGGGGAGATACGGCCAAACCATGACAGTGATCCGGCCTTTGGGTCTTCCATCCGGCAGATGGTGTGACTATCTTAAGCCGCGACGCGTTAGAGGCGTCCGGTGAGCCGGTTTGGCCGGCAGAAGCTTCCAGGGCTTCTCAGGCCGTGTCTGGCTCCCATAGACGTCTTCGTAACGCGCCGTCTTCTGTAAGCCATCGTGTTTCCTGAGCGTTGTTGAAGGTTGGCTCGACATGATTGCAGCGGCACATTCGGTCTTGCGGCCAAAACTGGCTGGCTCCGGCGGCATGGGGCCTGGCGGCGATGACGGTGACGATATGCGCACCGGCACGGTCACCAAGACGCGACCCAAGACCAAGAAGCCGAGCCTGTATCGCGTTTTGTTGCTGAATGACGATTACACGCCGATGGAGTTCGTCGTGCATGTGCTTGAACGCTTCTTCGGCAAGCAGCGCGAGGAAGCCACCCAGATCATGCTGCATGTCCACCAGAACGGGGTCGGGGAATGCGGCATTTTTTCCTATGAGGTCGCCGAGACCAAGGTGACCCAGGTCATGGATTTTGCCCGTAAGCATCAACATCCTCTCCAATGCATCATGGAGAAGAAGTAGGAGCCTCGTTTGCCCTCTTTCTCGCGCAGTTTAGAACAAGCCCTTCACCGTGCCCTCGCGCTCGCCAATGAGCGCCGCCAGGAATACGCAACCCTCGAACATCTGCTGCTTGCGCTCAGCGAGGACGACGATGCCGTCGCGGTTATGACGGCCTGCAATGTCGATCTCGATGCGCTGCGCAAAAACCTGACCGACTACGTCGATACCGAACTGTCCAATCTGATTACCGATAGCGTCTCCGAGGCCAAGCCAACGGCGGGCTTTCAGCGCGTCATCCAGCGCGCGGTGATCCATGTCCAGTCGTCCGGCCGCGATGAGGTCAATGGCGCCAATGTTCTGGTCGCGATCTTCGCCGAGCGCGAAAGCCATGCCGCCTACTTCCTGCAGGAGCAGGACATGACCCGCTATGACGCGGTCAATTTCATCAGCCACGGCATCGCCAAGCGGGCAGGGTTGAGCGAACCGCGCAACGTGCGTGGCGCTGAAGACGATACCCAGGACGACGATGACGCCGGCCGCAAGGCAGACGCGCTCGATGCCTATTGCATCGATCTCAATGCCAAGGCGCGCGATGGGCGCATCGATCCGCTGATCGGCCGGGACTCGGAAGTGCAGCGCGCGATCCAGATCCTGTGCCGGCGTTCGAAGAACAATCCGTTGCTCGTCGGCGATCCCGGCGTTGGCAAGACGGCGATTGCCGAGGGGTTGGCGCGGCGCATCATCAATGAAGACGTGCCGGATGTCCTTAAGGACGCAACGATCTTCCAGCTCGATATGGGCGCGCTGCTCGCCGGCACCCGGTATCGCGGTGACTTCGAGGAGCGCCTCAAGGCGGTCGTCAAGGAGATCGAGGCCTATCCGGGCGCGATCATGTTCATCGACGAGATCCACACGGTCATTGGCGCTGGTGCGACGTCGGGCGGGGCGATGGACGCCTCGAACCTGCTCAAGCCTGCGCTCGCTTCCGGCACGCTGCGCTGCATCGGCTCGACGACCTACAAGGAATACCGGCAGTATTTCGAGAAGGACCGCGCGCTCGTTCGCCGCTTCCAGAAGATCGATGTGCCGGAACCCTCCGTCGACGATGCGATCAAGATCCTCAAGGGGTTGAAACCCTATTACGAGGAGTTCCACAGCGTCCGTTATACGGGTGACGCCATCAAAGGGGCGGTGCAACTCGCGGCCCGCTATCTGCATGACCGCAAGCTGCCCGACAAGGCGATCGACGTGATCGACGAGTCCGGCGCGTCGCAGATGCTGCTGCCCCAGTCGAAGCGCAAGCGCACCATCGGTCTCAAGGAGATCGAGGATACGATTGCGCGAATGGCGCGGATTCCGCCCAAGTCAGTCTCCAAGAACGACGCCATTGTGCTCGAACATCTCGAGCAGAACCTCAAACATGTCGTGTTTGGCCAGGAGAAGGCGATCGGCGCGCTGTCGTCGGCGATCAAGCTCGCGCGCGCAGGTCTCCGTGATCCGGAAAAGCCGATCGGCGCCTTCCTGTTCTCAGGTCCGACCGGTGTCGGCAAGACCGAGGTCGCCCGTCAGCTTGCGAGCTTGATGGGGCTCGAACTCCTGCGCTTCGACATGAGCGAATACATGGAGCGCCACACGGTCTCGCGGCTGATCGGCGCGCCTCCGGGCTATGTCGGCTTCGATCAGGGCGGCCTTCTGACCGACGGCATTGATCAGCACCCGCATTCGATCGTGCTGCTCGATGAGATCGAAAAGGCCCATCCAGACCTGTTCAACATCCTGTTGCAGGTCATGGATCACGGCAAACTGACCGACCATAATGGCAAGTCGATCGACTGCCGCAACATCGTCCTCATCATGACGACGAATGCGGGTGCCGCCGACATGGCCAAGCCACCGATCGGCTTCAACCGGAGCCGCCGCGAGGGCGAGGACGAAGAGGCGATCACGCGGCTGTTCACACCGGAGTTCCGCAACCGTCTCGATGCGACCATTCCGTTCGCGCCGCTGCCGACGTCGGTCGTTGATCGTGTGGTCGAGAAGTTCGTCTTGCAGCTTGAAGTGCAACTCTCCGATCGCGGCGTAACGATTGAACTGTCGGAAGACGCAACCCGCTGGCTTGCCGAACGCGGTTACGACGAGCGTATGGGGGCTCGTCCGCTGGCGCGGCTGATCCAGGACACGATCAAGACGCCGCTGGCCGACGAGGTGCTGTTCGGCAAGCTCAAGGGCGGTGGTGTGGTCAAGGTCACGGTGGGTCCGGATAAAGCCGGCGAGCCAAGCCTGTTGTTCGACTATCTGCCGGAAGAGCCCAAGCGCAAGCCAGAGAAGCCAGCGCCCACAAAGCCCGCCGCTACCAAGGCAAAACCCAAGGCCAGGGCGAAGCCGGCTGCGAAAACGACCCGCAAGCCACCCAACAAGAAAAAGCCCGGTGGTGGCTCCGGCGTGCCGAAGGTTCCGCTCGCAACCGAATAGGTGGCGTTCGACGGCCTCGGGATCTCAGCGTTTCATCGCGCATAGCGGCTCACCTCGTGGTGCATGGCGCCAGGCAGTGTTGACCTGTATCGACGGGGCCAAGCCGCACTTGATCAGCAATGGGACCGGGCAGACAGCAGGTGACGACGTTTCCCGATCCCGCTTTAACCACCCCCGCCGAGCGCGGGTGGCGGGCGGCATTTGGAGACGGTTTCCGCGTCGCGCTGACGCTCCCCGGCCTGATCCTGTTTTCGTCCTTTGTTGGCTATGGCGCGCTGACGAACGCGCTTGGCTTCCGGGTCGATGAGGCGCTGTTCACGACCGTCTTCATTTGGGCGCTGCCGAGCCAGGTCGTGCTTGTCCAAGCGCTTGCGAGCGATGTCGCGTTGATCGCAGCCGCCATCGCCGTGTCGCTGTCGGCCTGTCGGCTGATGCCAATGGTGGTGGCGATCCTGCCGCATCTCAGGCCGTCGGGCGAGCAGGGCCGCTGGGCGCCGATCGAGTTCCTGCTGGCACATTTTGTCGCGATCACGGTCTGGATCGAGACGTTTCGCGCGCTACCGGCGCTGTCACTGGCTGACAGGCGCGGCTTTCTGCTCGGGGCCGGTGTCGGGCTGATGAGCATGAGCACGCTCGCGACTGGCCTCGGCCATCAGCTTGCCGATACGCTTCCGCCGCTGATGTCGGGAGCGCTTTTGTTTATGACGCCGATCTATTTCGCGCTGACACTGACGGCCGGTGCTCGCGAGCGCCTTGACCAATGGGCCATCGGTGCGGGCCTCGTGCTGGGGCCTGTGTTCGCCTATTCGGGGCTCGGTCTCGACCTTCTCTGGACAGGGATCGTCGGTGGAACGTTGGTGTATGTCCTGGACAGGTTGGTTCCGGGTGCCGGTCCGCCGCGCGCGGGAGGGCCGGCGCATGACTGACGTGCTGTTCGGCTATGGTGCGCTGATCATTGCTGGCGTGGTGATGACCTATATGTGGCGCTTTGCCGGGGTGCTTGCCGCCCAGCGCCTGTCACCGGACAGTGAAGCTCTGCGCTGGGTCAGAGCGGTTGCGACCGCGCTAATCGCCGGCATCGTGGCGCAACTCGTCGTGTCGCCGCCGGGGGCGTTGGGTGAGATGCCGGAGCTGGCCCGTTATGTTGCATTCGTAACGGGTTGCATGGCGTTCTTCATTCTGGGCCGCAGCGTGCCACTCGGTGTTGGCGCCGCGATCGCGGCCCTGATCGGCCTGTCGCTCGTTCTACCTGGCTGATGGGCCCCTAGGACCGGTAGGTGCAACGCTCTCATCCTGCCCTGTCTGTGCCGACCACTCAGTCGTCAGTTCTGGATGACGATCCGCGTGTTCCGTGGCCCATGCTGGCGCACCAGATTGAACAGGTGCCGGGCATGGTCGGGATGCAGCCTGACGCAGCCATGTGAGGCCGGCTGCCCGAGCGCGCTGATATGGTTGGTGCCGTGAATGGCATAGCCGCCGTAGAAGAAGATCGAATGCGGCATTGGTGCGCCATGATACTTCACCGAATGATAGGTGCGGTGCATGCGCGTCGGCCGGAAACTCCCGCGGGGCGTGCGGTAATTGCCGCGTCCGGACGAAATCGCCCAAGAGTGATTGCGCGCGCCATTGACATAGACCCGCATCCGCTGGTCGGAAATGTCGATCTTTACAGTTACGCCGGCGAGCGCTGGGCTGGGCGCTCCAAAGACAAAGAACGCAGCAATCAGAGCCGCGGCAAGACAGATTACTCGGGACATGATGTCCTCCCGAAACCTACATCATGATCACCCGCCGCCGGAAGATGATGCCGCGCTTTGAGAGGGCCTGCCCCGATCCATGTCAAATCAGGCGTAAATCACGTGAATTTGTGCCCGTTTAGGTAAAGATCCCAATCAGCAAGGAGCAATCAATGAGCCGTCTCGACTTCATGATCCGCCGTCTGACAGCGCAGCGCGTCCTGTTGCAGCAGGTGGCTGAGCTGATCCCGGCGCGTTCTGGACCCATTTTCGAGGTGGGGTTGGGCAGTGGGCGCACCTACGACCATATGCGTGGTCTGTTTCCCGACCGTGAGATCTTCGTCTTCGACCGCTCGGTCGAGGCACCGCTTCACTGTCTGCCGGATGCGGCGCATATGATTGTCGGTGAGATTCGTGACACGCTGCGTCTGTGCGGGCCGCGTATTCGTGAGAAGCCGGTCTTCATTCATATTGACATCGGCACCGGCGATCCGACCACGGATGCGATCACATCGGAATGGCTTCCGTCACGACTCGAGCCCTGGATCGAACCGGGCACCATCATTCTCGCCGACAGACCGATTGCGCTTGAGGCGCTCACCGAGATCCCGCGCAGCGCAGAGGCGCCAAAGTCCACACATGTCCTCTATCGCGTCGCGGGGTAGGGACCGGGCGGCGTGCCGCATCCCCGGGACTTAGAAGAGATCTAGGTTTTCCTTGCCGCGCGATGCCGATCGGATAAGCTCCGCCGGCCTATGATATCCATTTCGCTATCTCCGGAGCCGGTCCGATGACCCTGCTGATCCTTGGCCTTGTGCTGTTTATCGGCGCGCATGCCTTTCCGATGTTCGCGGCCCGTCACAAGGCGGCCGTCGAGCGCTACGGCCTGGGGCCGATCAAGGGCGTTGTCTCGGTCGTGTCGCTGATCGGCTTCGTGATGATCATCTATGGCTATGGCCAGGCGCGTACAGCCGGGATGCCGCTGCTCTATCAACCGCCGTTCTGGATGAGCCATGTCGTCTGGCTGTTGATGATCCCGGCGATGATCGTCCTTGTCGCTGCCTATATCCCAAGCCGCATCAAGCTGTGGACCAAGCATCCGATGCTGTTGGCGGTGAAGATCTGGGCGACTGCGCATCTTCTGGCCAATGGTGAGCTGCAAAGCGTGGTGTTGTTCAGCAGCTTTCTGGCTTGGGCGGTGATTGCGCGCATTTCGGCCAAGCGACGCGAGCGGGCTGGCTATCTCAAGCCCTTCGAGCTTGGCGATACGCCGGCCGCGAACGATCTGATCGTCGTGGTCATCGGGGCGACGGCCTATGTCGCCTTCCTGTTGTGGCTGCATGGCGCGCTGATCGGTGTTCCGCTGATGGTCCCGTAGCGCGGACCCGATCGACACCGATTGCCAGCGAAGTGCGGCCGGCCATGGCTTTGCCGCAATATCGCCCTGCTTTTCGTCGTAACCAAGTTGCGGTCTGTTGGTCGGTGATGATTGCCAGTCACTGGAGGGCAGGCTATCACCCGGCGCTTAGACGTTTGGCCGCATGGCCTTGAGTCGCGCTACGGGCGAAGTGAGCGAGTTCATGTCCGATATCTTTCGTGAGGTCGAGGAGGACCTGCGCCAGGAACGCGTTAAGCGGTTCTGGCGGCGCTATGGCTGGATCGTCGGTGGCGCGGCGCTGGTTGTCGTGCTCGGCGTTGCGGGCTATCGCCTTTATGATTGGTATCAGACGCGCCAGGCAGCGCTTGCCGGTGACGCGTTCTTCGAAGCGGTTGAATTCGCCCGCGTCGGCGACCATCAGGCTGCTGCGGATGCATTCGGCGCGCTTGCCGACCGTGGCGGGCGGATGGAGACGCTGGCGCGCTTCCGCGCGGCCTCGGCCCGGGCATCCGCCGGCGATCTTGAAGGAGCGATTGCCGATTATGATGCAGTAGCTGCCGATCCGGATGCCGAAGAGCTTATCCGCCAGGCAGCGGCCATCCGCGCCGCCTATCTTTTGATCGATACGGCATCTGCCGAAGAGATCGGCGCTCGCATTGGCGATCAGACCGAAGAGGGCTCGGCTTTCCGTAATGCGGCCCACGAGGTCATTGGTGCCAATGCCTACCGGTTGGGGGATCTGGCTGCGGCACGTGCGGCCTATGCCGAGTTGGCAAGCGACTTCGGCGCGCCAGCCGACATGCGTCAGCGGGCGGAACGCATGCTTGACCATCTCGCGGCGCGCGGCGTTGAGACCGCCCCCCGGACAGAGGACACCCAAACCGAGGAGAGCCAGTGATGGCGCGCGGCATAAAACGATACGCGCCGCCTCGCGGCGCTCTCTTGGCCATGGGCCTCGCGGTTGCCGTTTCGGGCTGCGGCGGTGGTGATTTCGAGCTGATCGACATTATCAGCTTTCGCGGAAGTGAACCCCGCATGGCCGGCGAACGCCGCCCAGCGCTGCCGGAGGCGGGACAGTCCGGCGAGATCTCGGCGACGCCTGCAAACATTTCAGCGGCCAGTTTGAACGGCGACTGGTCAAACCCTGGGGGCACACCGGCCAATGCGCCGGGTCATGTCGTTGCCGGCTCCGGCGCGGTCGCCTTTGCGACCTCTATCGGTCGTGGGTCGGGCCGCAATACGCGGATTTCCGCCACGCCGATCGTCAGCCAGGGCATTCTCGTTGCGATCGACGGCGAGGGCTCGATTACGGCAGTCTCCGCCTCGGGCGGCGGGCGAAGCTGGTCAACAGACCTTCAGCCCGAGGATGAAGATCTCCGCGTGATCTATGGCGGTGGGCTTGCCGCTGACAACGGCCGGGTTTTCGTCAATACGCCGTTCGGCCAGATGGTCGCACTCGACCTTGCTTCGGGCCGTACCCTTTGGGCGGCGGACCTTCCCGAACCGCCACGTGGCGCGCCGACGGCGGCAGGTGGCCAGGTCTATGTCGTCTCCGCCAACAATGCGATTTACGCACTTGATCAGGCGTCGGGCGATGTGTTGTGGAGCTTTGACGGTATCCCTGAGCGCGCCGGCCTGTTGGCCAATGCCAGTCCCGCCGTGTCAGGGAGTCGCGTCGTCGTGCCGTTCACCTCGGGCGAGATCCTGGCCTTCGAAACCGACACCGGCACACCGGTCTGGGGCGAGCAGCTTGCCGGGCAAAGCCGTTTCACCGCTGTGTCCGGGTTCTCCGATGTCGCGGCTCGACCGGTGATCTCGGATGGTGTCGTCTATGCTATCGGCGTTTCGGGCCGGTTTGTTGCGACGCAGCTCGAGTCGGGCGAAAGGCTGTGGAACACCAACCTGTCGAGCGCCCATACGCCGGCCATTTCCGGCGACAGCCTGTTCGTCGTGACATTGACCGGAGATGTTGTCGCGGTCGATCGCACCACTGGCACGCCGCGTTGGGAAACGCGGCTGACCAGCGAGGAGCGGGCCAGCTGGGCCGGGCCGCTGCTCGCCGGCAACGCGCTCTGGATCGGCTCGTCAACCGGGCGTCTGGTGCGGATCGATCCCGTCACCGGCCAGATCGTCTCTGACACCGAGTTCGGCACGGCGATCAATATCGCGCCGATTGCCGCCGGCGGCGTCATCTATATTCTCGACGATGACGGGCGGGTGACTGCTCTCAACTGACGCCTTGGCGCACTCTGTGCAGATTGTCAGATCGCCGTAACCATGTCTGCCGCCATGACGCCGCGCATCGCCATTGTCGGCCGACCGAATGTCGGCAAGTCGACGCTGTTCAACCGCATGGTTGGGCGGCGTCTTGCGCTTGTCGACGACCAGCCTGGTGTGACGCGTGATCGACGCGAGGGCGCGGCCCAGATCGGTGAGGCTGATGTCATCGTCATTGATACAGCGGGCCTTGAAGACGTCAATGATGACAGCCTTGAAGCCCGGATGCGCCGCCAGACCGATCGCGCTGTCGACGAGGCCGACATCATTCTGTTCCTGTTCGATGCCCGCTCCGGCGTAACGGCGACCGATGAGGCGTTTGCCGATCTGTTGCGTGCGCGCCATTCCGATGTCGTGTTGGTCGCCAATAAGAGCGAAGGGCGGATGGGCGAGATCGCAGCGCTTGACGGATTCAGTCTCGGTCTCGGCGAGCCGGTCGCGCTGTCCGCTGAACATGGCGAGGGCATTGGCGTACTCTATGCCGAAATCCTCGAACGGATCGACGCGTTTGATGAAACGGATGACGAGGAAGCGGAGACAGGTGAGGGCGGCTTGCGGGTTGCCGTTGTCGGTAGGCCCAATGTCGGTAAATCGACCCTGATAAACCGGCTGATCGGCGAGGACCGGTTGTTGACGGGACCGGAAGCCGGGATCACGCGGGACTCGATCGCGGTCGCGTTCGAAACCGGCGATCGTACGCTCAAGCTGTATGACACTGCCGGTATGCGCCGCCGCGCCAAGGTGCAGAACAAGGTCGAGAAGCTTTCAGTGTCTGATACGCTGCGCGCGATCCGCTTCGCCGAGATCGTTGTGCTGCTGATCGACGCGGGACAACCCTTCGAGAAACAGGATCTGCAGATCGCCGATCTAATCGTGCGCGAGGGCCGTGGCCTCGTCATCGGCATCAACAAATGGGATCTGGTGCCTGGGCCTGAACGTCCCGCCGAACAGGGCCGTATCCGCGAGGCCGCGGAGCGGCTCCTGCCACAGGTGCGCGGGCTTGAGATCGTGCCCTTGTCGGGGCTGACGGGGAAGGGGCTCGATCCTCTCCTTCAGGCGATCTTTGCCACCGAAACGCGCTGGACCACCCGCGTGCCAACCGCAAAGCTCAATCGCTGGTTTCTGGATGCCGTTCAGCGTCATCCGCCGCCCGCGGTGCGCGGCCGCCGGATCAAACCGCGCTATATGACGCAAGCCAAGTCGCGCCCGCCGACCTTTGTCCTGTTCGCAAGCCAGGGGGATGCGCTGCCCGAAGCCTATCGCCGTTATGTCGTCAATGGTCTGCGCGAGACATTCGCGCTCGACGGCGTTCCGATCCGGCTTCTGGTGCGAAAACCCGAAAACCCCTATGCCGATGCGGCAAGCGGGAGACGTGGCAAAACCAAGACGACGGCATCGAAGCGTGGCGTCTCCAAGCGGTGACGCGGGATGTGCAGGGCAAGCCGTCGCCGCAACCGGCATTTATGCCGTGATGGTCTGGCTCCCTAACACCAAGGGCACAAGCGCCTGCGCCGCATCCTTCGGCTGTTGCAGGGCGGAGCGGTCCTCTCCGGGATAGGCTCGACCGCGCAACGCTGTCGCCATCGGACCCGGATCGAAGGTCGTGACGCTGATGCCGGTATGGGCCACCTCGGCGGCATAGGTCAGGGCGAGCGTTTCAAGGGCTGCTTTGGAGGCGGCATAAACCGCCCAATAGGCTTCGCGCTCGCGTGCCTTGCGGTCGGTGACCAAAACCACGCGTGCAGCCTCTGCCATACGAAACAGCGGATCGAGCGTTCGGATCAGCCGCCAATTGGCCGTAACATTGAGATCGAACGTCTTTGTCCAGACATCGGGCTTGATATGCCCAACCGGCGACAACACGCCGAGCTGCGCGGCCGCTCCGACAAAGCCATCGACCTTGCCGAAGCGTTCGTAAAGCGCTGCGCCGAGCCGGTCGATCGCGCCAAACTCCGTCAGATCGAGCGGCACCAGCGTCGCGCTGCCGCCTGCCTGTGTCACATAATCGTCGACCTCTTCGAGCCCGCCGCTCGTCCGGGCGATCAGGACCAGATGGCTGTCGGCGCCTGCAAGCGCTTGGGCCACAGCACGGCCAAGCCCGCGCGACGCACCGGTGATCACGACAACGCGTTTGTGCGTCGTCCCAGGTTGCGGCAGAGAGACGTCTGTCTGGTCCGTCACGCCGGCTCCGCGAGCAGCGACAGCTGCCGGACCTCTTCGTCGCCGGAATGATCGGTCAGACGTGTCGGATAGGCGCCGGTGAAGCAGGCATCGCAATATTGCGGCAGTTCGTTGTTGCGCCGCGCTTCGCCAACCGCGCGATAAAGCCCATCGATCGTCAGAAAGGCGAGGCTGTCGACGCCGATATGACCGGCCATGTCCTCGACCGACATCTTGGAGGCGAGAAGTTTGGATTTTTCCGGCGTATCGACGCCGTAAAAGCAAGAATCGGTCGTCGGCGGGCTGGCGATCCGCATATGCACCTCGGTCGCACCCGCTTCGCGCACCATCTGCACGATCTTGATCGAGGTCGTGCCACGCACGATCGAATCGTCGACGAGCACGATGCGTTTGCCTTCCAAGGTCTTGGAATTGGCGTTGTGCTTGAGCTTGACGCCCATATTGCGCACCTGCTCGGTCGGCTCGATGAAGGTGCGGCCGACATAGTGGTTGCGGATGATGCCGAGCTCGAATTCGATACCGGCGGCCTGGGCGAAACCAAGCGCGGCTGGTGTGCCGGAATCGGGCACAGGCACCACCATGTCGACATCCGCCGGCGCTTCGCGGGCAAGCTCTGCGCCGATCCGCTTGCGCACGCCATAGACATTCATGCCTTCGACCGAGGAATCGGGTCGTGAGAAATAGACGAACTCGAAAATGCAGAACCGGCTCGGCGCAGGCGGGAAGGGGCGGTGGCTCCTGATGCCATCATCGGTAATCACGACCAATTCGCCCGGATCGAGATCGCGAACATAGTCTGCACCGATGATGTCGAGCGCGCAGGTCTCCGACGTCAGGATGTAGGCACCATCCAGCATTCCGAGCACCAGCGGGCGCACACCATGTGGATCACGGCAACCGATCAGCTTTTTCTCCGACATCGCGACGATGGCATAAGCGCCCTCGACCTGGCGCATGGCATCGATGAGTCGGTCAACCAGGCTGGTGCCGCTGCCGGTGGCCGTCAGATGAATGATGGTCTCGGTGTCCGACGTCGACTGGAAGATCGAGCCCTGCTTCTGCAATTGCCGCTGCAACGCTCGTGCATTGGTCAGGTTGCCGTTATGGGCGACGGCGAAGCCGCCTCCGACGAATTCGGCAAACAGCGGCTGAACATTGCGCAAGACCGGCGCTCCGGTCGTCGAATAACGATTGTGGCCGATCGCCCGATCACCCCTGAGACGGTCGATGACGCTTGGATTGGTGAAGTTGTCGCCAACCAGCCCGATATGGCGCTCGGAATAGAACTGCCGACCGTCGAAGGTGACGATGCCGGCGGCTTCCTGACCGCGATGTTGTAGCGCGTGCAGGCCGAGGGCGGTCAGGGTCGCGCTGTCGGGATGGCCGAAAATGCCAAACACACCGCATTCTTCGCGGAACTTGTCGGCGTCGGAGACGTGCGGGTCAACCATCATGCGTCCTGTCTCCTGCGCAGCTGACATTCGGATATCGATTGAGCCCGTATGGGCGGACTCCCTGTCGCGACGCACGCGCCCAATAGAGGCTACTGCGCATTCTCGCCCGCACCCTCGATCAGGGCATCGAGCTCCTGGCGATCGCCGTCTTGGTAGCTCGGTTCGCCCTGTTCTCCAGCACCCGCGCTACCTTCGGTCATGCCTTCAAGGCTGCCCCTGACGCGATCGAGAATCGCACGCTCGGGGTCTTCCGGCAGCATGGCGATCAACCGGTCTCCGGCATCCTGCAGGATCGGCCGCGAGCGCGCGTCTCGGATCCATTCGGGCTGCGTTTCAAGCGGCACCAGCCACGCAAAGAACAGATAAGCGATCACGACCAAAAGCAAACCCCGGGCGAGCCCGAACACAAAGCCCAGTGAGCGGTCGAGCGCACCGATGCGGCTGTCGAGGATCAGATCCGAAATCCGCACGGTAATGAAGGAAACGATGATCAGCGTTAGAAGGAAAATCCCGCCTGCCGTCAGCGCCATCGCCAGCCAGCTTGGATCGAGCTGGGCATCCACCATCGGCAAAATCTGAGGAAAGAACACCAGCGTCGCGACGACGGCTGCGATCCACGAGCCGATCGCCAGCACTTCGCGGGTAAACCCGCGTACCATGGCGAGAATCGCCGAAATCAGCATCACGACGATCAGGATCACGTCGAGGCCGGTGATCAGCATGGCGGGACTGCTCGGTCGTTGTGTGGATTACGCGTTTGGCGCGACCCTATAGCGCTTGCGGTCGTCACTCAAGGGACTCCACGTTCAGCGCTAACAAGGGCCTGGGCCTGAAAGCGGGCGCCATCATCGCCCGAGATCTGGTCCGGGGCGCTGATCTTGGCTGTTAGGTCGGGCAGAGTTTGAACGCCGGAGAGCGTTAAGCCCAGTTTCCGGCTTGCATCGTCGACGGAGCTGTCGGGCAGGGTGGCGCTGGAAAAGCCAAGCTTTTGTGCTTCCTTAAGTCGCGCCGGCGTCTGGCTGACCGCACGCACCGAGCCCGACAGGCTGATCTCGCCGAAGAAGACGCGATCAGCTGCGAGGGGGGTGCGGGCGAGTGAAGAGATCAAGGCGGCAGCAACCGCAAGATCGGCCGCCGGCTCCTGGATGCGCAATCCCCCTGCAATGTTGAGAAACACATCATGGCTCGACAGTTTCAGTCCGCAATGGGCGTCGAGCACGGCCAACACCATGGACAACCGATTCGCGTCCCAACCGAGAACGGCGCGGCGCGGGCTTGCGAGCGAGGAGGGCGCGACCAGCGCCTGGATCTCGACCAGCAGTGGCCGGCTGCCTTCCATACCGGCAAAGACGGCGGAGCCTGGCGTCGCGGCATCACGATCGCCGAGGAACAGAAGTGATGGGTTGGCGACTTCACTTAAGCCTCCGCCGGTCATCTCGAAAACACCGATCTCGTCGGTTGGTCCGAAGCGGTTCTTCACCGCGCGCAGGATGCGGAACTGATGGCTCGGGTCACCTTCAAAGTAGAGCACGCCATCGACCATGTGCTCGACGAGCTTGGGGCCGGCAATCTGGCCGTCCTTTGTGACATGGCCGACCAGGACCACCGCGGCACCCGTCTGCTTGGCATAGCGAATCATCGTCTGGGCGGCCGCCCGCACCTGAC
Organism: Pseudomonadota bacterium; assembly: GCA_039819185.1. GTDB lineage: Bacteria > Pseudomonadota > Alphaproteobacteria > Rhizobiales > Tepidamorphaceae > JBCBSK01. Next base: position 2,989 of record JBCBSK010000042.1, on the reverse strand, counting down.
CGACCGTGCCCGGCGGTGACTCGATCGCATCGGTCCACAATGTCTGAATCGAATCGACAATGATCAGATCCGGCGCGCCTTGCCGGCCAAGGCCGGACAGTACTGTCTCGACATGGGTTTCGGGCGCAAGATCGAGCGGCGCGTCAAGAACACCGAGACGGTCCGCGCGCAAGCGGACCTGGGCGACGGCCTCTTCGCCTGAGACATAGACAACCTTGTGACCGTTCAGGGCGAGGCGGGCAGCCGCCTGCAGGACGAGCGTTGACTTACCGATGCCCGGTTCACCGCCGACGAGAAGAGCAGAGCCACGCACCAGACCGCCGCCGGCTACCCGGTCAAGCTCCGCGATGCCGGTTTCGATGCGCGGCGCGTCCTCGGTTTCGCCCGCGAGCGGAACCAGCAGGGCGCCGGCGCCGGCTTTGGGAGTAGTTGAGCGTTTCCCAGCCGCGACCGGTGCTTCGGGTGGCAGTTCCTCGATCGTGTTCCAATTGCCGCATTGCTCGCAGCGCCCGGCCCAGCGCGCTGTGACATTGCCGCAAACGGTGCAGGCATAGCTCGGTCCCTTGCGCGCCATGCCTAGTCCTGTGTATTCGCGCCGACATAAACACGCTCGAAGCGGCGGCCGAGGTTTGTCAGCATTTCATAGCCAATCGTGTCGGCGGCATCAGCGTAAGTATCGACATCGAGGCCAGCGCCGAACACGGTCGCGACCGTGCCGCGCGATACGGATTCGGCTGGGAGATTGGTGACATCGACGGCCATCAGGTCCATCGATACACGTCCAAACGCGGGTGCTTCATGGCCTGCGATCAGGACGTTCGCGCCGGGGTGATCATCGCGAGCCGATCCTGTGCGGATCAGCCCGTCGGCATAGCCCGCTGACAGGATCGCGACCCGGCTGTCGCGTGTCGCCGTGTGGCCTGCGCCATAGCCGACCGTATCGCCTTTTGTAACGTTGCGGACTTGCAGGACGGGCACATCGAGCGTGACCACGGGGCGCATCGGGTTTGGCCTGTTGTTGACCGCGCGCCCGCCATAGCAAGCGACACCGGGACGAACGAGGTCGAAATAGCTGTCCGGGCGGGTCAGCGTCGCCGGCGAATTGGCGAGCGAGGCCGGCATGTCGGGCAACAGTGCGCGGAGATGAGCGAAGGCTGCCTCCTGGCGGACGTTCAGCGGATGCGCGGGCTCGTCGGCGCAGGCGAAATGGCTCATGCACAGCTTAGGGGTAAAGCTTGCGAGCAGCTCCGGCCTGGCGGCCAGAGCCTCGACCTCTGCCACTTCAAGGCCGAGCCGGTTCATGCCGGTGTCGATATGGATTGCCGCTGGGCGCCTGTTGCCGTCTGCCTGACAGACACCGGCCCAGTCTTCGATCTCCGGCAAGGATCCAAGTACAGGGCGAATCTCCGCCTCGCGCATCGCAGGAGCGGCGCCAGGCAGGAAGCCGTCGAGCATATAGATGACAGGCTCTGATCCGAGCGCCGCACGGGCACGTCTGGCCTCCGACACGGTCGCAACGAAGAAGGTGCGGCAGCCGGCCTCGCGCAGGACCGGCGCTATGTGCGCGATGCCCATGCCATAGGCGTCGCCCTTGATGAGGCCTGCGGTCTTCGCCTGACCTGAGATCTCGTCGAGATATCGCCAGTTCGCGGCAAGGGCGCTGAGATCAATTGTCAGCCTGCCGGACGCGCCGGCCGGAAGGGGAGTGGTCACTCGATCGGCTCCGGGTAGTGGTCAGCCGGAGCATAATTCCCGAAACGTGTGACATCTGCCTGAAACTGGAGCAAAACCGTGCCAGTGGGACCGTGGCGCTGCTTGCCGATGATCAGTTCGGCCAGCCCATGGGCCCCGGCGATTTCCTCTTCCCATTTGAGGAATTCCTCGGTGCCTTCCTTGGGTTTTTTGTTCTTCAGGTAATACTCCTCGCGATAGACGAAGAGGACCACATCGGCGTCCTGCTCGATCGAGCCTGATTCACGCAGATCCGCCAGTTGCGGGCGCTTGTCGTCGCGGGATTCAACCTGACGCGACAGCTGCGACAGCGCCAGGATCGGCACGTTGAGTTCCTTCGCCAGCGCCTTCAATCCGGTGGTGATTTCGGTGATCTCCTGGACGCGGCCTTCCTGGGCGCGCCGGCTCGATCCCTGGATGAGCTGCAGATAGTCGACAATAAGGAGGTCCAGGCCACGCTGGCGCTTCAGCCTGCGGGCACGGGCCGTCAACTGGGCCATGGTGATGCCGCCAGTCGCATCAATGAACAGCGGCAGCGATTGGATCATGTCGGCGGCATCGACGATGCGGTCGAACTCTTCGCGGCTCGTCTTGCCGCGCCGGATCGTTTCCGACGACACCATGGCTTGTTCCGACAGGATACGCGTCGCCAGCTGTTCGGCGCTCATTTCGAGTGAAAAGAAGCCGATTATCCCGCCATCAACCGTCTTAGGTTGGCCCGACGCATCGGGTTCGGCCTGATAGGCGCGGGCGATGTTGAACGCGATGTTGGTGGCAAGCGAGGTCTTGCCCATGCCAGGGCGGCCGGCGAGGATCAGAAGGTCGGAGGGCTGCAAGCCGCCCATCTTCTCATCGACATCCTTGAGGCCCGTCGACAGACCTGACAGATGACCATCGCGCTCATAGGCGCGCTGAGCCATGTCGATCGCATCGCGCAGCGCTTCGCCAAAGCCCAAGAACCCGCCGCCATATTTGCCCGCTTCGGCAAGCTGGTAGAGCCGTTGCTCGGTCTCAGCGATCTGGGTCTGTGGCGGGTTCTCCGGATCAACGTCAAAGGCCGTGTTGACGACCTCCTCGCCGATCTCGATCAATTCGCGCCTAAGCGCCAGATCGTAAACCGCGCGGCCATAGTCCTCGGCATTGATGACGGTCGTCGCGGCCGCGGCCAGGCGCGCGACATAGGCCGGTACGGGCACATCGCCGATCGGCTCTTCCTGGTCGAGGAAGGTCTTCAGCGTAACTGGCGTCGCCGTTTTTG
>JBCBSK010000041.1:0-24085 GCA_039819185.1 Pseudomonadota bacterium | reverse complement strand
TATCCGGATGCTGCGGCGTTTAATGGACAACGACTGATCGATCTCTTCAGCGACGCGCAACAGCTGATCGTGTTTCGCGAGACAGCCGGCGTCGTGTCACTGACCTTGCCCGACGAGACCAGCGCACTGGCCTCGATTCATCGCGTCGAGGCACCGTTCAACGCGCTAGCCATGCTGATGCCGACCGAACGCGTGACCGAGCGCTGGAAGGAACGCACCGGCCTTGTCACCACGATCCTTCTGACGGCCGTTCTGGTTCTCTTGCTGCTCGGGATCGCCTTTCACTGGCAGGCCAATCTGTTGCGCAGCAACACTCAGCGCTTCGTTGCCGCCAGAAAACGCTTCGAGACGGCGCTTAAGCGTGGCCGCTGCGGGCTGTGGGACTGGGATGTGGCGCGCGGTCGAATCTATTGGTCGGCGTCGATGTCGGAATTGCTCGGCCATCCACCGACCGACACGCTAATGTCCTTCGGGCAGCTTCGCGAGCAACTGCATCCCGACGACCGCAGCGTTCTGGAGATCGCCGAACAGCTCTTGAATGGCGAAGCCAGCGCCATCGACCACACCTTCCGCATCAAGACGGCCGACAGATCCTGGATGTGGATCAGAGCACGCGCGGAATTGGCCCCCGGCGCGGGCGTCGAGCAAGGCATGAGCCTCGTCGGCATCGCGGTTGACGTCTCTGAACAAAAACATCTCGCCGAACAGAGCCGGCGCGCCGATCTCAGACTGCGCGATGCGATCGAAGCGATCTCGGAAGCTTTCATCTTGTGGGATTCCGACAACCGCCTCGTGATGTGCAACCGCAAATACCGTGAGCTTTATGGTCTGACAGCTGACCAAACCGCGCCCGGGACAAGCTATCGTGATGTCGTTGAAACCGGTACGCAGCTGACGATCCGCGCGTCCGACCTCATCGAACAGCAGATCGACGGCGGGCGCAGCTTCGAAGCCCAGCTCGAAGACGGACGCTGGCTGCACATCAACGAGCGTCGCACCAAGGACGGCGGATTCGTCTCGGTCGGCACAGACATCACCAAGCTGAAGCGCCATGAGACACGACTGATGGAAAGCGAGCGCGCGCTGCTTGCGACCATCGCCGATCTCCGCCGCTCGCGCCAGGCACTCGAACGCCAGGCGCATCAACTGGTCGAACTCGCCGACCGCTATGCTGCTGCCAAGACACGCGCTGAACTTGCCAACCAAGCCAAGTCGGAATTCCTGGCCAATATGAGCCACGAACTCCGTACGCCGCTCAATGCCATCATCGGTTTTTCGGAGATGATGGAAAACGAGAGCTTCGGTCCGCTGGGATCTGCGAAATACACCGAATATGTTCAGGACATCCGATCAAGCGGGCACCACCTGCTCGATGTTATCGGCGACATTCTCGACATGTCGAAGATCGAGGCCGGACGCTACGACCTCGAAGCGGAATCGATTGATCTCAGCGCGCTTGCCGAGGATTGCGTGCGCATGATGGAGGTCAAGGCCACAGTCAAGGCGCTGGCGCTCGATGTCGATATCGCCACCGGCCTTGAGCTTGTCGGCGGTCGCCGGGCGTTTAAGCAAATCCTGCTCAATCTGTTGTCCAATGCCGTCAAGTTCACGCCAGAGGACGGCCGTGTCAAAATCCGCGCCCGCGCTGTTTCCGACGCGTTGCTGATTGCCATCGGCGACAGCGGGATCGGCATCCCGCGCGACGCGCTCGAACGCATCGGCCGCCCCTTCGAGCAGGTCGAGACGCAATACAGCAAGACCCATCCTGGCTCTGGCCTCGGGCTTGCGATCTCGCGTTCCCTGATAGAGTTACACGGCGGTGTGCTGCGCCTGTTCAGCACCGAAGGACGCGGCACGATCGTCGCGATTCGCCTGCCACGAACGACTATAACGTCCTCTCTCGAAGACACCGTCGACACGTACCCTGCTCTTGCCGCTTCCAGCTGAGAACCGTCTCGTCGATTGCGGTTTCGTCGCTTGACCGAACAGTCTGCTTCGATAAGCAGGGTGAATGAGCCTGCCGCCAGTGCGTTCCATCACTCTTCGAACCGGCGAAGCGACCTTCTTGAAAGATGGTCGCGACGGTCATGGGACGATCGTGCTTCTCCACGGCGGCGGCCTGGACTGTGCAACGCTATCCTGGCGCCACCTGTTCCCAGCGCTGATCAAGACCCGTCTGGTTATCGCACCCAATTGGCCGGGCTATGCCGGGACTGCACCCTTTGCGCGCACCTACCGGATTGCGGATCTTGGTGCATGGCTGATCGATTTTCTGGATGCATTAGACATCGAACACTCCACCTTGATCGGCGTCTCCATGGGCGGCGGGGCTGCCCTTTGGTCAGCACTTCATCATCCAGATCGCGTTGATGCCCTGGTGCCGGTCGGAACCTATGGGCTTGCACAGCGTGTGCCGCATCATCTGATGTCTTATCTCCTTACCAAGCTTCCTCTGAATGCGGTGAGCTATGCGGTCATGAGACGAAGTCGTTGGGCATTGAGGCAGGCGCTACAGGCGATCTTTGCCGACCCAGACAAGGTCTCGCACGACATCCTTATGGAAGTTCGAGAGGTGCTGTCGGCCGCGGGAACGGGCGAAGCGTTTTCCCAGTTCCAGCGTGGTGAGATGACGCCACGAGGTCTTCGGACAATTCTTACGGCACAGCTTCCGCAGATCACTCAGCCTACGCTTTTCATCCACGGCAAAGCGGATTCCCTTGTCCCGATCGCGGATATCAGACAGGCAGCCAGCACGCTGCAAAACGCCCGCTTCGAAGCCATGGATGCCGGCCATTGGCCGATGCGCGAACGACCAAAAGAGTTCAACGCGATCGTCACGGCCTTTCTCGATACTCTGCCGACAAACCATACGACCTGATGGTCGGCTCAGCCGATCAGTTCACTGACGGCACGGGTGACCATCCGCTCCGCTTCGATCAGGCGCCGCTCGACCTCAGCAAGATCTTGCGCGCCAGCCGTGCGGGTCATCAGTCGCGCCAGTTCAGGACTCGCACGCGCCGGATCAAACGGTTCGTTGAGCGCCAACCGGCTAACCTGAACAAGCGACTGATAGAGTTCAGCAGCGTTGACAAGCCCGTCACCAAGGTCTTGCGGCAACAGGTCCTTGGACGCGATGGCACGCAGGGCCGTCTCCGTCGTCGGCGACAGGATGTCGGGATGGTCGCTGGCATAAGCGAGCTGGAGAAACTGGGCGATGAACTCAAGATCGATAATCCCGCCCTCGGCCGCCTTGATGTCCCACGGGTCTGTCGCGCCCTTCTGGGTGCGAATGCGCTGGCGCATGGTCGCAACATCGGCGCGCACCGTCTCGCGATCACGCTTCAGGGTCAGAACGTCGCGGATGGCCCGAGAGACCGCTTCGCGAATCCGCGGGCTTGCCGAGACCAGCCGTGCCCGTGTCAGAGCCATATGCTCCCAGGTCCAGGCATTCTCGCGTTGATAACGGACAAAGCCATCGAGTGAGGTTGCGAGAGGCCCGGCATTGCCGGAGGGTCTCAGCCTCAGGTCGACTTCATAAAGCGATCCTTCGGCGGTGGGAGCGGCCAAAGACGCAACGATCCGCTGGCTCAGGCGCAGGAAATAGGTCGATGCGGCGAGCGGCTTCTCACCATCGGATGTGACAGTCCCGTCTGCGCCGTCATAGAGCACGATCATGTCGAGATCAGACGTTGCGGTCAGTTCACGCCCGCCGAGCTTCCCCATGGCCAGTAGAGCACTCTCGGCACCCGGGACGATGCCATGGCGGTGGGCGAACTCCTGCCGAACTGCGGCATGCAGCTGATCGACAAGGGTCTCCGCCAGATCGGCATAGCTCTTGCCGATTTCCTTGGCCGGCAGCGCGCCTGTAAGAAGTTGAACACCGATCAAGAACATGTGCTCATGGCCAAAGATCCGCGCCCGGTCGAGCACATCTTCATGGCTTTCGGCTTGTGCCAGCGTGCGTGCGAGATGCTCCGCGAGAAGTGCTGGATCAATCGTCTGGCTGAGGAAGTCCGGCTCCAGCAAGGCTTCGAGGACCCGCGGACGCCGGGCCAGGATTTCCGCAAGCCGAGGGGCTGTACCGGCAATCTCGGCGATGAGACCGAGAAGATGCCGGTTCGAACACAGAAGTGAGAATACCTGCACACCGGTCGGCAACGCTCGGACGAAGCGATCAAACGCGGCAAAGGCAGCATCCGCATCCCCAACCCGACCAAAAGCTTCAAGCAGCGATGGCACGAGTTCCGTCAGCCGTTCACGTGCCCTTTCGCTTCGGGTTGCGGCGAAGCGGCCGTAGTGCCAGGCGCGGATCGTCGCCGACACCTCGGCCGGACGCTTGAAGCCGAGTTGACCCAAGGTTTCGAGCGTTTCGGGGTCGTCCGTATCGCCGACGAAAACCAGACTGCCGGAGTCAGATGTCAGCGATGGAGACCGCTCGAACAGGCGCTCATAGTGGCGCTGAACGCTTTCAAGCCGTGGCAACAGTTCGTCACGCAGCGCTTCAGCTGCGGCAAAGCCGGCGAAACGGGAGAAGGCTTCCAGATCGTCCGCATCGGACGGCAGATCATGCGTCTGGGCGTCGCGAACCATCTGGATACGGTGTTCCAGCGCACGCAAGAAGCGATAGGCATCGGCCATCGCATCTCGCACGGCCTCCGTGATCCAACCGGTCTCGGTTAGCCGATCGAGCATAACAAGGGTTTCGCGATGGCGCAGATGGGGATTGCGTCCACCAGCAACCAATTGCTGGGTTTGGACGAAGAACTCGATCTCGCGGATGCCGCCGCGGCCGAGTTTGACATTGTGGCCGGCGACCGCGATCGCGTCATGGCCTTTGTGCGCATGGATTTGGCGCTTCATCGCGTGAACATCGGTCAGCGCGTTGAAATCCATATATTTCCGCCACACGAAAGGTGCCACGTCCTGGAGGAAGCGTTCTCCAGCCTCTCGATCGCCGGCAATCGGCCGCGCCTTGATCAGCGCCGCCCGTTCCCAGTTCTGGCCGAGGCTTTCGTAATACTGTAGCGCCGCATCGACGGAGATCGCAGGCTGCGTAGCACCGGGATCGGGCCTAAGCCTGAGATCGACGCGGAATACATAGCCGCGCTCGGTGATCTCGCTCATCAGCTTGACGAGATCGCGGGTCAGACGGACGAAGAATGGACCAGGCTCCAGCCCCTCGCGCAAGGGGGCGGTTGGCTCATAGTAGACGATAAGATCGACGTCGGAGGAGAAGTTCAGTTCTCCCGCGCCAAGTTTGCCCATGCCGAGAACGACAAGACCGGAGTCCAGAGACGGCTGGTCGGGGCTGGGAGGCAGATAACGGCCAGCGCGTGCTGCTTCCGACAACAGCCAGTCAATGGACGCCGAGACCGTCGCCTCGGCGAGGTCACTCATTTGGCGAATGACCCAATCAACCGGTCGGGCATAGCTCAGATCGGCAAGTGCGATCGCCATCGCAGCTGTATCCTTGTAGCTGCGCAAGGCCCGCATTGCCGCTGACTTGTCGGTCGCCGACGTCATCGCTGACAAGAACGTGTCACGCGCAGCATCCAGACTTGTCTCGGGCGAGCGCTGCAAGATCGACAGAAAGCGCTTTGGCCGATGCAGGGCACAGTCACGCAGATACTCCGAGCCGGCCATGACCCGTTCGAGCCCTGCAGGCAATGCAGGCCCAGCGAGGCTCATGACAGCGTCGATCCGTTCCTTCGGCGCGACTTCTCCGAGGGCAGTCAGGAAACCTCCTTGGCCCGCAACATCGACAGAATCAATCGGGTCGCCATCGCTGGCCTTCCACAAGGTGGCGAGTGCCAACCCATAGTCGAACCGGCTGGCTTTGGCGTCAGACATCGTCGCGTCGGTGTCCATGTCATTTGTGGTTGTCATTTGGAAGACATGCCGGGAAACGATAGCATGACGGTCAAGCCCGGGGGATCGCGATCGCGCTCGGTTTCACGCAGCACGATCGTCCCCTTGTGGAGCCGGCTGATCGCCGCGACCAGGCTCAGCCCAAGCCCCGATCCAGGGCGTGATCGGCTGGCCTCAAGCCGCACGAACCGTTCCAGGACGTGATCGTGCTGGTCAGCAGGGATGCCCGGACCGAGATCGGCGAGGGACAGGATGACCCGGCCTCCCTCGCGTGCCACTGACAACGACAGCGGGCTTGGATCACCCTCACCGTTGCCGGCATGGGTGATCGCATTGTCGAGAAGATTGCCGATCGCCTGGCCGAGCAACGCCTTGTCGCCGAAAACCACGCAGCCATCCGCAATGTCAATCGCAAGTGACAGAGACGCATCCTCAAGCGCCGGGCCGTAGAGATCCGCGACATCGCGGGCGACCGCGCCAAGGTCGACAGGTTCGAAACTTTCGTCGCCGCTACCGGCCTCGGCGCGGGCGATCTGCAAAAGTGCAGTGAACACCGCCATCAGGCTGTCGGCCTCTTCGACGGTCGCTTCGAGTGCGGCGCGATGCCCTTCCGGGTCATCGGTCTGGCGCAGCGCGTCTTCGGCCCGACTTCTGAGCCGAGTCAGCGGCGTTCTCAGATCATGGGCGATGTTGTCGGAAACTTCCTTGAGCCCATGCAAAAGCTCGTTGATCCGGTCGAGCATTGCATTGACACTCCGGGCCAACCGGTCGAACTCATCGCCGGATCCATCGGTGGCAAGCCGCTCGGCGAGATTGCCGGCCATGATCCGCTGCGACGTATCCGACATCGCATCGACCCGGCGCAGCACGCGACGGCTGATATAGACCCCACCAAACACACCGAGCAGCACGACAAGCGCGGCGGCGAAGTAGCTCGCCCGCCGGATCACCTCCTGAAAGTCGAGTTGGTCCTCGACATCACGGCCTACAACCAACCGGAACCCGCCAGGGAGATGGAAGACCTGGGCGATCGCCTCGCGCGATGATACAGCCCGGTTGCCACCGTCCGTACTGGTCTCGCCGACATAGGGCAGCCGGTAGACTCCTTCGCTCTCCAACGATTGCGTCGGGATGGCCGCGACATTGCCGGCGATCGGCTCACCATTGAAGGTTGTCAGAAGATAGACGCCACCGCCCGGGTCCCGGCTGCGCGCCTCAACCGCGTCAACAAGACCGCGAATGCCTTCCAAGCGGAACGTGTCAGCCAGTCCACGCGCCTCGGCATTCAGCGTTGCAGAAAGCTGGTCATTGAACAAAAGCCTGCTCTGCCAGCCGACAAAACCGAGCAATGCCGCCGCAAACACCGCGAAGACCAACAGATAGACAAGTGACAGCCGGAAGGCGGTCGATTTGAGCAGTCTAAGGAGCGTCTTCACGGATGGTGTAGCCGGCGCCGCGGACAGTGTGCAGCAAGGGCCGGTCGAAGCCCCGCTCGATCTTGCCGCGCAGCCGCGAGATGTGCACGTCGATCACATTGGTCTTGGGATCGAAGTGATACTCCCAGACATGTTCGAGCAGCATGGTCCGCGTTACAACCTGGCCGGCATTGCGCATGAGATACTCAAGCAGGCGGAACTCGCGCGGCTGCATCGGGATCGACCGGCCCGCCCGCGTTACCCGATGGGCCAACCGATCCAGTTCCAGATCGCCAACCCGGTAGACCGTCTCGCTATCGCGCGGCACGCCGCGCCGGCCAAGCGCCTCGACCCGTGCCAGAAGCTCGACAAAGGAAAACGGCTTGGTGAGATAATCATCGCCACCGGCCTTGAGGCCCGTGACGCGATCATCGACATCGCCAAGCGCACTCAGGATCAGAACCGGCGTTTGACGGCCCTCGTCGCGCAGCTCGGCGATCAAGCTCAAACCATCCCGCTTGGGAAGCATCCGATCCACGATCAAGACATCGAATGCACCTTCGCGCGCGAGATGCAGGCCATCCTCACCATCGGCGGCCTGGTCGACCGTGTGGCCGGCCTCGGTCAGCCCCTTGGCGACATAGCCAGCAGCTTCACGATCATCTTCAACGACGAGGATCTTCATGGAGAGGGCGTAGCGCAGAAAGGGGGCTCGGGCCAAGCGTGATCCTGACCCGAGCGATCGTGATTTGCGGCGCAGACGGCGTCAGCCGCGCTCAAGGCCAAGGGCAACGAAGCGGACCGCATCACCCGACTGGACCAGAAGCAGGACTGAGTTGCGGCCATTGGCACGCGCGTCATCGACCGCACCCGACACATCAGTGGGCGTCGCGACTGGAACGCCGGCGACTTCGAGGATGACATTCCCGGTTTCCAAGCCACGCTCGGCAGCCGGGCTGCCCGGCTCGACATCGACAATCATCACACCGTCGATGCCACCCTCTTCTCCCGGCGCCAAGGTCATGCCCAGGTCGGACGTCAGGGACCGCTCCGGAACATCGCTGGGCGCCGCCGCCAAATCCGTTTCGGATGGCTGGGTGCCGAGTTCCACCTCGATGGTCTGTTCCCGATTGTCGCGCCAGACGATGATTTCCGCGGTTTCGCCTGGCAGCATGCTGCCGATTGTGCGTGCCAGATCACGGGCATTGTCGATCTGCTCGCCATTGACACGCAGGATCGTGTCGCCGCGGCGAATACCGGCATCGCGCGCCGGGCTCTCATCGAGGAGCTGAGCAACGATCGCGCCGCTGGCTTCGTCCAGACCAAGGCTTTCGGCGATGTCGTTGGAGACCGGCTGAATCTGCACACCGAGCCAGCCACGCATGACAGTGCCGGTGTCGCGCAACTGCTCAATGACGCTCGCGACCGTTTCGGCGGGAATTGCAAACGCAATGCCGACATTGCCGCCAGACGGCGAATAGATCGCGGTGTTCACGCCGATGACTTCGCCATTCATGTTGAAGGCAGGACCGCCGGAGTTACCGCGATTGACCGGCGCATCGATCTGGATGAAATCGTCATAAGGACCCGCGCCAATATCGCGGCCGCGCGCAGACACGATGCCGGCAGTAACCGACCCGCCAAGACCGAACGGATTGCCGACTGCGATCACCCAATCACCAACACGGACATCACTGTTTGAATCGGCGAACTCGACGAAATCGAACGTCACGTCGGCGTCGACTTTGAGCAGCGCCACATCCGTGCGGCTATCTGTGCCAATAACGTCTGCGGTGTATTCGCTGCCATCATCGAGCCGGATAGTAACCGTCTGGGCATTCTCGACGACGTGGTTGTTGGTGACGATATAACCGTCGGCCGAAATGAAGAACCCAGAGCCCTGTGACTGGCTGAACTGCTGCGGTCCGCGCGGCTCCTGACCGCCGAAGCGATCCTCGAATTCGCGGAAGAAACGGCGGAAGGGGTGGTCGTCGGGAAGATCATCAAAGCCCGGAATCTGGCTCCGGTTGACGCCGACGCGCTCAACCTCGACGTCGACGCTGACGACAGCGCTGCGGACGTTTTCGACAACATCAGCAAAGGAGAACTGGGCCGCAGGCGGTGCCGGCTCGGTTTGCTGCGCGACGGCCGGCGTGGGCGAGAAATTCAGTTGGGGAAGATTGTCCTGGGGGGCAAAGGCGAGCACTGCCGCAGCACCTGCACCCGCAAGCGCTAGTCCTTTGACGGCAGCCGAAATCCGGCTCTTGGACATGTAAAGACCTCCTCGAAGGGTTCTTGACCAATCGGGAGGGATATAGGGAGCCCAACCTTACAGCCGCCTGAACGGCGGATTACAAACTGGTAAGGTGGACTGCCGCGAACAGACAATGCCGAGACCTTACGCCGACGCGATCCGCGTCACCACCGCACTGCTCTGCTCCAGTGTCTTGTGAACCGGGCACTTGTCAGCGATCTCGAGGATTTTTTCCTCGAGATCAGCGGGTATGCCGCCCTCGATTGCGATAATCCGCTCGAAGCGGTCAATCTTGCCCTCGCGCTCCTTGATCTCCTCGGCGCAGTCTTGACAGTCCTGAGCATGAACCTTGTTGTGCTTGACCGTCACGGTAACGCGCCCGAGGTCGAGCTTCTTGCGATCGGCATACATTCTCAGTGTCATTGAGGTGCATGCGGCCAAACCGGTCGCGACGAGATCATAGGGCGAGGGACCAGAGTCAAGTCCTCCGAAAGAGACCGGCTCATCCGCGAAGAAGCGGTGATGGCCAACGCGAACCTGGTTTTGAAACTTGCCCTCGCCGGTCTCCCGGACGACCGCGACATCCTGCGTCTCGCTGTCTTCGGGCAGCGGCTCGTCAATCCCGGCATAGCGGGCAGCCCAGGTCGCGATGACACGGGCGGCGAAGCGCGCATCGGCTTCCTTGCTCAGGAGATGGTCTGCCGTGTCGAGCGACACGAAGCTCTTGGGATGCTTGGCTGAGGTGAAGATCGCGCCCGCATTTTCGATCCCGACCGTCTGATCGATCGGCGAATGCAAAACGAGCAGTGCGCGCCTCAGTTCACCCACACGGTCGCGCACCGCCTGCTCGCGAAGATCGTCGAGAAACTGCTTGCGGATCGTGAAGGGCCGGCCGGCCAGCTTGACGGCGGCCTCGCCCGTTGTCTCGATCTCTTCAAGGTGGGCGTCGAAATTGTGAATGACGTGATCAGCATCGGCGGGCGCACCGATCGTCGCGACCGCGCGGCATTCGGGAACGTCGCTGGCAGCCGCCAGAACTGCCGCCCCGCCGAGCGAATGTCCGATCAGAATGCGTGGCGCATCGAAGTTATCGCGGAGATAGTCGGCGGCGCGCACCAGATCGGTGACATTAGAGGAAAAATTGGTCGAGGCGAATTCGCCCTCCGACGCACCGAGGCCGGTAAAGTCAAACCGTAGCACCGCGATGCCCCTGCGTGCCAGTTCTCCAGCAATGCGCTTTGCCGCGAGGATATCCTTGGTGCAGGTGAAGCAATGGGCGAACAATGCATAGGCACGTGCTTGCCCCAAAGGCATATCGAGCCGAGCAGCGAGCTTGGCTCCCAATCCGCCGTCGAAGGCGACCATTTGCGCTTTGACCGACATGCTCCGCTCCTCTGTCCCCGGCCCATCGCTTTCGCGGCGGCCGGCCCTAGCGGATCAGACGTCGCGGTTCATGATCTCGTCAAGCTGCTTCTGCTCGGCATCCGACAATGCGACAGGCTCGGCCGTGGTTTGCGCCTTACGATGGGCTGAGAAGACCCGCACAACCATAAACCCGCCGACCAAAAGAAACGCGATCGGAGCACCCCAAAGAGCTGCCGTATGCCAGCCCATACGCGGGTTCAGAAGCACGAACTCGCCATACCGGGCAACCATGAAGGCGATCACTTCTTCGTCGGTGTCGCCGGCCACCAGGCGCTCGCGCACCAGCGCTCTCAAGTCGCGCGCCAGATCGGCATTGGACTCGTCGATCGACTCGTTCTGGCAGACCATGCAGCGAAGCTGCGCCGATATTCCCCGGGCCCGAGCCTCAAGCTCGGGGTCATCGAGCAGTTCGTTCGGCTGCAGGGCCAGAACAAGCGTCGGCGCGACGACAATCGCCGGCCCACCCGAAACAAGGGCGAGCGCGAGTATCAAAGAGAGAGCCCGAAACATCCTGCCTGATGCCAAGACCATCACTCCGCCGGTTGCAGCTTCTGCTGCTTTTGCCGTGCCGGCTTCGGCGCACCAACCCTAAGCCTGCGATCGGTCAGCGAGATAAGCCCGCCAAGGAACATGATCAACGTGCCGATCCAGATCAGGGTCACGAAAGGCTTGGTGTAGAGCCTTACGCCGATACCATCTTCCCCCACCGGATCGCCGAGGGTGATGAAGACCTGTGATGGGAAGGTGGTGATAATGCCCGCCTCGGTCGTAGGTGTCCCGGAGGCGATGTAGACGCGCTTGGCAGGTTCGATCTCTGCCACCACATGGCCATCGCGCCGGACGGTGAAATGGCCTTCCAAATCCTCATAGTTCGGCCCGGTCTCGGGCACGAGCCCTTCGAAGGTGATCTCGAAGCCGCCCAATTCGGTGACATCGCCAGGGCGCATGACACGGATGTCCTCGGTCTCAAAGGCGGTTACACCAACGATACCGAGCACCATCACGCCGACGCCTGCGTGAGCGATCGCCGTGCCCCAGGCCGATCGAGGGAGATTGACCAACCGGCGCAGGCTGTCTCCAAGCTTCACCTTGCCAACCTGTGCGCGGAAGGTGAGTTCAGCAATCGCGCCGAAGATCAGCCAGAACCCAAGCGCAAGGCCGAGCCCGGCCAACACAGGACCACCATAGCGAACCCACCAGATGCCCAAGCCAAGCACAAGGGCGACAGCCATTGCCCAGAACAAACGCTGCGTCGCGGCATAAAGATCCCCGCGCTTCCAGGCCAGCATCGGCCCGAATGGAACCGCCATCAAGAGCGGTAGAACCAGCGGCCCGAAGGTCATATTGAAGAAGGGCGGGCCGACGGAGATGCGCTCACCGGTGATTGCCTCAAGCGCCAGCGGATAAAGCGTGCCGACAAAAACAACACCGCAGGACGCCGTCAGGATCAGATTGTTGAAGACCAGCGCGCCTTCCCGGCTGATCGGCGCGAAGACCGATCCCGACCGAAGTTCGGATGCCCGCAGCGCAAACAGCGCCAATGCCCCGCCTGTGAAGATGGCGAGGATCAACAGCATGAACAAGCCGCGCGACGGGTCCACGGCGAACGCATGGACGGAGGTCAGGACGCCAGAACGGACAAGGAAGGTACCCAACAAGCTCAATGAGAAAGCGAGGATCGCAAGCAGGATCGTCCAGATTTTCAGCGCATCGCGCTTTTCCATGACGATTGCGGAATGGAGCAGCGCCGCGCCAAGCAGCCAAGGCAGCAGCGATGCGTTCTCAACCGGGTCCCAGAACCACCAGCCACCCCAGCCAAGCTCGTAATAGGCCCAGTAGGAGCCAACCGAGATCCCGAGCGTGAGGAACATCCAGGCAGCCAACGTCCACGGCCGGACCCAGCGCGCCCAGGCCGCATCTAGCCGGCCTTCGATCAGGGCCGCGACCGCAAAGGAGAAGGAAATCGAGAACCCGACATAGCCGATATATAGAAGCGGCGGATGAATCGCGAGGCCGATGTCCTGCAACAGCGGATTGAGGTCGAGCCCCTCGATCGGCGCCGGCTCTAGCCGGAGAAACGGGTTCGAGGTCAGAAGGATAAACAACAGGAAAGCGACCGAAATCCAGCCTTGAACTCCGAGCACGCGGGCACGCAGGGTCTCAGGCAGATTGGTGCCGAAAAATGCGACCAACCCGCCGAACAGCGCCAGGATCAGCACCCAGAGGACCATCGAGCCCTCATGGTTCCCCCAAACGCCGGTGATCTTATAGATCAGCGGCTTTGCGGAATGAGAGTTCTCATAAACGTTGACAACGGAGAAGTCCGACTGGTCATAGGCAGCCGTCAGCATGGCAAATGACAGGCCGACAAAGGCAAATTGCGCCAGTGCCGTCATATCGCCAACCGCCATCATGCCGCGGTCACCACGAGCTGCGCCGAGCATCGGAATGGTCGACTGGCAGAGCGCGATCGCCAGCGCGAGAACCAGAGCATAGTGGCCGATTTCAGGGATCATGATGACGGCTCTCCTTCGGTGGCGTAGCCGTCCGCCCCATATCCGGCCGGAGCGGTGCCGTCGGGTTGCCAATGGCCCTGCTCTTTCAGGGCGTCGGCAACTTCGCGGGGCATATACGTCTCATCATGCTTTGCGAGTACGGTATCAGCGCGAAACAGGCCGGCGGCATCCAGCGTGCCTTCGACCACAACCCCCTGCCCCTCGCGGAACAGGTCCGGCAGAATGCCGGCATAGATGACCGGAACGGTGGACGCTTGATCGGTCACGGAGAACTGAACTTCTATGCCCTGGCCGCGGACGACGCTGCCATCGGCAACCAAACCACCAAGGCGAATGCGCTGCTCCGGTGCCGTTTCGGCCGCCAAGACATCGGACGGCGTGTTGAAAAACACGACCGTGTCTTCAAGCGCATAGAGGATCAGGCCGAGGGCAACCGCGAGCACGGCGCCGGCAGAGGCGATCAAGGTGAGGCGGCGCGCCTTGCGCGTCATTGCGACCCTCTCGTCATCATCGCGGCACAACTCGGCCAGCACTTGGCCAGGCTGGCGGCCGTCACGATCCTATTCCAAGCGATGCAGCCAAGCGATCCAATTCGGCCAGCGCTTCGTCATCGCCGTCAAAAGCTGCCCGCGCTTGCGCCAGCGCAGTGCGCGCATCATCCTCTCGGCCCAACATGACATAGGCGTTGGTCAGCCGAAGCCATCCCGTCAAGTCCTGATCATCGTCCGCAAGTCGTGCGGCAAGGCGTCCCACCATATCTTCAATGAAGACCTGCCGGTCTTCGGGCGCCATCTCCCGGACGGCCGCCATCTCGTCCTCGTCGATCGCGGGAGCCACCGCCGTCAAGGCCGCGACGCGCTGCTCGGCGACCTGACGCCAT
Source organism: Pseudomonadota bacterium (assembly GCA_039819185.1). GTDB lineage: Bacteria > Pseudomonadota > Alphaproteobacteria > Rhizobiales > Tepidamorphaceae > JBCBSK01. Next base: position 9,727 of record JBCBSK010000041.1, on the reverse strand, counting down.
TCCTGACCGGCCGGATCGCTCATCGTCAAGATCGATCGCCACAGCTCGATCGCGGTGGAATTGTCGCCGTCCTGTTCGGCAGCAAGTGCAAGATAGAACCGGGGCTGGACAGCTTGAGGATCAATTAGACGGGCGCGTTCGAAAGCCTGGCGCGCCATTTCGGTCACCACGCCATCGGACTGGGCAACCAGCGACATGCCGAGACCGGCCTCGCGCTCGACCGTGGCGCCAAGAATGCGAATGGCGTTGCGGAAGGCGCGCGCGGCGTCTTCGTAACGGCCAAGTCGGGCATAGACAGGGCCCAGCACGTCCCAGCCACGTCCATCTTCGGGATTGTCCGCCAGAACCTGTTCAACGCGGCGCACAAGGGCAGCAATATCCTGGTCTTCAACAGCGCGTTCGAAGCGCTGTGCCAAAGGTTGTCCAGGAAGATTGGGCGCTCCGATGGGAAGATAGATCAGAAGTGCGATGACGGGTACCGCGATGATCGACACCAACGCCGCACCGCGCCGCCACCGCGGCAGGCCAGATTCGGTGATAGCGTCCCGGTCGCGCGCTTCGGCGGCCAACAGGCGGCGTGCAACCTCGGTCCGCGCCGCATCCGCCTCCCGAGCTCCGATGAGCCCGCGCCCAAGATCACTTTCGATCTCGACCAGTTGGTCCTTGTAGACTCGGACATCGTTCGAACTTGAATCCGCGGCGTCCCGCGCCTCCTGCCGGACACGGCTGAGCGGGATCAAAACCGCGAGCACCGCGGCGGCCGTCATGACGGCGAAGACGATCCAAATCAGCATGCGTATGGCGACATCGACCTGAGCGAAAACGGCGAAACCCGTGGCGGAGACCACGTTCGACTTCGTCAAACTCTAACGGATCAACAGCTAGCACATCATTGCGCTAGGACAAGTGCGGCATGGATGCCACGGACACGAAACCGGTTCGCAGTCGGCAATGCTGAACGCCTGATTCCGCCCTATGCCGCCGTCGCCTCCGACATCACTTGCTCTTCCGCGGTCGTTTGTGCGCCAGGGTCCCGTTCCGGAAGTCGTCCCATGCGGCGCAAAGACAGGGCGTAGACATCGCCGTACACGATCTCGGCAATCTCAAGAAACATCTCGAAACGCGGCAGCAACTCGTCGCGCTTAATGCCCTGAACCGTTCGCATGCGATCCGCCGCCATCTTGCCGGATGTGTCGACAAGATCCTCGATCTGCCGATGCGTCGTGGTCAAAAGTTCGTTCAGCGCGATCTCAGCGCGATATGGCTTCAACGCGACAACGAGCCGGACAAGATCACGGGTTTCCTCGGGGTCGATCACACGGGCGCGTCCGGAGTCGCTGATCAGTCCTGCGGTCAGCCGGCGCAGACGCGGAAAGGCAAGCTCGGTGGGTCTGCGAAGCAGGTCCGATACGTCACGCCGATGTGCGCCGATTTTCGACCGCCAGTCCTCGGCGGTCGACAGATCAACTGTCGCCTCAATTACACCGGATATCGCGGCGAAGCGACGCAATGCGTCGATCAGGACATCCATATCGCGCAGGCTGTCGACGAGCGGGGCGATGACGGCCTTGGCAATGGCAAGCTCGTCAATCAGAATGTTCATGATCGGCGCCAACGGCGACCCAACAAGCTTGCCAGCATCGTCTGTACCAGCTTTCGCCAGCAGGACCGGCAGCAGATGTGCCGTGCTATCGAGATGCTGGGCAAGAATACGGCATGGGAAGACAAGTTGGTTCGGCTCGAAGTGCAAGAGGAGCCCGGCCAGATGCTGCGCCATGTCTGGGGACATGGCGACCGGCGTAGGCGGCAAGGCTTTACAGAACCGCGTCAGATGATCACGAAGCAGCAGAACCTCACGCATCTCGCGTAGAGATTGTATTCCGTCGGGCCCTCCGAGTTGGAGGCCAAGGCGCATGCGGCTCTTTTCGTCCTGACCAATATCGTCGAGCGCCCGATCAAAACGCGATATCGCCAGCTGGTGCAGGGCGTCCATGAACTCTGTGTCCGGATCGAACAAACCGCCCTTGGGGTCGAGATAGCTTGCCGCCTGAAGTTGAGCATTAAATGCAGCATTGTCGTCATTATGCTCGGTCAACCAGTCCCAAACCGGGTCCAACACACCGCGATAAATGCGCCCAAAAAACACCGCCTCATTGGAGTTGTCGGTCAGAAACGGTTCAAACGGCAGAAAGAAAGCACGCTTGCGATCGAAATACCGCGTGATCTTAATGCCGGTCTTGCGACAAAAGCTGCGCACGGCGGTCAGGATGATTTCGTGGCTTGGATCGGATCTGTCTTCGGACCGGGCACGGTCAACCTCCTGCACCAAAGCTTCAACCGTCTGAGGCGGCAGGGTACGGAAGTAAGCAGCGAGCTTATCGGCTTTGGAGGGTGCGTCCGTCATCGAACCAGGTTCGTTTTGTACGACACTTAAACAACTCGTATGAAGGTATCGACCATGCGACGGACGGCTACCGTCAGCAAAACAGTCTGCCGCTGTGCTCTTGATAAAGCGCTAATGATTTCGCCGCGACCGACGTGAATTACCGGATATCGGCGGCCGGCAATGTCAGCCGCGCCCGCAGCCCGCCAAGTGGAGCACGGTCGAGATCGAACGATCCGCCATAGAGATCGGCAAGATCGGCGACAATCGACAGGCCGAGGCCGGAGCCAGGCTTCGATTCGTCAAGCCGTTGCCCGCGCCTCACAGCCTCGGCGCATTGCTCGGGCGACAGGCCAGGTCCATCGTCCTCGACGGTAAAAACCAGCATGGCCCGGTCGCGCGCATGTGTTCGATGTAGGCTAAGCCTTACTTCGGTTGCTGCCCATTTGAAGGCATTGTCGATCAGATTGCCCAAAAGCTCTTCGAGATCCTGGGACTCGCCTTGAAATTTCAGTCGCTGTTCGAGATCGGTCGTCAGCGTGATGTCTCGGTCCTGATGCATGCGCGGCATGATCCGCACCAGCCGCGCGACCAGCGGATCCACATCGGTGACGACGCCAATAACGGTTCCGCCGGCGGCGATACGCGCCCGGTCAAGATAATAATCAAGCTGATAACGCATGGCGGCAACCTGATCGGCAACTCGGTCGGCCAGGGCACCGCTGTGATGGTCGGCTTCATTGGTCAGCACTGTCAGTGGCGTCTTCAAGCCATGCGCCAGATTGCCAACCTGGGTGCGAGCCCGTTCAACAACCTTTCGATTGGCCTCGATCAAGGCGTTCAATTCCGACGCCAAAGGCGCGATCTCACTTGGAAAGTTTCCTTCGAGACGGGCGGTGTCACCGGCTCGGATTCTGGCCAATGACTCACGAATGCGATCAAGTGGCCGCAGGCCGACTACAACGACAAGCACGGTCGAAGCGACAAGCCCGACACCGAACATCGTCAAGAACAGAATGAGCCTGTCGCGAAACGTGGCGATATCCTGCTCTACGTCTTGTAGCGAGCCTGTAACGACAAATGACGCAACCTCCCCCCCCTCGCCGAGAGTAGCAAGCTGCTCGACGGCACGAAGGAGATTTCCAGCATCATCGGAGTACGGAAAGGAGCGGCGGAAGCCCGCATCAAAGGGAATGGCGGAAGGCTCCGGCGGCGTGATGGCCTCGCCGGCGAGCGATGGAGATCGTGTCGCCTTGTCGACCTGGTTGATCGGGGTAATCTGCCAAGACCAGCCAGAGCGAAAGCTCGAAAACCTGGGGTCGCCAAGATCGAATCCAGGCAAAATACGCCCGTCCTCGGCCGTGTCGACAGAGGCAATAAGATTCAACAGGCTGACATCGAGGATGCGCTCGAAATTCTGCAAGGCGCTTTGGCGATAGAGCGCAAGCAAGGACACCCCGGCGATCACCAGGACGACGAGGCTCCAAACCAACGTGGTCAGAAGCAGGCGGAAGGCGAGCGAGCTAGGCCACATCCCCCGGCGCCAAAAGACGGTATCCAAGTCCGCGGACAGTCTCGATCATATCGCCGCCGATTTTCTTGCGCAGACGGCCAACGAAAACCTCTATCGTATTGGAATCACGATCAAAGTCCTGATCATACATATGCTCTACAAGCTCAGTGCGCGAAACGACCCGGCCCGTATGGTGCATCAGATAGGACAACAGCCGATACTCATGTGACGTCAACTTGACGGGATTTCCATCCATCGTCACACGCGACGACCTGGTATCGACGCGCAGCGGCCCGCATTCAAGCTCTGACGTGGCATGCCCTGCGGCGCGGCGCAACAAGGCGCGCACTCGGGCCAGGACTTCTTCCATATGAAATGGCTTGGTGACGTAATCATCGGCACCGGCATCGATTCCCTGCACCTTCTCGCTCCACCGGTCACGTGCCGTCAGGATCAAGACAGGCATGATCCGGCCGTTCGACCGCCATTCTTCGAGAATGCGAATACCATCCTTCTGAGGCAGGCCGAGATCGAGGATCACCGCGTCATAGGGCTCGGTATCGCCAAGAAAATGCCCTTCCTCGCCGTCGAACGCCCGATCGACGACATAGCCTGCCTCCTCCAGGGCCTGCACGACCTGACGATTGAGATCCTTGTCATCCTCGACGACGAGAATGCGCATCATAAGCCTCCGTCAGCTTGCGGGGATACGGACGGTCTGGCGCATCGGCGGCTGCACACCGCGCGGATCAGGCACCAGAAGCTGGATGACGCAAATCGTCTGGCCACCCTGGTTGACTGTGCGTGGCGACCCGATCACGCGGCCACCAGTCTGACGCTCGGCCTGCGCTACGGCCCGCGCACAACTCGCCTGTGCCAAGACCGGCGCCGGATCAGGCGATTGAGATTGCGCCTGTGCCTCATTGGCAAACATCGCCAGGGCGGCAAGCAGTGCGGCACAGAAGATGTATCGAGAGATGTTCATGGCCGCGTGACATATGCCAATTGGTCTGAACCAGTGATGAATACTCAGTTCAGCTTTCGGACGTCAGATCAATGCTGACCGATTTCTGATCGCAACGAAACCCCAGCCTGCGTTGAAACAGCACACATGTCCTCGCGAAAAGGTGAGTCTTTTCGCGTTCCGACAGATTGGAGCACATCCCCATCGCTCTCCTATCGTGCTCGCAGATCAGTGCTTGATGCAGGCCAGAAGCGCCACGTTACGCGGCCGTGTTTCGCCGTCGCCGGTCGCACTGGTCGTGAAAGAGTGGGCGTGGTCACCGACCACCTCAATCGAGCCACGATTGTCAAGGTCGAGTGAGCCTTGTGCGAAGGCGGTCGCGCCCGATCCGCTCTCGCCTATGGCCTGACTGGAAACTGCCTTGTCGACGACAACGAACTTGTCATGCACATCATCGCCGGTGCTGTGGCTATGGCTGCCGTCAATCGACGTGGCGCCGGAATGGGTGTGGGACTTAAAGACATCGCTCTGACTTGCCCCTAGCGACCGTCCGACATCCACGCCGCGGCCATCGTCCCAACCACGCACGAACTCGCCACGCAAATCAGGGACATTGAACGTGGTCGCGCCATTCCCGTTGCCATAGATCGTGCCGATGACGGCAAACAGGTTTGAGAAATCGTGACGTGACTTGGCCGATCCATCGCAGACGAGAAATCCCGGCGGTGGCGTCGCAGCGGCGTGCCAGATGATGCTGCCGACAGGCAAACCATCGGCGCCCTGCGGAAAACCGACCTGACCACTGGCCTTGTCGACGGAAAATGCAGTCAGCCAATCCGTGCCATTTGCAGAAACTTTCAGGGTCAGATTGTTGCTGCCAGCGAGACCTAACTCGGCGCGCCCCGAATAGTTCGACTGAAACAACAGCGCCGCTGTGTTGCTCGAGGCGTCCTTGTTGACGTTGAGCCGGATATCGCCGGTGCCACCGGCAGACTCCTCGATGGCCGCCATCAAGACCGCCTCGGACTTCATCGCCAGACGGTTTGTCGGATCGGCGGTGGTGTTGATGCCAAGTTGAGTCACGTTCTGCAGACCAAGAATGTCTGCGAAATCGACCCAGTCCGAGCCGTTAAACACGATCAACGTGTTCTCATCGACGACATAGGCCTTGAGTCCTGTGAACGGCTCGTAGAAGCGCCAGCCGTCATCGATGCGGTAGGCGATTTTGTATGCTTGGCCTGACCAGGCACCGCTTGGACTGGCAGCGACAAGATAGGCCTCACCATCCAGCCCCGAAGGCGGCGCTGCGAGATGCCGGTCCTGAAGGTGCAAGTCGACGAGGCAGTCGAGCATGACGAGCGCCTCGTTGTGGGTGACGTGCTTTTGCGACTGCGCGGCAGCCAGTTCCGGAAGTCGTAGTCTCGGGGTCTCAGACATGGATGGTGCTCCCAAGCGGGTCGCCAGCACCAACCTGAGTTGATAGCTGGCAGATCTCGACATCGAAAACCGTCAAGCCACCGAAGTCGGCGGTCTGATCGGCCTGGCTGTAAGTCACGGTGGGAAGCGTCGAGACAAAACGCCGTTTCACGTCACCGCCATCGAGAATGTCGATCTGATAGCGTTCGCTGGCCTCGCCGAGAGGCGCGTCGATGAGCCCCCAACCGTCGCCGGAGAGACGTGTCCGCCGGATCCAGCTTAGAACGACGTCACCGGTGTCCGGGGCGCGCCACGCTTTGACGTGAACGGGCGACAGGGGTCTGAGGCTATCGCCAGTTGGTGTATAGGCCTTGGTCGCCAGCGTATCGGGGGTCAACGCCCTGCCCGCCTGGCCGAAGCGCCAGATCGCGTCCTGATCGATCGCAAACGACCCTGGTGACACGGCGAACAGCGCCGCGTCGAGCACAACGATACGGCTTCCGGATTTCAGGGCCTTGGCTGCACGTTCCGTACCGGCCTGGCCACGTAGAAGATGACTCAAGGTATAGGTGCGCTCAGCCACAAGTTCAGCATCGCGGAATTGGATCACCTCCCAGCCGAACTCAGAATCTTCGACTGCGATTGCATTCTTGCCGCCGAGAACGGCCCGCTCGCTTCGGCTCGACAGCGTGCCGCGGGCGAGTTCGACCGTCACACTGTTGACCCGGTCCCAGCGCCAGACAGGGCCGGGATAGAGGTCCGTCACCAGACGTCCGATCGTCGCACGCTGTTCGATGCGACCAACATATTGCAGCGCATCGTTATCGACCTCGCGATAGAGTACGAGGCCGTTTGACCAGGGCGCGCTGGAGCCAGCAACAAGCAGTGTTGCCGCATCCGTTTCGGCCTCCGGGTTGCGCAGTTCGAGAAAGGTCAGCGTCGCGATCGGGGCACTTGGACTTTTCTTGGATCGCTGCTTCGAGCGTTTGGTGCGCGCCCGCCTCTGAGCGACATCGAACATGCCGTCGAGTATGCGCTGCCCTACGACCGCGCGACCGTCACCATCGGAGAGTTCGGTGACGAGCCACGTCGTCTCTTCGCTGTCCGCGCTGATACCGATCAGATCGGCCGGTTCGACCGCAAGCTGGGACGGCATCAATGTGAAGTCGCCACTGTCGCGCGCCGCCCATTCCCTCCGCAACATCGCATCGCACTGCGCCGCCATCTGCTCGGCATCGAGGACGCCCGGCGTTTCAACCGCCAGAACACGATCGGTACCTGGCGCGGCCGCTCGCATGGCTTCAACGGTTGCCGGCCGGCCATCAAGCTCCCCATCCTGATAGGAAATGCGCGCCTGCAAAGGCAGCTCGCTGAGATCGCGCCGGGTTATGTGAAGCGGTTCATCTTCGCCGCGATCGACGAGATTGTCTTGCGAAACGGCTAGCTGCCGGACCTGCCCACACCGGCCGCGGATCTTGATCGACGCTCCCGTTTCAATCGCGTCAAAGCCATAGATGGTGGACAGCCCTTCGACAGCCTGGCGGAAGGACATCGGGCGGTCGATGACAAAGCCATCAAGCGATCCACCCAGCGTTTCGACCTCAAGGGCTGAAAGATCGAAATCTTCAGCTATCTCTTCCACCAGCCCGGCCAGTGCGGCCGTTCCCATGCGGCCAGAGATCCAATGACCTGAACGCCAGTTCTCGCCATCGCTCCAGACCGCGAGATCAAGCGGGAAGGCCGGCCAGGGCCGCGCATCCCATGCCCACACGAACATGCGGTCAGGATCGATCATGCGGCCCGAATAGTGCGGCGAGCTTGGGTTGTTACCGCTCTCGGGCTGCCAGTAGTCAATCAGCGCTTCAAGGGCAGCACGTTGCATAGCGTCATCGCGCGCACCTGATGACTGATGCGGATAGGCACTCTCCGATGACTTTGGATCGTGGAAGACATTGGGCTGGTTCGCGGCGTTGTCGAGCGCTGGAAATCCAATCTCGGTGAACCAGATCGGCTTCGACTTCGCTGTCCAGGGAGAGGGTCCTGCAGGGTTGCCACCAGGTCGATGACGATGCGTGTTGGACCACCAGGACACAAGGTCTTTCTGGCGAAACACCCAAGGCTCGCCGTGAGCTCCGTCGGTGATCGGCGTCCGCGACTGGCTCTGACGCGCCGCCGTTGAGGCATAATACCAGTCATAGTACTCGCCACCCTCGACATTGGCTGCGAGATAGTCCGGATCATGCGGGATAACCGGCCCATGGGGGTCGTGATCGGCATGGTCAGTGCCCGATCGCCAATCGCTCATCGGCAGGTAGTTGTCGATGCCGATGAAATCGATATCCGGATCGGCCCAAAGCGCATCCATGTTGAAATAGACATCGCCAGAGCCGTCGTCCGGCCGGTGACTGTGATACTCGCTCCAGTCAGCGCCGTAGCCGATCTTGGTGGCCGTGCCGACAATGGTGCGAACGTCGCCTGTCAGGGCTTTGAGGGCTGACACGAAGGGATAGCTGTTTGTATCCGAGCGCACGGTCGTCAGACCGACCATTTCCGAGCCGATCATGAACGCATCGACCCCGCCCGCCGCCTGCGCAAGCATCGCAAGATGCAAAACAAACCGGCGATACGACCATTCCGCCGGCCCAGAATAGGTCACCGTCGCACCGAGCCGGCTGAAGTGCTCAGGTGCTGCAACACCGACAAGATCGTCGATCTGCGCTTCGGCTGCGGCCGACTTGTCCGGCGATCCCGGCTGGCCTGGCGCCGGATGGCACGTGATACGCCCGCGCCAGGGATAGGGTGGCTGTTCGCTCGCGCCGTAAGGGTCCGGTAGGCCGCTATCGTTGTCGACATCCATCATGATGAAGGGGTGCAGCATCACCTTATAGCCGCGCGCCTTGAGACTCTGGATGGCGGCAACGATGGAGGCGTCGTTCGGACTGCCGCCATAGGCCGGGCGCCCTTGCGACCGCGTCACCGCGGTTGCGGTCGCGCGCGTCAGGCCAGCTACCTGCCAGACGATCGGATGGGTGTCTTTGTCATGGGTTTCGACGCGTGGCTCGATGCGGCAGTGGCCAGCCCTGAGATCGGTGCCGAACCAGGCGACGACCAGATGGATCGTGTCGCAGTTCGGCAGCATCGCGTCGAGATGGTCGAGCGAGGTGTTCCAATCGCTCTTGGTCAGAAGATGATGCCGGTTTTCGGTTTCGCTCCAGATAATCTCGCCCTGGCCGCTTCGGGAGACGCGAAACACTTCGGTTGGTTCATAGCCGAACTCGGTTGCGCCAGGGATCAGCGCAACGCCCGAAACCTTGGTCTCGAGTCTCCCGATCCGGCGGATGACTTCAAAGCTGAACTGGGGGATACGATTGCCGAAAGGCGCAAGATCGAGACGTTCAAAGACGATATAGGCCGTACCGCGATAGGCCGGCGCATTGCCCGCCCCTTCCTT
>JBCBSK010000040.1:0-24356 GCA_039819185.1 Pseudomonadota bacterium | reverse complement strand
AGCGTATGGTACGCTCGTCCATGATCGTCGCGTTCGCGACCTTGGCGTAAAAGGTGCGGTGGTTGGGGCGGCCGTTCTCGCGCAGCAACTCGTAGGAAAACAGGACGTCGGACGCCTGGATGGGCGATCCGTCAGAGAATTGCGCCTCCGGTCTGAGGCGGAACTCGACGACGCTCCTGTCCTCTGACACAGCGATCGTTTCAGCGATCAGACCATAGAGCGTGAACGGTTCATCATAGCTGCGTGCCATCAACGATTCGATGACAAGTCCGCGTACCGCTCGGGCTGAGACGCCGCGCACCACAAGCGGATTGACACTGTCAAACGAGCCTTGAACCGCAAGGGTCAGACGGCCGCCCTGCGGGGCATTCGGGTTGACATAGCTGAAGTGGGTGTACTCCGGCGGATAGGCCGGCGCGCCATGCATCGCGATGCCGTGCTGGTGCAGCAAATCATCCGCGTGTGCCGTCTGCGCCGCAAATGCCGCAGCAAGCAGAAGACACATCATAACGGTACGTGGAAGGGCTGCTCTCGCAATCGCAAGGCACACCGCCAGCGTCGGGTGGGGGAAGGCAGGGAACACGCGCATCATGACCTCGAATCGCCTTAGATTAGCACGGACGCGATGAGAGCGAGGGCCGCGATCGCGCCGGGGGCATGACACAGACAAGCGGACATCCGTGGCGTCTTCGCGACAGCTACAAGACATCTTGCGAGCATCTTCATCCGCATAGGCTCACGACATGGTTTCGCCGCAAAGTCCCGTCACGGACCATGTCAAATGTTACGTGGCGCAGGTTTAGGGCTTGCCGCCCGGCATATGCTCCGGCTATCCAGCGCGGTGCGAAGATCAGGAGTGACATTGCGCCCGCTGAAGACAGGGCCGAGCAGGTCGATTAGAGGGTTCTATGACTGGTTTTGACAAGATTCTGAGTGGGCTTGCAGTCGCGACGATGGCCATTGGCGTGTCGATCGCATTGCCTGCAGGGGCACAGACAAGTGAAGACGCATCCAATCCGTGGCAGAAATTCTGTGTCGCCGAAGGTGACTCCGAAGTCCGGGTTTGCGTGACGCGCCAGGAAGCACGTAACCAGGAAGGTCAGCGGGTTGCCTCCGCCCTTGTGCGGCAGATCGATGGCCAGCCGCCGCGGCTTCTGTTCGAAGTGCCGACGGGCGTTATCCTGCCGCCAGGCGTTGGCTATACGATTGATGAAAGCGAGCTCGCGCGCGCGGTTTTCATCATTTGCACCCAGCATTTCTGCAGCGCCGAGGCCGAGATCGACACCGCTTTCATTGATCAATTGAAAGCCGGCAGTAACCTCGTCATGCAGGTGATGAACCATACCGAAGAAGTTGTCGCAATCGGCTTCACGCTGGTCGGCTTCACCGCCGCGATCGATGGCGAGGGGCAGGACCTCAACGAGTATAACGAGAGCCGTAGCGACGTTCAGCGCGGTCTGCAGGAGCGTGCAGAGGAAGCGCGCCGCCAGCTGCAGGAGCAGCAGGAAGCCGGTCAATAGGCGTCGCCCCTGGGTTGCCTGCGCCCCCGGACCCTTCGGTCTGGTCGAAAGTCGATGAAATGCCTGTCCGCTTCTACAAGGCAGGCACCATGTTCAGTACTTTTGCATAACCGAAACGGGTCGTGACGGACGACCCAAGGGGCTCAATGCGCCGCGGTGGCGCGCCAGCGATATTGACCTTCGGTGTCGCGTTCGAAATGCTCCGCGACATCGGGATGGCGAACCGGCGTGCCACTGTCGTCGAGCAAGAGATTCTGCTCCGAAACATAGGCGACATATTCGGTTTCCGCGTTTTCCGCGAAGAGGTGGTAAAATGGCTGGTCCTTGCGCGGACGCACCTGTTCGGGAATCGACTGCCACCATTCCTCAGTATTGCTGAACTCCGGGTCGATATCGAAGATCACCCCGCGAAACGGATAGAGCCGATGGCGGACGATCTGGCCGATATGAAACTTGGCGTGGCGCACGCTCATGGTCGTATCTGTCTCCGTCCTTGCTGTCTCCGCCGTCGTCGCGTGGCTGGGCCGCGACATGCCCTTTTCTGAGCTAACTAGCATAGCGCCTATCTGGTGTCTTTGACATCGATGAGGCAAACCACAGTGGGTCGCCCGTTGGATCCGTCATATTTTACGCATCGAATTCGGTATTTATGATGGCTCGATATACGCCCCGTTAACGTCGAGACTGTGCGCTAATTCGCCGCAAGCGACGGGTAGTGCTCGGCCGCATCCGGGTCTTTGGCGAGAATTTGGCGTGCGAGATCGACCATGACTTTGGCCTGTTTCCAGGTTGCGTCATCCTGCATCTTGCCGTCGATCATCACCGCGCCCGTTCCGTCAGGCATTGCTTCGAGAATGCGGGCGGCGAAGGCGACCTCTTCAGGAGCCGGCGCGAACACCTGTTTGGCAATGTCGATCTGGCTTGGATGCAGCGTCCAGGCGCCGACGCAGCCCTGCAGGAAGGCATTGCGGAACTGGGCCTTGCAGGCGTCAGCGTCCGAGAAATCTCCGAACGGACCGTAGAACGGTTTGATGTCATGGGCGGCACAGGCGTCGACCATGCGCGCGATGGTGTAGTGCCAGAGATCCTGCTGCACTGGATGACGGGCGACACCTTCGACAGGATCGGGCAGCACGCCATAGTCGGGATGGCCGCCACCGACGCGGGTCGTCTTCATCCGCCTGGAGGCTGCGAGATCCGCGGGGCCGAGGCTCATGCCATGCATGCGCGGACTTGCGCCGGCGATCGCCTCGACATTCGTCACACCTTCGGCGGTTTCAAGGATCGCATGGATCAGAATCGGCTTTGAAACGGAGTGGCGTGCTTCAAGCTGAGCCAGAAGCCGGTCGAGATAATGAATGTCCCAGGGACCGTCGACCTTGGGCAACATGATGACGTCGAGCGTATCGCCGCAGGCTGCGACAAGTTCGGTGACGTCATCCAGTGCCCAGGGGCTGTCGAGACAGTTCATCCGCACCCAGAAGCCCGTCGCGCCGAAGTCCACCTCGCGCGCCATGGCGATGACGCCGTCGCGGGCGGCCTGTTTGGCATCGGCGGGGATGGCATCCTCAAGATTGCCAAGGATTACATCGACCTTCGAGACAAGCTCGGGCACCTTCGCGCGTACCTTGTCGAGATGCGGCGGCACGAAGTGGATCATGCGCTCAAGGCGCACTGGAAGCTCGCGAAACGGCTCGGGCGCACCGAGTGCAAGAGGGCGCAGAAAAGAGCGGGCAGGGCGGGTCATCAACTGTCCTTGCGTGTCGGCATCGGTGAATACGTGCATGTGATCGCGTGAAAACGGCTTGCGTGCAATGCACCATGGGTCGCGGTTCGTAGCGTCATTGTGCTCCGCATCATCGTGGCCACACAGCACAGTCCCGGATGTGGCGGTTGACCATATGATGCAAACTCGTTAGCCGGGCGCCGCAATGGGGTTCGCGATCAAGAGGGGCTAAGCGGGCGACTGTGGGTGAGGTTCTTGGGCTGGCATTGCCCTATTTCGGGCTCATCCTGATGGGCTATGTCGGCGGGAAGATCTTCAAGATCCCGCAAGAGGGCCTGGCCTGGCTCAACACCTTCATTGTCTATTTCGCCCTGCCGGCGCTGATTTTTTCACTCGTTGCCCAGACGCCGTTCGAACAATTGGGCAATTGGCCTTTCATTCTGACAACGACATTCACGACCTACACCGCCTTTGCGATCGCCTTCGTCATCGGCTTTCTGGCAACCCGGGGCAATCTCAAGGAATCGACCATTCAGGGCGTTGCCGGCTCTTACTCCAATATCGGCTATATGGGGCCACCGCTGACGATCGCGGCCCTTGGTGCGGAAGCGGCCGTTCCGGCGGCGCTGATCTTCTGTTTTGACAATACGATGCTGTTCACCATCGTGCCGCTCCTGATGGCGGTCGCGGGCGGGGAAAAGGCCTCGGCCCTCGACCTGATTTTGCAGGCGTTCAAGCGCATCCTGCTGCATCCGTTTATCGTGGCAACGATCGCTGGCGCAATCGCGGCCTATTTCGAGTGGTATCCGTCCGGGGCTGCGCTCAGCATTCTGACATCCCTCAGCGGGGCAGCGGCCCCATGCGCTCTGTTCGCCATGGGGATCATCTTCGCGCTCCGGCCGGTCACGCGTGTGCCGGCCGAACTGCCTTTCCTGTTGATTCTGAAGCTCATCGTGCACCCGATCCTGGTGCTGGTCACGTTGAGCTTTATCGGCGGCTTCGATCCTATCTGGGTGTTCACTGCCATTCTGATGGCAGCGCTTCCGCCTGCGACGAATGTCTTCGTCATCGCCCAGCAATACGACACCTACGTCCAGCGCGCCTCGAGCGTCGTGATCCTCGGGACCATGGCGTCGGTGGTAACGCTGACGGCCGTATTGTTTCTGATAAAGTCAGGCTATGTGCCGACGGATCTGTTCTGATCGACGGGCTGCCTGTGGGGATCAGGCCGCCTCGCGCATGAGCCGGGGTAGGATCATGCTCGGTGCCATGCCCTCGCGCATGAAGAGCCGCCGCAGCGGGCCGACCGAGCTCAATAGCCCGAGCCCAACTGAGCGCGCGGCCTGCAACGGCAGAAGGTTCGACAGAAGCGAGCGGTTGAGAATGTCGACGCCGGTCATGCGCATGCCGATGTCGAGGCTTCGTGAGGCGCTATAGTCACGCTCGGTCGCGGCGATGTCCGGCTGGCCGCTCTTACAATGATCAATGACTGCGCCGACCGCCGCCGCCACATCGCGCAAGCCGAGATTGAGCCCCTGTGCCCCGATCGGCGGCATCACATGAGCGGCTTCCGCGACCAGGAGAACGCCAGACTTGGCATAGGCGCTGGCCGTCGCATGGACGAGAGGGTAGGTGCGGCGCGGAGATGCGATCTCAACCCGGCCAAGCAGGCGATGGCTGCGCATCTCAACCTCGCGTGCCAATGCACGATCATCCAGCGCCAGGATACGGTCGGCACCGGCCGTGTCTTCAACGGAGACAACGCCGCAGCGGGTCTCCGCGATTGGAACCAGCGTGAACGGACCGCTTCGTCTGTGAAACTCCGTCGATACGCCGCGATGGTCGCGTTCATGGGTGATGTCGTAGACGATGGCTGTCTGCGGATAGGGCCGCATGCGCATGGTGAGGCCGGCGCCTGCGCGGCAGGGCGAGTTGCGTCCATCGGCTGCGATAACCAGCGCTGCCTCGATCACCCGACCGTCGGTCAGGACGAGACGGTTTGCGCCGGGTTCGCTTTCAAGCCGGTCGACCGTTGCATCGATTAGCGTAATGCGCGGCTCGGCCTGAACGCGTTCCGACAAGGCGTCGATCAAGCGGTCGGCCGGCACGCTCTGGGCAAAGGCCGTCTCACCGATCTCGGAGGCTTCGAAACAGGCTTCCGGAGCACGCATCAGCCGGTCGGTGTCATCAACGATCCGCAGCGCGCGTAAAGGTGCCGAGTGGTCATGCGGCCAGGCGCCGAGCCGGTCGAGCATGCGCACCGCCGGCATCATGATAGCGACAGTGCGCCGGTCGGCTTGCGTTTGTGCCGGCCCGATCAAGACACACTCAAGGCCGGCCTCGGCCAGAAGGCAGGCAGCGGCGAGGCCCGCAGGGCCACGTCCGACAACGGCGATCGGTCGGGGCGTTGCGAATACGGCCATCTCTGTCACCGTCATTGTTCCGTTCCTGCCCAAGCAGGACTCCACAACCCATCATGTCATCAAGATCGATTGCCCAGTGACGTAATGCTGACACGCGCGACCGTCCAGAGACCATGCTGTCGCGGCTTGCGTCAGGACCGTTCGCCGGACTAGCGTGCCGGCTATGAGCCAAACAGGTGAACCGACACTCGACCAATCGGCAGCAGCGCATGCCACGGCGCTGGCCAGTGCCTTCGCGCGTCCGGTCTGGATCGGTCTTGGACTCCTGGGCGCTTTGTGCGTTGCCGGTTGGGTGTTCCTGGCTGCCATGCTGTTTGCGATGACAAGTGCCATGGATGCCGGCGATCTTGGGCCGGGCATGGGGCTGTTCAACGCAGTCGGCGGCTATCTTCTGCTGTCAGATGAGGCCCAAGCGCTGCTCGCGGCCATTTGCCGCGTCGGCATGCCTGGACCGTTTGGCTTGGCCATGCCGGGCGAGGGGGCATGGAACGTCGCGCAGATGTCGAGCGTTCTTCTGATGTGGATCGCCATGGTCGGTGCCATGATGCTACCGAGTGCGGCCCCGATGATCCGCACCTATGGCGAGATCACCGAGACAGCTCACGCGAAAGGCAAGACGATCCCATCGCCGATGATACTGATCGCGGGCTATGTGATCGTCTGGATCGGGGCGGCGTTTGGCTTTGCGGTCCTGCAGGGCGTTGCGGCCGAACTCGGCCTGTTGAGCGGTGTCACGTTTACGCCGGTCAGTCTGTGGATGGCGGCGGCGGTTTTGGGCGTTGCCGGACTCTATCAGTTCTCCAACCTGCGCACCGCGTGCCTGACCAAATGCCGGGCGCCATTCAACTATTTCTTCGCCAACTGGACCGAACGGCCGATGGGCGTCCTGCGACATGGGCTGCGCCAGGGGCTGTGGTGCCTCGGCTGCTGCGCGGGCCTGATGCTGGTGATGTTCGCTGTTGGGCTGATGAACGTCCTATGGATGGCGGCGCTCGCCATCGTCATGACAGTGGAAAAGCTCATCGGCGGACAGATGATTGCACGGCTGACAGGTGCTGCCTGCCTTGTTGCGGCCGTGTCGATTGCGCTTGTGGCAGTTTAGGGGCACGCCACAGAGGCGATTGTAAGAGATCAACAAAACGCGCTATCGACCATTCGATCGTGGAAAAGAGTGTTGGGTCAGGGGAGTAGACGATGGCAGGAGAGTGGAAGCTCGATGGGGAACTGGCGCTGAGCTGCAATTGCACGGTGTTTTGTCCGTGCGTGCTGTCGCTAGGCCAGCATCCGCCGACCGAGGGGTACTGCATGACCTGGGCCGGCATCCGCATCGATTCCGGCCATCTCGAGGACACCGATCTCGGTGGCATCAACGCGGCTCTGATGATCGAGATTCCCGGTCTGATGAGTCGCGGAAACTGGACCTGCGCGCTTTATGTCGACGAGCGGGCCTCGGTCTATCAGGTCAAGGCACTGACGCGAATCTTCTCGGGCCGTGTCGGCGGTACGACAGGGCTGTTGTCGATCCTCGTCGGCCGTTTCCTCGGCGTCGAGCAAAAGCCGATCACCTATGAGGTCGAAGGCCAGACGCGCATCATCAAGATCCCGAAAATGATTGATGGTGTGATCAATCCGGTGCCGGCGAACGAGGCCGGCGACAATGTCGTCATCTCGAACAGCCAATACTGGATCGCGCCGGATATCACCGTCGCCAAGGCCGAAAAGAGCCGCTTCCGTGGTTTTGGCCGCAATTGGGATTTCGCCGGCCGCAGCGCGGAGCTCTGCCGGCTCGATTGGGGCGGGCCGTGATCTGCCTGCCAGAAGGTTGAGTGACACTCTCTCCAACGCTGAGCAGCCAAAAGGGGCCACCATGGCCGAGATCATCCGCATTCACGAAACCGGTGGGCCCGAGGTGCTGCGTCACGAAACGGTGGAGGTTGGTGCGCCAGGACCTGGCGAGGCGCTGATCCGCCAGCACGCGATCGGTCTCAATTTCATCGATACCTATTTCCGCTCTGGCCTGTATCCCGCGGCGCAGCTTCCATTTACGCCTGGCAATGAGGGGGCGGGCGAGGTGCTCGCCGTCGGGGCGGGCGTGAGCGAGGTTTCGGTCGGTGACCGCGTAGCCTATGCCGGTCCGATCGGCGCCTATGCGTCTGAGCGCGTCCTTCCGGCAGCAACATTGGTCAAGCTGCCCGACGCCATCTCTTATGAAACCGGCGCTGCGATGATGCTGAAGGGCATGACGGCGCAATATCTGCTGCGTCAGACTTTCTGCATCGAAGCTGGACAGACGATCCTGTTTCATGCGGCTGCCGGCGGTGTCGGGCTGATCGCCTGCCAATGGGCCAAGTCATTAGGGGCAACTGTTATCGGTACGGTGGGCTCGGAGGCCAAGGCGGATCTGGCGCGCGCCAATGGCTGCGATCATGTCATCAACTACCGCGAAGAGGATTTCGCGGCCCGCGTGCGCGAGATCACCGATGGCGCAGGATGCCATGTCGTCTATGACGGGGTTGGCAAGGACACGTTTCCGGCCTCGCTGGAGTGTCTCAGGCCGCGCGGGATGTGGGTGACCTTCGGCAATGCATCTGGGCCCGTGCCATCGCTCGATCTTCTGCTGCTATCACAAAAGGGCTCGCTGTTTGTGACCCGGCCAACGCTGTTTCACTACATCGCGACGCGACCCGAGCTTGAAGCAACGGCAGGCGATCTGATGCAGGTGGTAGCCGACGGTACGGTCGCAATCGCCATCAACCAGACCTATCCCTTACACGAGGCAGCCCAGGCCCATCGCGATCTTGAAAGCCGCAAGACCACGGGCACAACGGTCTTGATTCCGGACTAACCGCCGGCATTCCTCCGGCGTGCGAGCGCCGCAGATGCCGGTATCGGCCAGCAGGTCAACATCATCCATGGACACCGTTCTCATGACCTTTCGCTCCGTCTTTCGGACTCTGACCCGCGCAGTCCTTGTTGCATGGCCGATGGCGGTTGCTGCCACCACGGTTCACGCTCAGGACGTGACGCTCCGGCTGCATCAGTTCCTGCCGCTGACCTCGTCGATCCCAGGCGACGCACTTGAGCCTTGGGCACGCGCGGTCGAAGAACAGTCCGCGGGGAGGATCAAGGTCGAGCACTACCCCTCGATGCAACTCGGTGGCGCGCCGCCGTCGCTGTATGACCAGGCCCGTGACGGGGTGGTGGACCTGATCTGGACGGTGCTTGGCTATACACCAGGCCGGTTCCCGAAAACCGAAGCGTTTGAGCTGCCCTTCATGGTCTCGACCGGGGAAGCGACGTCGCGGGCGTTCCACGACTATGTTGCCGAATACGCCATCGATGAGTTTGCCGACATCCATCCCATTGTCTTCCACACTCATGGGCCGGGTCTGATCCACGTAAAGGGCAGTGAGGTTGCGCGACTTGAGGATATGGACGGGCTCAAGCTGCGTGGGCCAACCCGCGTCATCACACGGCTCCTGGAAGAACTCGGCGCGACGGCGGTCGGGATGCCAGTGCCGCAAGTGCCGGCGTCAATCTCTCGTGGGGTAATCGACGGCGCGGTCATTCCGTGGGAAGTGACACTGCCGCTCGGGGTCGCAGAACTCGTTGATAATCACACGGAATTTGCAGGTGATAGAGGGCTTTACACGGCGACTTTCATCTTTGCTATGAACAAAGAGAGCTATGAGGCGCTGCCCGAAGACCTTCGCGCGGTCATCGACGCCAACTCCGGACCCGAGATGGCGGCACGCTTCGGTGCGGTGATGGATGCGATGGATATCACAGGTCGTGAAAAGGCCGAGGCCGAAGGCAATTCCATTATTGTGCTCGATGCCACGGAAGAGGCGCGATGGCGTGATGCTGCTCAGCCGGTGATCGATGCCTGGATCGCGGACCGGACCCAAGACGGTGCCGATGGTGCGGCCCTGGTCGAGGCGGCCCGGGCCTTGGTCGAGCGCTACAGCGAGTAAACACCGCCATAGAAGGCAGCCCGATGTTCGAGACCTGCGACCGCGTGATGCGTGCTCTGGCACGCGGGTTGGCGCTGATCGCAGGCTGTGTGCTGTTGCTGTTGGCGATCATGACTGTGGTCAGCGTAACCGGCCGGCAGTTTGTCGTGCTTGGACTTCGCCCGGTTCCAGGAGATGTCGAACTTGTCGAACTCGGGATCGCCTTCGCGGTGTTCGCCTCTCTGGCCTGGTGCCAGCTTGAGCGTGGCCATGTCGCGGTTACGTTTGCGTCTCAGCCGCTTGGTCGATCCGTAAACCGCACTCTGGTCCTGATTGGATCGGTCTTGATGACGGTTGCCAGTGCTGTGATCGCCTGGCGTCTCACGGCCGGCATGATCGACAAGACCCGGTTTGGTGAAACCTCCTTCATCCTGGAAATCCCAGTCTGGCATGGCTACGCGGCGGCTTGCCTTGGGGCCTGGATGTTTGTGCTCGCATGTGCCTGGACGGTGCTGCAGGACATCCGGCAGAGGCGCGCGCCTGCCGTGGATGATGCCAACGCTGATCGGCCTGCGGACCAGCCCTGGTGAGCCCGCTAGAGCTTGCCATCTGGTCGTTCCCGATCCTGCTTGCGCTGATCTTTCTGCGCCTGCCGATCGGTCTTGCAATGCTGCTGTGCGGTGTGATCGGCACGGTGCTGGTGACCGATCGCTGGACGCCGGTTCTCGCCCAGCTGAAATCCCTGAGCTACGACACGTTCTCGAACTACTCGTTGTCGATTATTCCGCTTTTCCTGCTGATGGGACAGTTTGCGACTCGTGGCGGGATCTCGAAATCCCTGTTCGACGCGGCTGGCGCGCTCATCGGTCACAGACGCGGCGGGCTGGCGGCAGGCGCCGTTGCTGCCTGTGGTGGATTTGGCGCAATCTGCGGCTCGTCGCTGGCGACGGCTGCCACCATGGGGCAGGTGGCGCTGCCGGAGTTGAAACGCGCCGGCTATTCGGGACGTCTGGCAACGGGCGCACTCGCCGCCGGTGGCACGCTCGGCATTCTTATTCCTCCGTCCGTGATCCTGGTGATCTATGCGATCCTGACCGAACAAAACATCGCCAAGCTGTTCGTCGCGGCCATCGTGCCGGGCATTCTGGCAGCTCTTGGCTATATGTTGGCGATCGCTGTGGTCGTGCGGCTTGATCCCGCATCCGCTGGTGTTGCTCCGCGCCGGACGACTGCGGAACGGCTTGTAGCACTCGCCGCTGTCTGGCCCGTGCTGGCGATCTTTGTGGCTGTCGTTGGCGGAATCTATCTCGGCTGGTTCACGCCGACCGAAGGGGCAGCCGTTGGTGCGCTCGGCACGGGTCTTCTCGCCTGGTTGCGCGGCGGGCTCGACAGGGCCGGTCTTACGGATGCTCTGCTTGAGACCGCCAAGGCGACCGGGATGATCTTCTTCATCATTTTGGGCGCCGCGCTTTACAATGGCTTTCTCGCGTTTGCTCAGGTGCCGCAGGCCTTTCTCGGTCTTGTCGACATGCTGGCACTGAGCCCGTGGACAGTTCTTCTGGTCATCCTCGCGCTCTATCTCGTGCTCGGTTGCGTGATGGACTCGCTGTCGATGATCCTTCTCACGGTGCCGATTTTCTTCCCCGTCATCATCATGCTCGACTTTGGCCTGCCGCCGGAGGAACTCGCGCTCTGGTTCGGCATTCTGGTTCTGATCGTTGTGGAGGTTGGGCTGATCACACCGCCGGTCGGTATGAACCTCTTCATCATCAATAGCTTGTCGGGCGGCGTACGGTTGATCGATACCTATCGCGGCGTCTTGCCCTTCGTCGCGTCCGACCTGATCCGTGTATTGATTTTGCTGGCTTTTCCGATGCTGACGCTCGGTCTTGTGCGGCTGACATCGTAATTGCAGACAAGATTACTGACGCTCTGATGTGTGGCAACTTCATCACGACAGGTCCATTTGATAGGAAAAATTCCCCACCGGGGTTCAATTGGCGCAATTACAATGTTTAATAAAATGTTACTGTTTTGCTCTGTGGGGACTTATGAGGGGTTGGACCGGCATACTTGCCGCGGCGCTGGTGCTGTGCCTGTCAGAAGGCACGAGTGCCATGTCGCTGCGCGATGCTGTCGAACGGGCTGTGCGCAACAACCCCGATGTGCTCGAAAGCGCTGCCAATCGCCGCGCTGTCGACCAGGAATTACGCCAGGCGGAATCCGCCTTCTCGCCGATCGTATCGCTGGAAGGTCGTGTCGGGCCACAGTTTTACGACCAGCCGAATGCGTTCAGCGAGGCGACCAATGAGGAATGGCGCGTCGGCAGCGAGATCGCCATTGTCGCCCGGCAGGTATTGTTCGATGGTTTTCGCCGCAGCAATGAACTCTATCGTCAGGCCGCCCGCATAGACGGTGCCGCTTATCGGGTTCTCGAACGGTCTGAGATCGTCGCGCTCGACACGGTTGAGGCGTATATCGACATTGCCCGCCACCGGCAGATCCTGGCAATCGTCGATGACACAGTCAGAGTCTTCGGCGGCTTGCGCGAACTCGTTCAGGAACGCCTTGATGCGGGCACCGAGACGGCTGGATCGGTGTTTCAGGCCAATGAGCGGATCGCCGCGGCCCAAGCCATTCGTGGGGATGTCGTGACGGCACTCGGCGAGGTCAATGCGCGCTTCGAGCGGTTGGTCGGACATCCGCCCGGTGCGCTAGGCGCGCCGCCATTTCCAAAGCCCATTCCGGCGACCATGCAAGCGGCCCGCGCCGAAGCACGCGCCCGCTACCCAAGCGTTGCGGCGGCGACGGCCGATGTCGAAGCGGCCCGCTCCGAAGTCGAGCAGGCGGGCGGCGACTATCTGCCGACCCTGTCGCTCGAAGGCACGGCGCGCTACGGCTACGATGTCGACGGTACGCCAGGGCGCGACGAGGAATACTCCATCCAGCTACAACTGTCCTGGGACATCTATGATGGAGGCTTGCGCGACGCCCGCCGCTCCGAACGCGTCGAGCGGCTTGGTGAGGCGCGCGTTCGTCAAGACCGCGTGCGGATGGATCTCGATGAGATGGTCGCGCGCGCCTATGCCGAACTGGCGGGGAATGATGAGCGGCTTGCCGCCCTGTTGCGCCAGCTTCAGGCGGCAGACGGTGTCGTAACCTCCTATCGCGAAGAGTATGACGCCGGCACGCGCAGCCTTCTTGACCTTCTGGACGCGGAAAACGCGCGCTTCAGCACGCGCGTATCGCGCGTGTCGTCGGATGCGGTCGCGATGTTCACGCGCTACCGGATCATCTCCTTGTCGCGGAGCCTGCTGACCCATTTCAACATTGCCACCGTCGATGAGAGCCTTGCGGGCACACTCGATGACTTTGACCTGCGACCGGTCAATGGTTTCTCGATCGAACCGCTGCGGCGCTGGTAGTGGGCGGCCACGACGGGAGCACTGGTTTGCCTTCCCCAATGACCGCCTTTAGCCTGATTTGGGGATTGATTGCCGACTGGCCGGGGGGCCGGGCATGGACGCAAGGACAACCGACACGACGCCTGTAGCGGTCGAGCCGCCAACCAACCGGTCAATGGCGACCGCGAATGAACCGCAAGGCTCGAATGGTCTGGCGGAAGCCCTGGTCCATGTTGCACGCCATCATGGTCTGGGTGTTTCACTATCTGAGGTATTGCGATCCGGCACGGGGGAGGCGCGGGGCCTGTCGCTTGAGACGCTGGACCGCGTTGCCGATCGCCTTGGCTTGACCATCCGGATCGAGAAAGTCGCCCCGGCGCGTTTGTCGCCACTGACGCTGCCGGCGATTGTGTTCGACCGGGGTGGTAGCGCGCGCGTTCTGGGCGCGCTCGATCGTCGCGCAAAGACTGCGCGCCTGATCGATCCGGTATCCCGTGATACGTCGGATGCCAGTGAACCGATCCCGGAAAACATCCCCCTGAACCGCCTGCGGTCCGATCTTGCGCCGATCGCAGTTCTGGTGACGCCGAAGCCGCAAGTGGCGGCATCTCAAGGCGACGGGCAAGCCGCGGCGCGGCGAGGGCATTGGTTCTGGTCGGCGGCACGGCGGTTCTGGCCGGCTTATCTTCAGGTCGTGATTGCGGCGTTTCTGGTCAATCTGCTTGGTCTTGCGACGCCACTTTTCGTGATGAACGTCTATGACCGGGTCATTCCGAATCTTGCGATTCCGACGCTGTGGGCCCTGACGGCGGGTATCGTGCTCGCGCTCGGCTTTGATTTTCTGTTGAAGATCCTACGCGCGCGAATCGTCGATGACACCGGGCGTCGGGTCGACATGGCGGTGGCCGGACGCTTGTTCGATCATCTTCTGGATCTGCCGCTGGCGCACAGGCCACCCTCGACCGGCATGCTCGCCAACCAGATCCGAGAGTTCGAGACAGTGCGTGACCTGTTCACGTCGTCAAGTCTGATCGCCTTCACCGATCTTCTGTTCGTCGGCGTGTTCTTGTGGGTGATGTGGCTGATCGTAGGACCTTTGGCGCTGGTGCCGGCGCTGGCCGTGCCGCTTGTGCTGATCGTCACGCTGTTGGCTCAGATCCCAATGGCGAAAGCGGTTCGTGACAGCCAGATGCAGACCGGCCGCAGGCATGGCGTTCTGATCGAGACCGCGACCAGCCTCGAAACGGTCAAGGCATCGGGGGGTGAGGCCTGGCTGAGGCGGATCTGGGATCAGTC
Organism: Pseudomonadota bacterium; assembly: GCA_039819185.1. GTDB lineage: Bacteria > Pseudomonadota > Alphaproteobacteria > Rhizobiales > Tepidamorphaceae > JBCBSK01. The sequence goes on along the minus strand of JBCBSK010000040.1, from coordinate 10,034 downwards.
GGTCGCAGGTTCCAGCCGGTCGTCGGCCCAGGCACGGTTCTGGTCGTTGGTCACGGTGAGTTGGACCCAGTTCATCCATCAGGCGGTGTCGGTCGTGATCATTGTCTGGGGTGTGTTCCTGGTCATCGATGGGCTGATCTCGATTGGCGCATTGATCGCCGCCAACATCCTGGCTGGCCGTGTGCTGGCACCACTCGGCAACATCTCCCAGACACTCGTGCGGATGCAACAGGGGCGGGTGGCCTTTCGCATGCTGAACGGGTTCATGGCCCTGCCAGAGGATGGCCAGGAATTCGGCATGCTGACCTTGCTGCCGAACCGTCCGGCCGTTCTGACCTTCGACAGAGTTGGTTTCTGCTATCCGGGCGCTACGCGCGATGCCCTCGCCGAAGCCAGCTTCGAGATCGGTTCGGGGGAGCGGGTTGCCGTGGTTGGCAAGGTCGGTTCGGGCAAGACAACGCTCGGGCGGCTTGCGTCGGGCCTTTATGTACCTGCGAGCGGGTCGGTGCGGCTCGATGGACTGGACATCCGCCAGTTCGCGCCCTCGGACATTCGCGGCGTTGTCGGCTATTGCCCGCAGGATACGGAGTTGTTCACCGGAACTCTGGCCGACAACATTCGGATTGGTGCGCCGTTGTCATCCGATGCTGATCTCGCGCGCGCTGCCGATCTTGCCGGTGTGACAGCGTTCGCCGCCGATCATCCGCTCGGGCTCGACATGCCGGTGATCGAGCGGGGGCGCAGCTTGTCGGGCGGTCAGCGCCAGGCGGTGGCGCTGGCCCGCACGCTTATCCGCCGGCCGGGGATCGTCATTCTTGATGAGCCGTCATCGTCACTCGATACGGCCAGTGAGAAGCGGCTGATCGACGGCCTGACCGCGACCGCGGAGGAGGGTGTGACCCTCATCCTGTCGACCCATCGCGATGCGCTGCTCACTATGGTTGACCGGATCATCGTGCTCGACCAGGGGCGCATTGTCCTCGACGACCGCAAGGACACGGTCATCAAGACGTTGAGCAGTGGTGGCGAGCAGATGGCCAAAGCCAACCAACATCGGGACGGTCATGCGACGGCTTGAGGAGCACTTCGCCAACGACATCCGCAGCGCTCTGACCCAGCGTGGCGGGGGGGCGATCTGGGTTTTGCTCGGCGCGATCGCAGTGCTGTTCGGTTCTGCGGTTGCCTGGGCCAGCCAGGCAGTTCTTGAGGAAGTCACGACCGGTGACGGTCGGGTCATCGCGTCGAGCCAGATGCAGATCGTGCAGTCGCTTGAGGGCGGTATTGTCGCTGAGATTTTGGTCGGCGAGGGCGACCCGGTGACCCTTGGTGATCCGCTGATCGTGATCGACGACACCCAGGCCGCAGGTGACCTCGGCGAGATCACCCAGCGCTTCGAGACCCTATCGGTTCGTGCCAAACGGCTGCGCGCCGAGATAGCCGGCGAGGATCTTGTTGTGGGTGGCGATCGATTTTCCGCGGTAACCATTGAGATCGAGACGGCGCTTCTGGCCTCGCGTCGTGCGGCCCGGGATCAGGAACTTGCGGTTATACGTCAGCAGATCGTTCAGGCACATGCCGAACAGGCCGAGATCGTGGCGCGTCTGGATGGCACACGCGACACCGTGGCGCTGCTCGAACGCGAAGTCGCCATTCTTGCAGACCTTGCCCAGCGCCGCGCCGCGCCTGAGATCGACCTTCTGCGGCTGCAACGCCAGTTGGCGGCTGAGCGCCGCGATCTGGCAAGCCTCGAAGCCGCCTTGCCGCGAACCGAAGCGGCGATTTCGGAAGCCCAGGCGCGCGAGGATGCCATTGAGGCCGGTTTTCTGGCCAAGGCGAACGAAGATCTGGCTCAGACGCTGGCCGATCTCGCGGTCATTGCCGAACAGCTGGCCAAGGCCGAGGACCGGCTCGCGCGCACAGCATTGCGCGCGCCCGCGGACGGGATCGTCAATGCGCTGGCAGTGACCACGATCGGGGCAGTGATCCAGTCGGGTGAGCGGGTCGCGGAAATCGTGCCGATCGGTGATGAACTCCTGATTGAAGCGCGCATCCGCCCACAGGATGTCGCCTTCCTGCATCCAGGCCAGGCGGCGAGCGTCAAATTGACAGCTTACAACTTCACCACCTTCGGTGCGTTGGACGGCTTTGTGGAGCGGATCAGCGCCGACACGCTGACCGACAGCGAGGGAAACACGTTCTACCGCGCCATTATCCGCACCGAGCGGAACTTCTTGGGCACGGAAGCCGAGCCGCTGCCGATCATTCCAGGCATGATCGCCCAGGCCGATATCCTGACCGGCGAGAAAACGGTGCTTGACTATATCCTGAACCCGATTGCGCGTGCCCGCGAGCAAGCTCTGCGCGAGCGGTAGTGTGCACCGATGCGGCCGATACGTGCCAAACGTCACAGCATCGGGGCGCGCGCATTGTTAATTGCAGGTTAAGGGCGTAAAATTCGTGATCTCGATTTTTGGCGTCCGCCGCGCGTGTTCAAGTAAAGCCAGCGCGGATCCGGGAAGATCGTACCGGACCATGTCCGGACGAAGCAAAAGGGGCAGGGGCGCATGTTGACGCATCAGACGATCGGTGGCGCGGGCATTGAACCCGGAGCAGCGCAGGCCGTGACTGCCAATGGCAATGGCCAGGCCATTCTGCCCGATAGCGCGGATCTGTTCGCTGCCGACTTCGCGCGGGACGGCCTTGACCTGATCGTGACGGCACCTGATGGCACGGCCCATGTTGTCATTGACTATTACGCCTCGGTGTCGCCACCCATGCTAGTTGCGCAGAATGGCGGGGTCATGCCACAGGCGTTGATCGACGCCCTGACGGCCGCCAATGCGCCACACCAGTTTGCCCAGGCCGGCGACACCACCGCAGCAGATGCGACAGGTGCGGTGCCGATCGGCCAGGTCGAAACGCTTGACGGCTCGGCAACGGCAACGCGTCCCGATGGTGGCGTTGTATCATTGGCGATTGGAAGCCTGCTGTTTGAGGGCGATGTCGTTCAGACCGGGACGGGGTCGGACTTGGGCCTCGTCTTCGCCGACGAAACGGTTCTTCAACTGGGACCGGCTGCGCGCATGGTGCTCGATGAGTTCAGCTATGCGCCTGGCGCGCCTGACAACAACATGCTGTTCAGTTTGGTTGAAGGCGTATTCGTCTTCGTCGCGGGGCTTGTCGCGCCGTCCGGCAACATGGAACTTAACACGCCTGTTGCGACCATGGGCGTGCGCGGCACCAGCGGCATTCTCGAAGTCGTCAACCAGGCCGGCCAGTCGACGTTCTCACTGACCAATGATCCTGATGGTGGCCTCGGCGTGATGGAGATTGCCAATCTCGTCACCCGTGATCTCATTTTCCGCCTCACCGACACCGACACTCAGCTTGTCGTGTTCGATGCGGCCGGCGCGTTCGACACCATCGACAAGTCGCCGGATCTCGTTGCGATTGAAGCACTTTTGATCGAGATCGCTTTTGAGACCTATGCGCTTGTACGCGCCCGCATCGATGCCGGTGAGCCGCCTGTCAATCTGCTAGGTCAGCCGGGTACCGATACGCCGACCGACCCCCAGGACGATGACAATTCAGATGACAATGGCGGAGAGCCCGAGAACGGTGATCGACGCGGCAATCTTGACAATGGGCTGGAGGAGAGTGGCGGGTTCGGCTTTGCGGACCTTCTGCCTGACATAGGCGGTGATCGCCAAAACACGGACCTGGTGGCAGACACCGAACGTTTCACCGATCTCATCAACGATCTAGCAGATGCGGTGCGGGCAGTCAGTATCGCCGGCGGGGCTGACACGACGCCGACCGATGTGGCGATCCTCGAGGAAGAGGAGGATCCCGTTGTTCCCGCTGAGCCGATTCCGACCGCAATCTCTCTCCCGAACGCGCCGATCGTCGACGAAGACGGCGAGGTGTCGATTGCCGGCATCATCATTACCGGTGATCCAGATGCAGCCATCACGGTGAGCCTGGCGGCGCAATCGACGGTCACACTTGGTACGATCGACGGTCTGGTTTTCCTGATCGGAGATGGCACCGCGGATGAGGAGATGGTGTTCATCGGCACAGCAACCGATGTCGCGGCAGCGCTTGAAACGATTACCTATTTCCCGACTGCCGACAACGACGTCATCGGCGGCATTTCGTTTGAGATCACAGACGGAACGACGACGCAGCAAGCGACGATGCAGGTCTTCATTCGTCCGCAACCTGACCCACCAAGGCCAGCAGATGACCGGTTTGACGCAGATGAAGATGGCGTCTTGCGCGGCAATGTCCTCGACGACAACGGCTCGGGTCCCGACTTCGATCCTGATTCCGGGGACCCGCTGCAGGTCGTCATCGTCAATGGCAGTCGGACCGATGTCGGGCAGGTCATCACGCTGCCATCCGGGGCTGAGCTACAGCTCAACAGCGATGGTTCGTTTATCTATCGTCCGTCTGAAGGTCTGTCCGAAGGGCAGATCGCACCGGACATCTTCACCTATACGCTTGCCGATTCGAGCGGTAACGAGATTCGGGCTGCGTCCACGGTTGTGGTCCGCGGAGCCAATGACGCACCGGTGGTGGTCAATCCCGTCTTCGATGCCACTTTGACGGAGGCACCAGGTCAGAGCGGTTCCAATACGCGTCTCGTTGCCCCAACTGAAATCCGTTTCTCCGATCCCGACCTCGCCGACGGCCCCTACCGGGTTGAGACCCGGCTTATCAACCAAACAGGTGAGACGGCCGGTTTGCCGCCGGCAAACCAGCTTGAAGGGGTGCTGACTTATGCGCCAGTCACCCAACCTGGTGGTGGCGCGCAACGCGTTGTCGTTGGAAGCTTCGATCCGCAGGATCGCCTGTTTGACTATCTCGGCGTTGGCGATGCCGTGACGCTGACCTTCCGAACGACGGTCACAGATGTGGAAGGCGCGCGAACGTCGCAGGACATACGAATAACGGTCACCGGGACGAATGACCGACCCGTGGTTCAGGCGGTCACGGCAACCGTTGGCGAAGACGACACGGCGGTTGCCAATCTACTGGCCGGACAAACCGACCTCGATGCGAACGATGTCTTGTCCGCGACAAATGTAGCCACGGCGGTGACGACCACCGGTCCTCTCGGTTTCACCCTTGTCTTGGGCACGCACTATACGATTATCAACGGGCAGATCGATTTCACGACAGCCGGCACAACGTTGCTCAATCAGCTGTCGCAGGGAGAAACTGAGGCGCTCACGCTCGGTTTCGATGTCGATGATGGCAATCCTGGCGGCTCGGTCGGCACAACACTTGATGTCTCGATCATCGGTGCGAACGACGCCCACGTGTCCGGCGGCAGTTCTAACGCTGCGCTGACCGAAGTGGCAGGCGTCACCGGATCACCGGCCAATGACCTTCAAACTGCAACCATCTTGTTCACCGATGTCGACACCAACCAGACGGGCTTTGGCGCGTCCGTAGCCAGCGTCGCGACAGCGGGGGCAACGGCCGGCCTACCAGGCGCTACGATCTTGGAAGGCTTCGCGACGGTCACCGGCGTTACGAAAGCTGCCGGCACGAACACCGGCGCGGTTAATCTCGAGTTTTCGGCGCAAGACCAGGTCTTCGACTATCTTGCCGACGGCGAGATAGTCACGCTGTCCTATACGATCGACATTGATGACGGAGCAGGGACGACCATTCAAGAAACCTTTGAGGTCGTTGTTACCGGCACCAATGACGTGCCGACCGTCACGGCGATTGGCCGCATGACATCGGAAGATACGCTGCTGACCGTCGACCTGTTGGACGGGCAAGTGGACGTCGATCTCAGTGATACGCTGACGACAACCAATGTCGCGACCAGCGTCACGACAACGGTAACAGCGCTGACCGCCACGCTCGGGGTCCACTATAATGTGGTCGCGGATGAGATTTCGTTCACAGCCGCAGGCGACACGCTGTTCGATCAACTGGCCAGTGGCGAGACAGCCGTATTCACGCTGACCTACGACATCACCGACGGAACTGCCACAAGTGCCAACGCCTTCCAGATGTCGATCATCGGGAGCAATGACGCGCCGGTCGTCTCAACGATTTCCGCGGCGGTGACCGAAGGTGCCGACGCGGCCACCGACCTTCTGCGTGCACCGGAGGTCAGCGATGTGGATGTCTCGGATGCGCTGTTCGTCGACAGTTTCGACAACTCGGTCACCACCACCGAAGGGCTGACGCTGATCCTCGGAACCCATTTCGCCCTATCGTCGGCGGGGGATTTCGAACTGACCGGAACCGGCATCGATCTGTTCGACAGCCTGGCCCTGGGCGCGTCGGACACATTTACGCTGAACTATGTTGTCGGCGATGGCACGGTGACGGTCGACAACACCTTCGATGTCGCCATCGCCGGCGAGAACGACGCCCCAGAAATCAGCGACGAGGATCGGACGTCCGGGACGCTGTTTGAGCTCTCCGAAGGAGACGTGGGCGAGGGGACAGCGGCTCGCTCGGTCAATGTCGGCACCTACAGGATCAACGATCCCGATATAGGCGACAACCACACCTTCAGTGTAACCGCACGCGGCACCAACCCCGCCGTTCCTTTCACGCCGACCTTCAGCTTCGATGAGTTCGACGACATCGGCGACAACGGCGGGGGCTCGCTCGATATCGACTTCGAGATCAACGACGGCAGTCTCAACTTTCTTCAGGAAGGCGAGTTGATCGAACTGTTCTTCGATCTCACGATCACGGACACCAACGGCCTGTCGGTGACAACCAATGCGACCGGTCCACTGGGTTTCTCGGTTGTCTTGAACGGCGCCAATGACACCGCCGAGTTCACCATTGATGCGGGCAGCCAGACCGTGACGTTCCTTGAGAACACGGTCAATGCGACGCCGCAGACCTTGGTCGGAGCCTTTTCTTTCGATGACGTGGACTATGACCCAAGCCAGGGGTCCAATGGCACACTGCTGGTCTCGGGCAACATTGCCGAGGACGTGATTTCGATCGACAACCAGGGCACGTCCGCCGGCCAGATTGGGTTCAACAACGCCACGGGCGAGATCACCTATGAGGGCACCCTCATCGGTATTGTCGATCCGACCGACAATGGCGCGAACGGCTTTAATCTGGACATCACATTTAACGGCAACGCGAGTTTGGAGGCTGTCGAGGCGCTGATCGGCGCCCTCACCTACGCCAATACCTCCGACACCCCGACAGCATCGCGGACACTGACGATCACATTCGACGATGGCGACATTAATGGCACGGTGTCCGATACGGTCGTGGTCAATGTGACGCCGGAAGTCGATACCACGGTGACCAGCCCGGTCACGCTGTCAACGCTGACGGCCAGCGCATCGCGGGGATATGAGTTCCAGGGTGTCGATGCCGGAGATGTGTCAGGCTTCAAGGTCACAAGCGCCGGCGACATCAATGGAGACGGCTTTGACGATCTCCTGATCTCAAGCTGGGTTGCCGGTGCGCCGGGGTTGACGAATTCCGGCGAGGTCTACCTGGTCTTCGGCGGAGCCGCGAACCTGGCCGCCCTCGACGGCAATGGCGACGGCAACATTCTTTTGTCGGATATCGACGGAACCAATGGTTATGTTCTGAACGGGGATGCCGGTGACCGGGCGGGCTCTGACATTGCATCCGCCGATCTGAACGGCGACGGCATCATGGATCTGGTGATCGGCGCGCGCTTCTCGGAACAGTCCGGCAACACGCAGGACGGGCAGGTCTATGTGGTCTTTGGCGGTACGACCAATCTCGCCAATGCCGACGATTCCACGCCCGGAAACCGCGACGGGCGTATCGCGCTCGACGGGATCGCCGCGATCGGCGCGGGCTACATCATTGAAGGCGAGGCCGCTGGCGACCAGTTCGGCTTTACGGTCTCGAACGTGGGCGACACCAATGGCGACGGGTTCGACGACATCATGGTGTTCGCACGTCAGACCCTGACGGGCGCGGGCGTGTCCTACCTAATCTATGGCGGGTCACAGAATCTCGAAGCGCTGGACGCTGCAGATGGCAGCAACAATAACGTTCTGGAAGCCGGTGAACTGGTCGGAGCGGGCTTCTCCGGCTTCGGCTATCGGCTCATCGGCGAGTCGGCTGGCGACCTTTCGGGCATTGCGCTTTCGGGCGGCGATTTCGACGGCGACGGCGTCAGCGACATTCTGATCGGTGCGCCACGTGGCGGTTTCATTCCGGCAAACGATACCGGCCATGTGAACATCATTGTCGACACAACCCGCGTTCTGGCAGCGGCAGATGCGGTCAGTCCCGGCACAGACGGCTCGGTCAACATGTCAGCCGTCGATTCAGGCGGGATCCCCGCACCCACGGGCTATACGATACAGGGCGCGAACTTCGACGAAATCGGTTTTGCTGTTGACGGAACAGGCGACGCCAATGGGGACGGTCGCGCGGACGTTCTGATCGGCGCCCCGTTCGATGATCGCGCCGGCACCGAGCAGGGCGCTGCGCATCTGTTGTTTTCCAACAGACTTGACGTTGCGGGTACAGGCGCCGATGCCATCGACGGCAATCCGGACGAACGCATCGAAACCAACAATCTGAACGCCACGAACGGCTTCACGTTCATCACCGGTGTGGACGGCGACACCCTTGGATCGTCCGTGTCGTTCGCCGGCGACATCAATGGCGACGGCTATGATGATCTCTTGATTGGTGCCGGTCAGCGAGACACCGGCGCTGGCGCGACCGGTTCCGTGTTCCTCGTCTTTGGCGGCATGACCAATCTCAACGCATTGGATGCCCTCGATGGCGCGAATGGAACCATCAATCTCGGCAATCTCGACGGCACAAACGGGTTTGAGATTTCCGGCAACAGCGCCAATGATCGTCTGGCCGGGTGGTGGAATCTTACCAATTGGGGCGTTGCGGGTGATGTCTCGGCTGCCGGCGATGTGGACGGCGACGGCTATGACGACCTCATCGTCAGTGCGTCGGTTGATGACCCGAACACCCTGAACGATGCAGGGTCATCGTTCCTGATCTTCGGTGAGGACTATTCCGGTGTCGTGACCACCCAGGGCGGGGCGTTGTTCACCGGGACGGCCGCAGCCGAAAACATCATCGGCTCGACGACCAACGATACCCTGATCGGCAAGGGGGGCGCGGACGTGATCCGCTCGGGCGCCGGCGACGACCGGATTGTTATCGCGGATGCGGCCTTCCGTCAGGTCGATGGCGGGACCGGGCTCGACACGCTCGAGCTCGAAGGCGGCATGAACCTCAATCTCGAAAACATTGGCAATCTGGCGATCCGCTCGATCGAGCGGATCGACATGAATGCGAGCGACAACAACACGCTGACGCTGAGCCTTGAGGACGTCTTCGACCTGTCAGACAGCTTCGACTCGTCAGTCACCGCGACAGCCAATCTGAACCGCATCCGGATCGACGGTTCAGCCGGTGACACGCTTGATCTGAACGATGCACCGGCAGGGCATCCGGCAGATGGAGGCGGGTGGACAAACAATGGCACGGCCACAATCGGCGCGGAGACCTATACAATTTACAACTACTTTTTCGTCACGGCCGGGTCAGATATCGTCGCCACGTTGGCCGTTGATAGCGACATCACCGTGGTCTGACGGCCGGGGTTTGGTCTTGCGGCAGTCTCGAAGCGTGCCGCAGGGATCGACTTTCGCCGGCCTTGCCGCGCATGCGCGGCTGACGCATCATCGCGCGCATTCGGGGGGATGCGATGGGCCTGTTGAAACGCGTGGACGCCGCGCGCCTTGTCTGTCTGGCGCTGTTGGTAGGCTTGGTTGTGTTCAGGCTGTGGGATCCGGCCGCGCTCGAACTGTTGCGGCTGAAGAGCTTCGATGTGTTCCAGATCTCTCACCCGCGCGACGGTGACAACGACAACGTCGTGATCGTCGATGTCGACGAGACCAGTCTCGGTGAACTTGGACAGTGGCCCTGGCCACGTTCGCTGATTGCGGACCTTGTTGATCAGCTTGACCAAGCTGGGGCGCGCGCTATCGCGTTCGATTTCCTGTTCGGCAATT
>JBCBSK010000039.1:0-24683 GCA_039819185.1 Pseudomonadota bacterium | reverse complement strand
CTCTGGCCGCTGCTCGTCACCGCCGATGAGAGCTATTACACGATCGTCATGGGCATTCAGCGGCTCGCCAACGTCAACGATCACCGGCGGCACGAGCGCCAGTGTCGCGGTGCCCATGATGATGTTCCAATGCGGTTGCTGATCGTTGACGTTGGCGAGCCGCTGAATGCCCATGACGATCGTGTAATAGCTCTCATCGGCGGTGACGAGCAGCGGCCAGAGATACTGGTTCCAGCCATAGATGAAGAGGATGACAAAGAGCGCGGCGATGTTCGTTCGGCTCAGCGGCAGCAGGATGTCGATCAAGAAGCGGATCGGCCCCGCTCCGTCCACCCGCGCTGCCTCCAGGAGTTCATCGGGCACGGTGAGGAAAAACTGCCGAAACAGAAACGTCGCAGTTGCGCTCGCAATCAGCGGCAGGATGAGGCCGGTGTAGCTGTTGAGAAGTTGCAGCCCCGCCACGACCTCGAACGTCGGCAGGATGCGTACCTCCACCGGCAGCATCAGCGTGATGAAGATCAGCCAGAACGCCAGCATGCGGAACGGAAAGCGGAAATACACCACCGCATAGGCTGACATCACGGAAATGATGATCTTGCCAACCGCAATCCCCATGGCCATGACGAGGCTGTTGGTCAGCATCAGCCAAACCGGCGGCGTGCCGGCAACCGACATGCCTTCGGTCAGAATCTGACGGTAGGTTGGAACCAGATGGTCGCCGGGAACCAACGGCACAACGCCGGACAGGAAATCCTCGGTCGGATGTGTCGAGGCGACGAAGGCGATGTAGACTGGGAAGATCACAAGGGCCGCGCCGACGACCAGCGTCATGTGGCTCAGCAGCGTCAGGAACGGTCTGTCTTCAACCATTTTGCCGCCTCAATAGGCCACGCGCCGCTCGATATAGCGGAACTGGACAATGGTCAGAACGATGACGATGGCCATCAGAACGACCGACTGCGCCGCCGACGAGCCGAGATTGAGCCCCTCGAACGCGTCGCGCCAGACCTTGTAGACCAGGATCTGGGTTGCTTGGCCTGGCCCGCCGGACGTGGTCGCGTGGATGATGCCGAATGTGTCGAAGAAGGCGTAAACGATGTTGACCACGAGCAGGAAGAAGCTTGTCGGCGACAGTAATGGGAATGTGATGGTCCAGAACCGCCGCCACGGCCCTGCCCCGTCGATTGCGGCCGCTTCGATCAACGATCGTGGGATCGCCTGAAGGCCGGCCAGGAAGAACAAGAAATTGTAGCTGATCTGCTTCCAGGCCGCTGCGATGACAACGAGGATCATCGCGTCATTGCCATCGACGAAATGGTTCCAGTCGATTCCGATGCCGCGCAGCGCATAGGCCAAGATGCCGATCGACGGATTGAACAGAAACCACCACAGGATTCCCGCCACCGCCGGCGCCACGGCATAGGGCCAGATCAGCACCGTGCGATAGGCCAATGCCGCTCTGATCACCCGGTTGGCCATGACGGCGAGCAGAAGTGCTGCGCCCATTGAGAGGCCGGCCGTCGCGATGGAGAAGACAAGGGTGGTCTGGAACGACGCGAGATAGATTTGGTCGCCTGCAAGCCTGGCGAAGTTCGCTAAGCCGACGAACTCCGTCCTTAGGCCGAACGCGTCCTGGCGCAGAACGGACTGATACAGCGCCTGCCCCGCCGGCCAGATGAAAAAGACGAGCGTGATCGTCAGCTGCGGAGCGAGCAGTGCCCAGGGCAGCCAGCGATGGCCGAAGACGGCGCGTTTTTCAGCCATGGGCGGAGACAATCACAGGGCAGAGTGAACCCCCGGCAGCATGCCGAGGGTTCGTCCTGGTCAGAGACGTCAGCTGTTGGCGTCTTCGAACTCGCGCAGAAGCGCGTTGCCGCGCTCGACGGCGGCGTTGAGCGCATCTTCCGCGGACTTGTCTCCAGACCAGACCGCTTCGAGTTCTTCATTGATGACATCACGGATTTGGACGAAGCTGCCGAGACGTAGACCCTTGGAGTTCTCGGTCGGCTCCGCATTAGTCATCTGCTGCGCCGGCAAATCAGCGCCCGGATTATCGTCATAGTAGCCCTGCTCGGCGCTGGTGTCGGCCGCAGCCAGCGTGATCGGCAGATAGCCGGTGTCCTGGTGCCACTGGGCCTGAACTTCCGGGCTCGACAGATAGTTGAAGAACTTCGCCACGCCCTCATACTCAGCAGAGTCATGCCCCCCAAGTACCCACAGGGTCGCACCACCGATAATTGAATTCTGCGGCGCACCGTCGACATCGTCGTAATGCGGCAGCATGCCGAAGCCGACATCGAAGGTGGCGTTGGCCATGACACCGGCGCGGGAGGCCGACGAGTTCATGTACATCGCGCATTCGCTCGAATAGAACATCGGCGCGGAGTCAGACCGCCGACCACCGTATTTGAACACACCTTCCTGTGCCCAGTCCGCCATGTTCGAGATGTGACGGACATGCAGGTCGGAATTGAAGGCAAGCTCGGTGCCCATGCCGGCAAACCCATTCGCCTGAGTGGCAAACGGCACGTCGTGCCAGGCCGAGAAGTTCTCGAGCTGCACCCAGGACTGCCAGCCCGTGGTAAACCCGCATGTCGCAGCACCGGCCTCGATGATGGTGCGCGACATCTCGGCGACTTCGTTCCAGGTCTGGGGCGGCGTTTCCGGATCAAGACCTGCGGCCTCAAAAACCTCTTTGTTGTAGTAGAGGATCGGAGTCGACGAGTTGAACGGCATTGACAGCATGTTGCCGTCTGTGTCGGTGTAGTAGCCCACGACGGCTGACAGGAAGTCGTTGGGATCGAACGGCTCGCCAGCATCGGCCATCAGTTCAAACACCGGATAGATCGCGCCCTGGGCGGCCATCATCGTCGCGGTGCCAACCTCGAAGACCTGCACGATGTGGGGATGTTCACCGGCGCGGAACGCTGCGATCGCGCCCGTCATCGTCTCGGTGTAATTGCCCCGATACACAGCGGTAACGGTGAAATCGTCCTGACTCGCATTGAAGCCTTCCGCGATGGCTTCGGTCTTCTCGCCGAGTTCTCCACCCATGGCATGCCACCACTGGATTTCGGTCTCCGCATGGGCGGGAACGGCAAGGGCCAGTGCGCTTGTCGTCGCAAGCAGGGTGGTCAGGGTCCTGATCGTCATCAGCCTCTCCTCTCGAGATGTCTGGGTTTTAATATCAAGCCGGCAAACTGAACGGACGCACCAGCCTGTCTAGACGAATATCAACGACCCGCTACGGAGACTTGACGGTTTTGTGACGGTCAGATGACGCCATCCGTGCGCCATTGGCATGTCGCCGGAGCCCTCATTAGGGTGACCCACTGATCACGCAGAGCCGGGGAAACGACCGATACGCTTATCAAACCCTAAAGCGGAAACAACGAATGCAGCGCACAGTTTAGCGAATTGCATACGAATACCTGATAACACTGCACGTTGTGAAACCTCTCACTTTGGACACTTAAACCATGCGCGATTTTATCTCGACCCTGCATGACCGGCTGCGCCGATTAACGGCCGATGGATCGGGCAATGTCGCGATCATTTTCGCGCTTTGCCTGGTCCCGATCATCGGACTCATTGGGGCAGCCATTGACTATGGCCGCGCCAGTCAGACACGCGAACGGCTTCAAAACGCCGTTGACGCGACAACGCTGGCGGTTCGCCAAGTCGCCGGCACGATGTCGCAGACGGAGCTTGAAGAGTTCGCGCGCGGGTTTCTCGATGCCAACCTCAATGGGGATGTGAGCGCGAACATCGTTGAGCTGACCTTCGATGCGGACAGTGACGCACTCGATATGCGCATCTCGACTGAAGTCGACACAGCCTTGCTTGGCCTGATGGGCATTAGCGAGGTTCCCGTCGAGGCCCATACGCGCGCCGTTGTCGGCCGCACGAGCTTCGAAATCGCCCTCGTTCTCGACAATTCCGGTTCAATGGCCGGCAACCGGTTGTCAAACCTGAAGGACGCAACCGGCCAACTCGTCGACACGCTGTTTGGCGAAGAGACGACCCATCCGGAAGTGTCGATTGCCGTGGTACCATTTGCAGCCGCCGTCAATGTCGGTCCCGACCACGCCACGGCGTCTTGGATCGATCGGCATGGTCAGTCGTCGATCCACTTTAACAATCTGTCGTCGGATGAAACGGATCGGCTAGGTTTTTTCGACGAGATGCGCAATGTCAGCTGGGGTGGCTGTGTCGAGGCGCGGCCCTATCCGCTGGATGTGCTCGATACACCGCCTGGCAGCAGTGTCTCTGGCGGCACCGGCGGCAATGGCGATACCCTGTTCGTGCCGCTGTTCGCGCCGGACGAGCCGGACCGCGGCGCCACCTACTACAACAGCTATCTGCCCGACAGCCCGGCAGCCTGCGGCCCTCAAAACGTTGGCTGGTCGGATTACAACAGCTCAAACGAGCAGCGCGATTTTCAGGAGCAGGTCTGCAAATACGAAAACGCCAATCCGAACACTCAACTCTCCTATGGCACACGAGTTGGCCCGAATATGCTGTGCGACGCGGTCCCGCTGACACCGCTGACCAATCGGAAGTCTGTGCTCGATGATGCGGTCGAGGATCTCGATGCCTATGGCGGCACCAACATCCACATGGGTCTGATGTGGGGTTGGCGTACCCTGTCGCCGGGTGCCCCCTTCACGACCGGGCTGCCTTATGACGACGAAACCAACCGGAAAATCCTGGTTCTGATGACCGACGGGGCAAACTTCCACGGCGCCTTCAACAACATCAACGGCTCTTGGTATTCGGCGTATGGCTATGCCGAAGAGGATCGCCTCGGCAACAACCTCACGACAAGCACGCAACTTAGAAACGCGATGAACCAGCGGACCAGCGAGGCCTGCGAAAACATCAAGAACGCCGGCATCGCGATTTACACGATCGCCTTCGACGTGCCGGATGACACGACCCGCGACCTGATCCAGTCCTGTGCTTCAAGTGGCAGCATGGCCTACACAGCTCGCACCAGCAGCGAAATGGTTGACGTGTTCGTCACGATCACCAATCAGCTCAGCCAGCTTCGCCTGACACGCTGATCCCGGTTGCGATTGCGGGCGTCCAACCTGTTGGGAGCCGCGTGCTGTCCGGTGCGCGTGGAGGGTTGGATGGCCTGGCACACAACTTGCTGATCCTTAGTATGTCTGTCGCGGCACCTCGGGCCGACCGCGGCGGGACTGTGGAGGACTATGCACAATGACCGGTCAAACCGCTCTGCTTGTTGGAAATTATCGCCCAACGCTGACCATTGCGCGGCGCCTGCGCCCCTTTGGCTATCGTTTCATTGTGACACGCCGCTGCGGCGATGGCGGGGCCGAAGTCTCGCGAGTTGTTGACGACGTCTGGGATCATCCGTCGCAATCTGACGAACCGGCCTTCATTACCGCTCTGTCCGATTATCTCACGACGCATCCTGAGATCGGCATTGTCTACCCGATCTCGGAACCCTGCGTCGCGCTAATTGCACGCCATCGCCATCTCCTGCCAGCGGATCGTCTCTACGCAACACCAGCTTCGGAGACCGTTCTGACCTGTCTGGACAAAACGCGGATGCTTCAGGTCGCAGTTGATGCAGGTGTTCCATGTGCGCCATTCCGTTTTGTTTCGGACTATGCTGCGCTGATCGACACCGCCCGCGACATCGGCTTTCCGATTGTCGTGCGTCCGATCACGTCGGATACCCCGATCGCTGGCCGCAAGGCGCTTATCGCCGAGACCGAGGCGGATCTTGTCGCATCCCTCCCCGCCTGGCCGCGTGACCACGCCCGCGTGATCGTCCAGTCCTTTGTCACTGGACCTCGACACAATTTCTATTTTGCCGCCCAGAACGGGCGCCTGATACGGGCGCTTGGTGCAGAGATTCTTCGAACGGACATGATGGACGGCACCGGCTTCGCCGTCGATGGGCGCACGATTCCCGTCTCGGATGATCTGCGCGACTACGCTGAAAACCTCGTCGCACAGTTGGGCTATAACGGCGTCGGCTGCATTCAGTTCCTGGTCGACCGGCCAAAACAGATCGTGAGCTTTCTGGAACTGAATCCACGGATCGCCGGCAATCACGCGATTGCCGAAGCCGCGGGCCTCGAACTCAGCCGGCTGTCAATCGACCTTGCCACACCCGACGCACCGCGGGAAGACTATATCGAGGGCCGCGCAGGCATGCGCTATGCCTGGACTTATTGCGATCTCTACGGGATCAAGAAGAGCCTGGAGCGCGGTGACCTAAAGCTGCGCGCTTTGCCATGGCGGGTCGTGACGCTGCTGAGAACGGCCTTTGCCGCCGATGTTCACATGACGTGGTGCTGGCATGATCCACTGCCAACGCTGTTTCTGTTCGCCCGCCAAATCCCCGGCCTGGGCCGGTTTCTGAAGCGACGCGATGCCCGTCCGCCACGCATCGCAGCCCCCATGGCGCGGCCATGACCCATGGTGATGCGGGGGTTTTAGGGGGCAGCAGGGGCAGTCAGATCGCACGGCTGGGATCCGTCGTGACCAAGGTGTCGACCCTAGGTGCAGCACGCATCTTCGCGGCGGGTCTTGGCCTGGTAACGCAGATCCTGCTCGCGCGCGCACTTGGTGCAAGCGATCTGGGCCTGGTCTACATCGTCATGAGCGCCGCGAGCGTCCTAGCCCTCGTCTGTGGCCTCGGATTTCCGTCCGTCACGATCCGTTTCATTGCGCAATATCGCGCCGAAGCGCACCGCGCGGCAGCGGACGCCTTTATGCGTTTCTCTCGCATTACAAGCTATACGCTTCTCGGCGTTGTCATGACGGTCGGCCTTGTCGCGATCCTTGTGTCCGGCAACGAAGACCAAGGCATCTACAAGGCATTGCTGCTCGGACTGACAGCGGCTTGTTATATGGCGCTGCGGCTGAACGGGGCGCTGGCCAATGCGGATCGCCATTTCAATCTGGCCTATCTGCCAACCCTTCTCGGCAAACCGGTCATTGTTCTGGCAGGTGTCGCGCTTATGATGGCGGGTGCTGTCGGCATGACAGCTCTAGGCTTTCTCGCAATCCATCTTATCGGCGTTGTTCTGCTCGCGGCCTGGCAGGCTTGGCGCGTGCGCAATCTGAGACGAGCGACATTCGCTGCGGAGATGGCTGCTGGAGCGCGCTGGGAAACACGGCCACCTTTGCCAAAGCGACGCACTTGGCTCAAGCCCGCCGTGACCATGTTGCCGGTGGCCTTGTTCACGGCAATGTTCGCCGATGCCTGCATCCTGGCGGCGGCCCCCTTTCTTGCACCGTCGGACCTGGCGGTTTTCGGTATCTGCCTGAAACTCGCCTTCCTTGTCGGTTTTGCGATCCAGGTCGTGTCGCAAGTTGTCCTGCCCGATGCGGCGGATGCCGTGTTTGCCGAGGACAAACACGAGCTACGCCGACTGATGAGATTGACGAGTTGGTTTGGCGCAGGGATCGCAATGGTCGCGCTTGCGAGTTTCGCAATCCTGGGTGAGTTCGTACTCAGCCTGTTCGGCGATGATTTCACCCCCGGCTGGCTTTGCCTGCTCGTCCTGGCGGCCAGCCAGGTAATGCGCGGCGCAATGGGACCAGGGTCCTATCTTTTGGCGATCTCCGGCGGTGAGCGACACACCATCCCGCTGTCGATCCTCGGTGTCTTGCTGCTCGTTGGCCTTACGGCAGGCTTGGCACCAGCTTATGGGCTCACCGGGGCTGCGATCGCGGTTCTTGCCACACAGACCATTTGGAGCGCTGCGCTCGCGGTTTCTGCCACACGCCATACCGGCGTCAGTCCGGCGCTCATCTGAGGCAAAGAACACTCATGATGACACCCACAAAGGCCCGGGCGGTTTGCCCGGGCCTTTTGCACCATTGCAGCAAAACCGGTTGCGATTGGCTGACGTTAGTGTTTCAGCCTGCTGCGCGCATTGCGCAAAAGCTGAATGCCCGTCGCGACAGCGCGGCTGCCAGCTGAGATGCAATAGTCAAACTCACCGGGCATCTGCCAGGCATGACCGCACTTCCCGATCATGCCGGATTTGAACTGGGTCAGGCCAGGATTCTGGGACACGCCATCGAGGTCGTACCAACGGACCTCCCCAGTCTCCGACAGCCAGCGCATGATCCACCAGTGCAGAGCATAACCGGCCCGGAGCTTAAGCGCTTGATCGCTGCTGGCGCCGAAATGATAGGCAGCCGTATCTCCGACCCTGCAGATCACGGCGCCGGCAACGGGAACGTCCTGATGATAGGCCAGAACGATATCAGGCCGGCTGCACAATGGCATCGCCCGATAGATTTCGGCGAAATCACCGATCCAATTGGAATCCCGGAAGCCTTTGCGCTGCTTCAACTCGCCATAGAGCGCAAGGAACTGCGACACCGCTTCCGGTCCTTCAGCGCGACGCGCGGTAAGTCCGGACTTTTGTGCCTTGCGCAGATTGTAGCGCCATTTCTGCGACAGGTTGGCAAGTTGCTCCTCCTCGCTCGGTGCGAGATCGACCATGTAATGAACCGGTTCGGGAAGTTCGCGGCGATAGCGAAACCCCAACGCATGCAGCGCCTCGATCATCGGCTCATTGTGGATCGGATCGGCCGGAGGTGCGATGGTCAGGCAGAGTTTACGCTGCTCAGCAAAGCGTACGATCAGATCTTCGACGGTCCGAATGTAATTGACGAGATTGGCCGTCTCGCCCTTGCGCCGCCAGGCGGGGCCGTATTTTACATAAGCCAGTCCGGGCCCCTCGCCCATGGCGAAAGCAAAGACCTGGGCCATCCCGATAAGCTTGCCCTCGTGCCAGGAGCGGTGCTTGACCAACCGGGTCTCATCCCAATTGTTGGCACCGAGATAGTGGGTCTGATCGATGAGCGCGTCATCGAAGAGATTTAGATCGCGGTCCCAAAACATCCCTTCGGATGCGACGTCATGCTCAGTTTGCTCAAGCCTCATGGATACCGGATCGGGAAGTCCTGACGGCGCGGTCTGGCCGAACCAAGGTTCGGCAATCTCGAATTTCTCTGTCGGTCGCATGGTCCCCATCTTCAGTTCCACTCAGCTGGTGTCACCATGCAGTTAAGCATTTATTTACGAAGATTAATGCCATTGGTTACCGAAATGGTTAACATTACCTGCTCACCAATCTCCTTAAGAGGTAACGTCTCATTAATAAATGAGGCCATAGGGCATCCGGAAAAACAATCTTCGTCGGCTATGACCATGCAGATCACGTGTTTTCGGACCGTTAAATCAGAACAAGACAGATAGTCATGCTTTCAGGCCGGCTTCTGACGTTCCATAATGTGACAGTCTCAGGGTCGCCGTCTTCTGACCAGCTCAATATGAAGCGGCCAAACTGGATGCGTTTCGTGGTCTGTGTGAAGAGATTCAGCTTGCGACCGGGCTGACATAGCCGGGCGGCTTGACAGTCACCACCGAACACTCGATCGCATTCAAGACATCTTCGGCAGTGTTGCCGATGATCAGTCCCGGCACGCCGGTACGCGCGATCGTCCCCATCACGATCAGATCGACACCGAGCGCGTCTGCCCTTGCCGGGATAACGCTGCGCGGCGCCCCGCGCGCAAGCTGCGGCGTGAGCCGCAAGCGCCCGGCCAGGTCCGAACCAAGCCGCACGCCAGCCGCGTCGATCAACGCAGTCAAGGCTTGGCGATGCTGGGCCTCGATCTCGCGGACATAGGTCGTAACCGATTCATCTTCGGTCGCCCATCGGCGCACTAGCCCCTCCCCCGGTGCGTCCCAGACATGAATGACGTGCAGCGACGCCGCTTCGAAGGCTGCGATCCTTGCCGCCGTTTCCAGGATCGTTTGGTTCAGGTCTGCTTCGGCATCCGCGCCATCGTTGGTTGCACCGCTGACGTCGACAGCTGCCAGAACCGTGCGTGTCGGCCGCGGCGCGTCCGGCAGCCTCAGCCAGACGGGACATGGGCATTTGCGCAACAGATGCTGGTCGGTGCTGGTGAACAGGTAGCGGTGCAGGCCCTCTGCCTCCTCCGCTGTCTTCACAACAAGATCATGACCTTCGGCGAGTACGGCCCGGATGATCTCCAGAAACGGTTTTCCAATATGAACATCAATCGCGACATCGCGGTCGCTGGCAATACGTGCAACTTCAGCTTCGAGCCAGGCTCGCTGATCGGCAATCAGCCGGTCTTCGACCTGCCCACGGCTCGACTTGGTGAACTGCGCCAGCCACTCGATCTCGGGCAGAGCATCACTGACCGCAAGCACGCTCAGCCTCGCGCCATGCTCATGTGCAAGATCGGCAGCCAGACGCAAGGTTTCGCCATCATCGGCTTCAAGCAGACTGACGGCAAGAATGCTCCGAAAACGACCAACGCCGTCAGTCGCCATGGCGCCAGGCTCAAGCACGGTCACGGTAAAAGCTCCTTCTGGCCGTCCGGATCAGCCGGCGCCTGTATGAGAGGTGCGCTCTCGCCAAGAACCAGGGCCGCGGCATGGGCAGCCGCATCCCGGAACGGCATCAGCACGAGATCAGCCCCGGCGTGCTTCAGGCGCTCGCCGGTTGCTTCGCCATGCACCGCGACCGCGATCCGGCCAGAGAATTTGAGGTCCCCGAGCGAGCGGATAAGCGATCGGCGCGCATCATCATGCGTGACGCCGGTGTCATGCTCAGGCACTGCGGAAATCGCCCAGTCGGCTGCCCCAAGCGGAAGATGCGCCAGGAACTCCGGATCGGTGGCGTCGCCGAAAACGACGTCAAAACCGTTCTCGCGGGCATGGCGCACGGCCTGCGGGTTGAAATCGACCCCCAGCACTCTGCGGCCGGCTGATTGCAGCTCCTGCGCGATGGCCGATCCATAGCGCCCGACGCCAAACAGAATTACGTCGTAGCCTTCGGATTTCGGCGACCAGGCGTTTTCCTCGCGTCCCGCCCCGCGCCGCTCAAAGGGAGAAAGTACAGGCTCAACAATGTCGTAGAGCTGATGCGAGTACGTAATCATGTAGGTCGAAGCGGCGATGGTGATCAGGCCGACAAGCGTGACAAGCCCCATCGCCTCGTCGGAAACATGACCAAGAGACAGCCCCATGGCCATGAAGATGAGCGAGAACTCTGAAATCTGAGCGACCGTGAGACCGGCAAGGAAGCCGGTGCGTTTACGATAGCCCATCGCACCCATGATCGCCAAGACAATCAGGGGATTACCGATCAGAACGAACAGTGAGAAGATCATTGCCGCGACAATCGCATCACCCAGGACGCCGAGATCTAGCGACGCGCCAAGCGCGATGAAAAAGAACAGCAACAGGAAATCGCGCAAGGACGCAAGCCGCGCCGCGATCGCTTCGCGGAACGGCGTCGAGGCAAGCGAAACCCCTGCCAGCAGGCCACCAAGTTCCTTGCCGAAGCCCATGTAGTGGCCGAGGGCTGCGAGAAGCGCCGCCCATCCAATCGCGAAGGAAACGAGCAGTTCCGGCGCGCGCGACAGGCGCTCGACGAGGGGGTCGGCCAGGAATTTGATGAACAATCCGACGGCAACCAACATCAGCGCCCCATAGCCGAACACGGCCAGGACATCGGTTAGCGCGGACTCGCCAGCCGCTCCGACTCCGATCGCCGATAGAACGATCATGGCGACAACCACAACAATGTCCTGAACGATCAGAAAGCCGAGCGCGATCCGGCCATGCAGGGAATCGATCTCGCGCTTGTCGGACAGAAGCTTGACGATAATGATCGTCGACGAAAACGTCAGCGCCACCGCGATGTAGAGGCTCATCACCACGTCGAAGCCGAGCGCCAGCCCGATCATAAATCCGAAGATCGTGGTGAAAGCGACCTGACCAAGCCCAGTCATCAGCGCGACGGGCCCGAGCGTGCGCACAAGATTCAGGTCGAGCTTGAGACCAACCAGGAACAACAGCAGTGCGATCCCGAGCTCGGCCAAAAGGTCAATTTGCTCTTCTGAGTGTGCGATATCGAGTACCGAGGGGCCCGCGAGAATGCCGACCGCGATGAAGCTCACGATCAGCGGCTGGCGCAGCATCAACCCCACAAAGCCGGCCGCCGCAGCTAGGACCAGAAGAGCCGCAATCTCGTAGAAAATGTAACCTGTGATTGCTTCGGTCATTGAGCGCCCTCCCGCGCGGTGGTGGTGCGCCCGTCGGTCTTGGCGCCAGCGCGCTCACGCCAGGCGCGGACCGCGCGCTTTTCAAGTTCAAGGATCAACAGAACCGCGATCCCGACCGCCACGATCTGTAGCCCCTGGACCAAGCTCAATGGCCGGGTTCCGAAGAAGGTTTCCATAAAGGGCGCATAGGTGAACAGGAATTGCAGTGCCGTCACGGCTGTGATTGCGATCAAGACCGACCGGGTGCCGAACAGTCCGCGCAAGGTCAGCGATGGTGCGTTCAGATAGCGTACAGAGAAGAGATAGAAGATCTCCATCACCACCAGCGTGTTGACCGCAATGGTGCGGGCTTCCTCAACACCCGATCCTTGCGCTTGGGCAAGCGCGAATTTGCCGAAGATGCCGAGCGAGAACAGGACCGACACAAAGCCGACCCGCCACAGGACGAAGCCCGACAGGATCGGCTCCTTGGGCGAACGGGGTGCCCGCTTCATGACGCCAGGTTCCGAGGGCTCGAAGGCCAGCGTCATCGCCAGCACGACCGAGCTCACCATGTTCACCCACAGGATCTGCAAGGGCGTGATCGGCAGCGTCAGGCCGAGCAGGATCGCCGCAACGAGGCTTAGCGACTCCCCGCCATTGACCGGAAGCAGGAAAATGATCGCCTTCTTGAGATTGTCGTAGACCGTGCGGCCGGCCTTCACGGCGGCCGCGATGGTCGCGAAATTGTCATCGGCAAGCACGATTTCAGCGGCTTCCTTGGCGGCTTCGGTGCCCTTCTTGCCCATCGCGATGCCGATATCAGCGCGCTTCAGAGCAGGCGCGTCATTGACCCCGTCAGCAGTCATGGCGACGACGGCGCCGCCACCTTGCAAGGCCTCGACGAGCCGAAGCTTGTGCTCTGGGCTCGTGCGCGCAAACACATCGACCTCAGCCGCGCGACGCCGCAGGGTCTCAGGATCAAGCCGGTCAATCTCGACCCCTTCCATAACGTCGCCGGTGTTCTCAAGTCCGAGTTGGCGGGCGATGGCCGATGCGGTTCCGGCGTGATCGCCGGTGATCATCTTGACGCGGATCCCAGCGGCTCGGCACTCGGCAACGGCTGCGATCGCTTCCTCACGCGGCGGGTCGATCAGACCAACCAGGCCAAGCAAGGTCAGCCCGCGCTCGACATCGGCAAAGGTCAGATCGCAATGGTCATTGACCGTTGATCGGACAGCAATGGCCAGAACACGCTGGCCGCGGGCTGCAATCGCATCAGCCTGGGCGCGCCAATAGGCGAGATCGAGATCCTTGTCGCTGCGGTCACGCGTGCGTTGCGCGTGGCACATCTCGAACAGGCGCTCGGGCGCGCCCTTGACCAGAATCTCAGCCATGCCTTCATGATCATGGTGCAAGCTCGCCATGAAACGGTGCTGGGCGTCGAACGGGATGGCGTCGGTGCGTGGTCGACGCTTGCGCTCGTCCGATGGGTCGAGTCCGGCCTTCATGGCAAGCGTCAGCAGCGCACCTTCCATAGGATCGCCGTTAACGCGCCAATCGCCCTCGACCTCTTCAAGCTCGGCGTCGCTGCACAGAAGCGCGGCGCGCGTAAGCTGCGCCAGCAACGGGTGGTCTGCCAGGCGTGCGTCCTGGCCGCCGAGAGAGAACCCCCCGTGCGGTGCATAACCGGCACCGGAGACGCTAAAGACATGGTTTGCGGTCGCGACAGACCCGACCGTCATCTCGTTCTTGGTCAGCGTGCCGGTCTTGTCCGAACAGATGACGGAGACCGAACCAAGTGCTTCGATGGCCGGTAGTCGCCGCACGATCGCATGCCGGCGCGCCATGCCCTGAACGCCGATCGCCAGCGTCACGGTCAGGATCGCCGGCAATCCTTCTGGGATCGCCGCGACTGACAGGCCGACAAGTGCCATGAACAGGCTGGAAAAATCGTAGCCGCCGAGCGCAAGGCCGAACATCAGAATCAGCGTGCTGAAGACCAGGATCGCTGCTGTCAGCCACTTGGCGAAGATGTCCATCTGCCGGATCAGCGGCGTTTCGGTGGAGCGCACTTCGGCGATCAGGCCGCTTATTCGGCCGATTTCGGTATCGGCGCCCGTCGCGACAGCAACACCACGACCCTGCCCGGCCGCGACCAGCGTGCCGCTGAAGGCCATCGAGGTACGATCGCCAAGGGGAGAGGCTGGCGATACCGAGCCAAGTGATTTCTCGACTGCGAGCGACTCACCGGTCAGCGCGGCTTCCTCGATCTTGAGTCCGCGCGTTTCGACGAGTCTCAGATCGGCGGGCACCCGGTCGCCGGCATCGAGCAACACAATATCGCCCGGGACGATGTCAGCGCCAGGGATCGTGCGGCGGCGCCCGTCGCGCAGCACGACGGCCTGCGGCGCCAGCATGTCACGGATCGCGTTCAACGCCCGCTCGGCCTTGCCCTCCTGAACAAAGCCGATGACCGCATTCACGAACACCACCGCAAGGATCACACCCGTGTCGATCCAATGCGCCAGAAGCGCCGTGACCAAGGCGGCCGCGAGCAGCACGTAGATCAGCACATTGTGGAACTGACGCAGGAAGCGGACCAGCGGACCCGTACGTTTCGGTTCCGGCAGCCGATTGGGGCCATGGGTTGAGAGTCGATCAGCCGCCTCCTCGGGCGACACCCCCGTCTCGATGGCAGTCGTGAACGCAGCAAGCGCCTCCTCAAACGGCCGATCATGCCAGGTCATCGGTCGATCCCTATGCTCGCTGTCCGAAATATCCGATCCGGGCAGCGCGTGTTCTCTTCGATTTCTAAGGTTGGTCCGGAGCTTCAGCCGTGCGGCGTTTCGCTACTCCAGCTAGGCGCTCGTGTCGCATGCTCGTCGACGAAGGCTTCCAGATCACGCACCGCAACGCGGAACTCACGGCCAAGCTTCACAGCCCGCAACTCCTGACCATGAATCCAGGCCCGCACCGTCGGCTCACGCACTTTGAGCAGTTCGGCGATCTCATGGGTCGTCAGGAACGGCTTGCTGAGCATAGCTCTCCCTCGTTCAAACATGCTCGACATGCCTCAACGATGCTCAACCGCCCCTGATCTAGGTCAAAACAGGTATTTGACCTTAAACAGTGTCATCAGAAAGCGCATGACAGGGACGGTTGACAGCTTGACGCAGGTCTCTGTGGCACAGCGCGAACAAAGCGTTCCTACGCTGTGAGATCGGCAATTCGCTGTCATGAGCCGACGTCAGGCCGGCTCCACGGTCTGAACGACCTGAAAGCCCTCGAAGGCGGGCGGGCCGAGATAGAGATCTTTGTTCTGACCGGCATCCTTGTGAGCGTCGCGGAACGCTTGGCTCTTGGTCCAAGCCAGAAAATCCGCTTCCGACGACCAGATCGTGTGCGAGGAATACAGCGTGTGGTCGTCGCGCTCCGGCCCACGCAAGAGGTGGAACGCCACGAACCCCTGTTCCTTGGCGATATGGATTTCCCGGTTGAGCCACACGGCTTCGAAATCGGCCTCCGAACCCTTGGCGACTTGAAACCGGTTCATGGCGATAAACATTGGCCAACCCTCCACGACAACACCGCTACTGTCGTCTTAGCGCGGCCGCGTGGCGGGGCAAGAGCGCTCAGCGCGACACGCGGTCTCGGTGCGTCTCGATCCGAGAGATAGGTGATGGTCAGGCCGGTTTGTGATCCGGGTCGGGGGTAGGCGCGCTGCCGCCGCCCATCATCGCCTTGATCCGCTCGCGCAGGGACTGGACCACGACATAAAGCGCCGGAATGACGAAGATGCCGATGACGACGGCTGCCAACATGCCGCCGGCAACGCCGGTACCGACCGAGCGGCGGCTGAGCATGGAGGCACCTTCCGCCATCACCAGCGGCATCAGGCCGGCGATGAAGGCGAAACTTGTCATCGCAACAGCCCGGAAGCGCGCCTTGGCGCCGGCGATCGCCGCATCGATGATCTCGGCTCCCTTTTCGCGGCGGTCCTTGGCGAATTCGACGATCAAGATCGCATTCTTGGCGGCAACGGCCAGCAAGACAACAAGACCGACCTGGGCATAGACATTGAACGGCAGACCGCTGATCAGAAGCGCCAGCATGGCTCCGGCGACCCCAAACACCACCGACAGCATGACCGGAATCGGGATCGACCAGCTTTCATAGAGCGCTACCAGGAACAGGTATGCAAACAGGACGGCAAGCGCGAGCACCAGCGTCGTCTGCCCCGCCGCTTCCTTTTCCTGCAGCGCCGTGCCGGTCCATTCGTAAGAGTATCCATCCGGCAGATCCGTTGCCGACAACGCGTCCATCGCGGCCAGCGCATCGCCAGAAGCCACGCCTGGCGCCGGATTGCCGCTGATCTTGGCGGATCGGACATTGTTGTAGCGCGACAATTGCAATGGCCCGACGGTGTAGTCCGGCGTGGCGAAGGCGCCGAGCGGCACCATCTCGCCTGTGTTGGAGCGGACATGAATCCGGGCGATGTCGTCAACAGAATCGCGATTGGCCTCACCGGCGCTCATATTGACTCGCCAGGAGCGGCCGAAGAGATTGAAATCGTTGACATACGCCGTGCCCAGTGTCGATTGCAGAGCATTGAACACGGAACTGACCGAAAGCCCGAGCGCATAGAGCCGCTCTCGGTCGATATCGAGATAGAGTTGCGGGCTTTCCGCTGAGAATGTCGTGTAAACGCCCGCCAGATCAGGGTTCTGGTTGGCATTGAACGATAAGCCACGGGCGGTCGCCGCCAGTTCCTCCGCCGTTCGTCCCTGAAGGTCGAGCAATTGATATTCAAAGCCCGAACCGGTTCCCAAACCGGGAATCGGTGGCAGGTTGAAAGCGATCACCTGACCTTCGCGGACCGATGCGGTTTGCGCGAAAACTGTCTGGATCGCAGCAAAAACCGACCGCTCCCGTTCGGTTCGTTCAGCAAACTCTTCCATAGAAACCAGGGAGAAGGACGCATTCGACTTCGTGATCCCGTCGAGCAGCGAAAACCCGATAACGCTGGTGACACTCTTGACGCCGTCGATCTCGCCCAGGATCGCATCGACCTCGGTCTGGGTCGCCAGGGTCCGGTTGACCGACGCCCCCTCCGGCAGCCGCGTTTCGACAATGAACGAACCCTGATCCTCGGACGGCAAGAAGCCGCTCGGAACCGTTGTAAACAAAAATCCGGTCAGCACGCCAGCACCGATGAGCATGGCAACACCGATGAAGGCGCGGCGCGCGATCATGCCCGCGACATGGGTGTAGCCATCCCGTGTCTGATCAATGCGGTCCGAAAGCCAGCCAAGCGGCCCTTTGCGTGGTCCGTGATGGGGTTTCAGCAGGATCGCGCACAGCGCCGGGCTGAGGCTCAGCGCGTTGATGGCTGAGATCACCATCGACACCGAGATGGCGACGGCGAATTGACGGAACAGCTCGCCAGCAATGCCGGGAATGAAGGCAACCGGCACGAAGACCGACAACAACACAAGTGTCGTCGCGATGATCGCGCCGGTGATCTCGCTCATGGCCTGACGTGCGGCGTCGGCCGGCGAGAGGCCGGGGTTTTCTTCCATGGCGCGTTCGACATTTTCGACCACGACGATGGCGTCATCGACGACGATGCCGATGGCGAGGACAAGTGCCAGAAGCGATACCGTGTTGAGCGAAAAGCCCATCGCCAGCATGACGGCGAAGGTACCCACCAGCGCCACCGGCACGGCAACGACAGGCACGATCGTCGCACGCCAGCTTCCGAGAAAGAGGAAAACAACGAGGACCACCAGCACGAACGCCTCGAACAGCGTGCGTTGGACTTCGGCGATACTCTCCTCGACAAAGACCGAGGTGTCGGACACGATTTCGTAGGCGATGCCCTCGGGAAAGGCACCCGCAAGCCGCTCCATAGTTTCTTTGGCGCCTTCAGCGGCATTCAGCGAGTTGCCGCCCGGTGCAAGGAAGATACCGATCAGGGTCGCAGGCTGGCCGTTGAAGTTGGTCAGAATATCCGACGAACGCTCACCGAGAGTGACGTCCGCAACATCGCTGATGCGCACCACGGTCCCATCGGGATTGGCGCGAATGATGATGCGGCCGAACTCTTCCGGTTCAGTCAGACGCCCCTGGGTCTGAAGATTGAGCTGAAGGCCGGGATCCTCGGTCATCGGCTGACCACCAACACGACCGATGGCAGCCTGGACGTTCTGCGATCTCAACGCGTCAGTGACATCCGAAGGTACAAGCTCAAGGGCCGTCAGCCGATCGACGTCCAGATCGATCTGCATCGCATATTCGTTAGCGCTGTAGATCGATGCATCACCGACACCGGTCACACGTTTGAGCTGATCGAGCACGTTGATGCGGCTATAGTTCGTCAACAGCGCCCCATCAACCGCCTCGTCGGTCGAATACAGCACGATGCCCATCAGAAGCGAGGACGACTTCTTGACGACGCTGACACCGGTTTGCGTCACCTCAGGCGGCAAGAGCGGCTCGGCCAGCGCAACCCGGTTCTGGACGTTGACAGTCGCGATGTCGGGATCGGTGCCGACCTCAAAGCTGATCGTCAGGACATAGGTTCCATCTGCGCCGGACGTAGACGACATGTAGATCATGTCGTCGACACCAATGACCTTGTCCTCGATGACCTGGGCAACCGTCTGCTCGACGACCTCGGCGCCGGCGCCGGGGTAGGAGGCGGATACCGAAACTTGGGGCGGCGTGATCTCGGGATATTGCTCGACCGGCAGCGCACCAAGCGCGATAAGGCCCGCCAAAAAGATGACGATCGAGATGACCCCGGACAGGCGCGGCCGGGATATGAAGGTGTTGGCCAGCATCGGCTTAGCTGCTCTCGGCGGGAGCTGCGTCGACAGTCACGCCCGGACGCACCTTGTTGACGCCTTCGACAATCACGTTTTCGCCTTCCTCAAGACCCGAGGCGATGACCGCTAGCCCTTCGGTGATCCGGTCGACATCAATACGTCGCACATCGGCAACGCTCTGATCATCGACAACAAGCACGAACGCGCCCTGAAGATCGCGCTGAACGGCCTGCTGCGGAATCGCCAGAACCGACTGCGGCTCGGACTGCGTCAGAACGACACGAACAAGCTCGTTGTCGAGCAAAACACCATCCGGATTGCCGAAAATCGCCCGCAGCAGAATCGTGTCCGTCCCGGGGCTAACTTCGGAATCAACAAAGTCGATATCGCCCTCGCGCTCATAGGTGCTGCCATTGGCAAGCACCAATGACACCGCGGCCTCGGCGCTGGCCGTTCCTTCAGCCACCCTCTCGCTGAAATCGCGCACCAAGGCGGTGGACAGCGAAAACTCGGCATGGATCGGATCGAGATTGATCAGGGTCGCGAGCGGCCCAATGTCAGGGCCGACCAGAGCACCGGTATCGACGGTCGCCGGGCCGATGCGACCCGAAAAGGGTGCCGTGATTTCCGTATAGGATAGGTCGAGTTGGGCGCGATCGAATGTCGCTTGGAGACGGACAATATCGCCTTCCGCGCCTCCGAGCGCCGCCTCGGCCTGATCAAGATTGGCCTGTGCGCCGACATCGCGATTGACGAGCTCCTGCTGCCGATCCCGCTCAATCTGGGCCAGATCACGCTGCGCTTCGGCGCTGCGTAACGCCCCCTCAGCCTCCTGCAACGCTGCCTGATAGACATCCGGCTCAATCCGGAACAGAACGTCCCCCGCAGCGACGACATCGCCGGGTTCGAAGGCAATCTCAAGCAGCGTGCCTGAAACACGGGCAATCAGATCAATGCGCTGATCCGCATCGAGCCGGCCGTTGACTGTAAGGCTCTCGGCGATCTCGGCCTGGCTCGCCGGTGCAACCACAACAGCGGGCGGCGGCGCCTCTTGCGCCAGCGCGTTTGGCACAACCGAAAGAGCGAACAGGAGAACCGCGCTCCCGGTTACCCGGTTCATGAAACGCTCGATCATGCGTCCCCCGTGTCAACATCCGGCAAGACAGCTCAATGGCTCTTGCGCAACGCGCCGGACCCTAGTGAAGCCTCTGGCCAGAGGCAAGCTGTTAGACGTCCACACAACAGATTTGACGCAAAGCCGTCACGGCGGCACAACGCCGGACCATAAGGCCCTCCGGCCAACACCCAAGATCGATCCCGATGCGCAACGCCCCGCTGCTCAATCTCGTACTTTCACTCGGCCTCGCCGTTCTGATCGGCTGGCTGCTTGTTGTCGGTCAAGACCTGCTCTTGCCGATCTTCACGGCGATCATCTCGGTATATGTGCTGATCACCGCGGCGGACGCGCTCAGTGACCTGCCGGTTCTGAACAAACTCCCAAGCGCTGTCCTCAAGCTTCTCATTCTCGTAGGCTTCACGCTGATATTGGCGGGCCTTGGTCTGGTTGTCGCGGTCACTGTCGCCGATCTCATCGCGCTTGCACCGACCTATCAGGCCAACATCGACCGACTGGTCACGGGCATCGCCGAGACGCTCGGCCTGGAAGCACAAGAGGTCTGGACCGATCTACGGGCCGTGACGATCGACGCGGTCGATCTTCAGGCATTGCTGGTTCAAGTGCTCGGCGGGTTTACGAGTCTCGGGGCGACCGTGTTCCTGATCGTTGTCTACGCCGCCTTCCTCATGTCCGAGCGCGACGGCTTCGCGAGGAAGCTCGCCATTGCCCTGCCCGACCGTGACCAGGCCGAGACGGCGGCCCGCGTGATTGCCGACATCAACAAAAAGATCGGTGACTATCTCGCGGTAAAGACACTGATCAACATCATTCTCGGTGTCATGTCTTATGCGATCCTGTGGGTCATGGGTGTCGATTTCGCGCTGTTCTGGGCGTTGGTGATCGCACTTTTAAACTACATTCCCTATGTCGGGTCGCTGTTCGGCGTGGTGTTTCCGGTTGTTCTGTCGCTGGCGCAGTTCGGCTCGCTGACAACAACGCTCATCCTCGCGGCCTTCTTGACCGCCGCCCAGACTTATGTCGGTAACGTGCTTGAGCCGCGCATGATCGGCCGCCAACTCAATCTGAGCCCCTTCATCGTGCTTGTGGCGCTCTCATTGTGGACTGCATTGTGGGGTTTGCCCGGCGCCATTTTGGCGATCCCGATGACCTCGATGATGGCAATCGTGCTCGCCAGCTTCGATGCAACACGGTTTCTCGCCGTGCTTCTGGCCGAACGGGTCGGCACGATTGAGACTGATGCAAATACCAATACGCCAGAGGACGATCGCTGAGCCGACCAAAAGGTGGGCTTGCTTTGCCAGGCGGGCCCGGTCATGACTTTGGAAACCGCGCAATTGGCGGCAGTGGCGCGATGGGAGATTTGTGATGCGTTCGCCAATCCGCAAGACATGGCATCGACACCTGGCCGCAGCCTTGACGCTGCTGGCTTGCCTGACAGTGGGTGCGGCGGCGCAGGATGCATCGCCCTATCAAGCCCTGATTGACGAGGCCGCGGACTCCGGCGCGACCGTCATCATCATCGAACCTGACGCAAACCCCGATGCGGCCGAACCCATGCCCGAAGACCGCGCCATGGCGCTTGGCGATGCGTTAGAGCGGGCAGCCGATGAACTTACGCGCGTTCTCCAGGAAAGCCGTGGCTTTTTGGGACAGGCTGGCGCGACGATTGCCCGTGCTGGCGGCAACGAGGGCAGCAACTGGCTCCTCTATACTGCCTTCATCGCACTTGTAGCGGTCGCAATTGGCCTTGTGGCGCGGCGATCGGTTGGTGCCTGGGGGCGAACCTATTTCCGCTATATCTACATTCCGGAGCCGGAAACGCGGAGCCAGAAGATTGGCTATCTTCTGGCGCGCGCCATACTCACGTTTCTGTCGACCATCGCCTTCGTCGCTGTGGCTGCGCTTGTAACCGTCATCCTGACCGATCCCCTGACGGCAACGCGCTGGACAACCTTCATCATCATCGCAGCAATTGCGCTGTTTCAGGTCTACAACATCGTCCTCACGGCCCTGCTCGCACCCGATGCGCCACGCCATCGTATGCTGGCCTTCGACGATCAGACCGCAAGTCGCCTGGCCACTAGCTTTCGAGCGGTGATGATCGTGGCGACGGTCGCCTTCGCGCTCTGTGTCTGGATGACCCTGCTTGGCCTGCCGCACAGCCCGCACAAACTGGCATTGTTGGCGGCAACCTTTGTCGGCCTCGCAAGCTTCACTGCTGTCGCTATCGCCTATCGCAAGCCAATTGCCCAAGCGATCCTGGCGCTTCAAGACCCGCCTCCGCTCTGGCTTCGGGTCATCGCCGCCCTGTGGCATGTCGCGGCCATCGTCTATCTCGTCGCCGCCTGGCTGGTCGGATCGGTCCGGCTGTTGCTCAACCTGCCGAGCTCGATCGGGTTGATCTTCGGCCCGATTGTCATTCTGGTCATCAGTCTCGCGGTCTATGGCCTGTTGCTGATCATCATCGACCGCTGGTTTGCGACCCCACCGCCACTGGTCCCCGAGGATGATCCGGACTTGGGTGATGGCCCTGTCGAGCCGAGTGACGTCACCCCGGTAGAGGCCGCGATGGAGACGGTGTCTGACGCGGTGCCCGATGCGTCACCGACGGAGGCGACCGCAGCCGATGTTTCGTTATCAGCAGCACCTGATACCGGTGAAACGGAGCCCCTCCCGCATGATGAGGGGGAGCCAATCAGCATCGAGCCTCCCGTCCTGAAGAGCGTTGCGGAAAAAGCCGCCGGCCTGACCGTGTTGCTCGGCATTCTGCTCGCCCTGCTTGATCTTTGGGGGGTGGATGTCTGGTCGCGGGAGAGCTTGGCCCGTAGTGCCTTCGACATCGTCGTGGTGTGTTTGCTGGCCTTCATGGCTTATGAGGCGGCAAGGCTGTGGATCGATCGCAAGATCAACGAGGAAGAAGGCCCCGAAGGTGGCGCGGACACGGCCGAATCCGGCGAAGGCATGGGCCAGGGCGCGACGCGACTAGCAACCCTTCTGCCGATCTTCCGTAACTTCCTTTTGGCGACCATCGTCTCGATCGCGATCATGATCGTCCTGTCTGAAATGGGCGTGGACATAGGCCCGCTGTTTGCCGGCGCCGGTGTGGTCGGAATTGCCATCGGGTTTGGCGCCCAAACCTTGATCCGTGACATCTTTTCCGGCGCCTTCTTCCTGATGGACGACGCCTTCCGCAAAGGCGAATACATCGATGTGGGCTCAGCCAAGGGAACCGTCGAAAAGATCTCGATACGCTCGTTCCAACTCCGACATCACAACGGGCCGCTGAACACGGTCCCATTCGGTGAGATTCACCAGATCACCAATTTCTCCCGCGACTGGGTGATGATGAAGCTACCGATCCGGCTGACCTATAACACCGATCCGGAAAAGGTCCGCAAACTGGTCAAAAAGCTTGGCCAACAACTTTTGGCCGACGAGGAATTCGGCCACATGTTCATGGAGCCCTTGAAGTCGCAGGGGGTCATCGAGATGGATGATTCCGCGATGATCGTTCGCGTGAAGTTCATGACCAAGCCGGGCGACCAGTTCACCTTGCGGCGGGTGGTCTATCACCGCGTGCGCCAGCTCTTCGAGCAAGAGGGTATCGAATTCGCAAGCCGCGAGGTGCGCGTGCGGCTGGCAGATGAGAATGATGACGAGCCGCGACAGGTTACCGAACAGGAAAAGCTGCTCGCGGCCGCAGCCATTCAGCCTATCCTCGATGAAGAAGCAAAAGCCGCCGCTGGTGGTGCGGGTCAGAAGGCGGATGACCGATAGCATGAAACAGATCCGTGCCACGGCGTCGACAGCCGAGAAAACAGTCACGCCAAGCCGACTTGCGAAGCTTTTTGCGGTGGCCGCCACCACACTCATCGCGGCATCCTGCGCGACACCGCCGGATCGCAACCCGGTGCCTGTTGGCTTTGAATCGTTGATGACACTGGAAGGCTATGGCCAGATCCGCATCTGGGGTGATCGCGAACCGGACAATGTCGACGCCTCGATCGCCCAGATCCAACAGCAAGCCGCGGCCGCCGGACGCCATGTCGGCCCACCATCGCAACGGGTCGCCAGCTTTCTCGCAATCTCCGGCGGCGGCAGCGACGGAGCTTATGGCGCAGGCCTCCTGAACGGCTGGACGGATGCCGGCACGCGGCCCGAATTCGACGTCGTGACCGGCATCTCGACTGGCGCGCTGACCGCCCCCTTCGCCTTTCTCGGATCCGCCTATGACGATCGACTGCAGGCGATCTACACGCAGTTCGGTGATGACGATCTCTTCGAGCAAAACAGCTTGCCGGGCATCTTTGGAAATGCAGCCCTTTATGACACCGCCAAGCTTCGTGGGTTGATCGCAGACTTCATCAACCCCGACGTCGTTGCCGAGATCGCCCGCGAGCACAATCGCGGCCGCCGGCTTCTGATTGGCACCGCCCATCTCGATGCCCAGCGGTCCGTCATTTGGGATATCGGGGCAATCGCCTCGAGCAACCAGCCCAACAAAGGCGAGCTGATCCACTCCATCCTGACTGCGTCAGCCGCCATTCCAGGCGCTTTTCCCGCCGTGCGCATCCAGGTCGTGATCAACAACCAGACCTATGACGAACTGCATGTCGATGGCGGAACGGTCG
>JBCBSK010000038.1:0-25060 GCA_039819185.1 Pseudomonadota bacterium | reverse complement strand
TTCGTGCGCAGCTTCTCATCAGGCTTCATCTTCACGACCGCCTTGCCACCGGCGATCGCGGCTGGCGCTACTGCCTCGATCCAGCATCTCAAGCAGAGCGAGATGGACCGTGCGCGCCAGAAGGAACGCGTTGCCAGGGTCCGCGCTCAACTCGACCGCATCGGCTGGATGTAGATCCCATAGCTGTCGAGCAGCACGTCCGAGATCCATTTGCACTTCTTCGGATCACCGACCATCACCGGAATGATGTGGCTCGGATTCTCTAGATGCGGGATGCCGATGCGGTCGAGTTGAGCGCGGACCCTGGCAACGCGTTCCTTCTGGCGCGCACGTTCCATCTCGCTCTGCTTGAGATGCTGGATCGAGGCAGTAGCGCCAGCCGCGATCGCCGGTGGCAAGGCGGTCGTGAAGATGAAGCCTGATGAGAAGCTGCGCACGAAATCGCACAGCGCTTCCGACGCCGCGATATAGCCGCCGAGA
This sequence comes from Pseudomonadota bacterium, assembly GCA_039819185.1. GTDB lineage: Bacteria > Pseudomonadota > Alphaproteobacteria > Rhizobiales > Tepidamorphaceae > JBCBSK01. The sequence goes on along the minus strand of JBCBSK010000038.1, from coordinate 24,580 downwards.
ACACCAAACGCCTTGCCGAGCGTGCCTTCGATGACGGTCAACCGGTCCATCAGGCCGCGTTCCTCGGCAACTCCGCCGCCGCGCGGGCCGTAGAGACCAACGGCATGGACCTCGTCAAGATAGGTCATCGCGCCATAACGGTCGGAAACATCGCAGATTTCCTCGATCGGCGCGATGTCGCCGTCCATTGAATAGACGGACTCAAACGCAACGATCTTCGGCCGGGCCGGATCGATGCTCGCGAGCTTTCTGTCGAGATCTTCTACGTCGTTGTGGTTCCAGATCACCTTCTCGGCGCGGGAATGGCGGATGCCCTCGATCATCGAGGCATGGTTCAGGGAATCAGACAGGATGACGCAATCGCGAATTTTCGAGCCGAGCGTGCCGAGTGTCGCCCAGTTCGAGACATAGCCCGACGTGAAGATCAGTGCTGCTTCCTTGCCGTGCAGATCGGCAAGCTCGCGCTCCAAAAGGACGTGATAGTGATTGGTGCCGGAGATGTTGCGCGTGCCGCCAGCGCCTGCGCCACATTTGTCGATGGCGGCATGCATCGCATTGCGGACGGCCGGATTCTGACCCATGCCGAGATAGTCGTTCGAGCACCAGACCGTGACGTCGTGGGATGTGTCACCGGTATAGCGGGTTGCGCGGGGATAGTTTCCGGCATGGCGTTCGAGATCGGCAAAGACGCGGTAGCGGCCCTCTTCCTTGAGTCCGTCAAGTTCCGAGACGAAATACTGCTCGTAGTTCATTCCGATAAGTCTCCGCCGAGCGCCATAGTCGAACCGTTCCAGAGTGTTCCCGTCCGGGCCATGTTCCTCAATCAAGATTAGTCCGTACAAGACGCCGCGAGGGCAGTGTCATGCCGAACCCGTCATATGCCCCGCCAGGTGCCGCAAACTGCCGTCAGCCTGGACTGTCGCACGGGACGTTTTGACTCTTTCTATCTTTTTAGGCAGCCGGAGCCATTGCATCAAGTCAATGCAAAGCGGCCTGGCGTCGCGCCTTCGGCACAAAACGGTGCAGTATTTTTGCCCGATTAAACTGATCGGCCTTGTGACTCCAGGCGTAATCACGGCACACGCATGCCAGATCGACGGCAGTTTCGTCGACAGGTGTTGCTATGACTGGGTCTGCGGGACGTATGCCCGCAAACATTGGAGCCTGCATGGCCGAGATATTCCAGCCCGATTGGGGCAAGACCTTGCGATTGGAAGACTACTTCGCCGGCACAACCGTAGCCTGGGGTGTCTTCGAAGACCGCTTTGGCAAGCTGCGTCGGCAGTTTCGCGTCGTTATGACGGGCGTGGTCGAGAACAATGTTCTGACCTTGCGCGAGGACTTCCTCTACGATGATGGGGAGGAAGAGACGCGGACCTGGTCGATCCGGATCCTTGGTGACGGGACCTATGAAGGCACAGCGCCCGGCGTCCTCGGCCGGGCGCGAGGATCCGTCGTCGGGATGGCGTTCTCCTGGCGCTATGGCTTTGACCTGCCGATCGGCGGCGGCAAAACACTGCGCGTAACTTTCGACGACCGCTTCTATCTGCAAGGCGATGGCGTGATGATCAATCGTGCCAGGGTGTCGAAGCTCGGACTTCTGCTCGGGGAAGCGACAATCGTCTTTAGCAAAGCCGACGCCGAGATGGATCGTCAGGCCAGGATTGCCGCATGAGCCAAAGCGCGATTGCTCCGGCACGGACGAGTGATGAACTCAGAAATGTTGATGTGAAACACATCACCCCCGGTCTGCAGGTCGGGGGTGATGTCGTCACAAGAGGATACGCACCGGTTTACTCGGCGGCCGTGCCGTCGGCGTTGAACTGGGCGAGATAAGCCAGAACGTCGAGTCGGAACTGCTCGTCAGGATACCGCATCGGCATCTTTGAGACGCCACCAATATAGCTGGCCGGATCGATGAGATATTCCATCAGCTCGTCGACATCCCACTCGCCGACGTCTTCGGCCTTTGCCGCGAGTGCCGGGCCGTAGGCATAACCCTCGGCGGAGGCTGCCGTCCGTCCGATGATACCGTTGAGCTGCGGGCCGACCGTGTTCACCGCCGTTTCACCAACCTGGTGACAGGCGACACACTGGCGGTAGTTTGCTTCACCGGCTGCGGGGTCACCGCCATCGACGGCGAGGGCAGTGGGGGTTGCGAAACATGTGACGGCCAAGGCGGCCAGGATCTTTTTCATGAGATGAACTCCCTCGGTTCATGACCGGGACCACCCCGACACGCAATCGGAATATGTCGACGGACGAGGACCCTTTTCAGCTTCAAAACGTTCTAAACGCGCACGACGTGTCATACATCAGGGACAGTGCATGTGTCATCCTGCCTTGAGGTCGCATGATGTCCGCTTGCGCCAGCCACGCGGGATTGATATCGGCGCGGTCTTCGTCCGTTCTTCATTCGGCCCGTCACGAGTTGCCATGCCCTCATCCCTGAACCCGGCCATTACGGCGCCGTCTGCGCTGGATGATCTGGTGCGCGCCGGCCTTGCACGCTGGGACTACCCGAAGGACACATCGTTTTGGCTGCACACCCTGAGTGAGAACGCGACCTATGTTATAGAGCCGCCAACATCGGACAGGGTCGTCCTACGTGTGCATCGGCCGGGCTATCATTCGCGAGCGGCGATCGAGAGCGAGCTCGCCTGGATGCAGGCCTTGCACGCAGAGGCGGATGTCATCACGCCGACGCCGATCGCCGGTCGTGACGGCGCGTTCATTCAGGAGGTCGATAGCGGAGCCCTTGGACTGCGGCATCTGGTCTTGTTCCGTTTCATCGAGGGCCGTGAGCCCGATCCATCGGACAATCTCATAGACCCGCTTCAGAGGCTTGGGGAGATGTCCGCGAAGCTGCATGACCATGCGCGTGGTTGGACAAGACCGGCCTGGTTCACCCGGTTTTCCTGGAATGACGAAACCATTCTGGGCGAGACACCGCATTGGGGGCATTGGAGCAGCGGGCCGAAGGTCGATGCCGTCGCAGCGGGGCTTCTCTCACGCGCGCAAGCGCTGATCCGCCAACGCCTTAAGAGGTTTGGTCGAACGCCGGAGCGCTACGGATTGATTCATGCTGATATCCGGCTCGCCAACCTCCTGATCGATGGATCTTCGACACGGGTGATCGACTTTGACGACAGCGGTTTCGGCTGGTTCCTCTACGATGCCGCAACCACCGTGTCGTTCCATGAAGACCATCCCAATGCCAGCGATTGGATCGAGGCCTGGCTGACTGGTTATGCCCGCGCCGGCCAGTTAACCCAAGACGAGACCGCCGAGATCCCGACCTTTGTACTGTTGCGCCGGCTGGCGCTGCTGGGTTGGATGGGAACGCACACGGAGGTCGATATCGTCCGGGAGCTGAGCCCGACCTATGCCGAGGGTTCCTGCCGCCTCGCGGAAGAGTATCTGAGCCGGTTCGGATAATTCCAGGTCGCGCTTGAACGGCTGGCCGCTTGGCCCGACACTAGGGCTCTTGATAACGCCTGGCCCCGATGACGATCCCGACCGATTCCCTCGAACGCGCCATTGGCTCGGAAGTGCGCACCCTGCGCCAAGCCCTTGGTATGACGCTCGCCGAGCTTGCCCGCACGGCCTCGCTGTCGCCCGGCATGCTGTCGAAGATCGAGAATGGCCAGACGACGCCGTCGCTGCAAACGCTGCAGAGCCTCGCCGCAGCGTTGAACGTACCGATCGCGACCTTCTTCGCGCGCGTCGACGACAAGCGTGAGGCGACCTTCGTCAAGGCAGGGCAGGGACTGCCGATCGAACGGCGCGGTACGCGCAAGGGTCATCTCTACACGCTGCTCGGCCATAGCCTCAGAAGCGCCACGCGCGTCGAGCCCTATCTCATACGGCTCGATGAAACGTCTGATGCCTATCCAATCTTCCAGCATCCTGGCGTCGAATTTCTTTACATGCTTGAGGGCTCGGTCGCGTATCGACATGGGGAGGATGTCTATGTGCTCGAACCCGGCGATTCGCTGTTCTTTGACGCCGATGCCCTGCACGGCCCGCTGGAATTGCGCAGCCTTCCGGCAGTCTATCTGTCGGTCATCGTCACGCCCGAAGAGCCAACAGAGGAGGCAGTGACGTGAGATTTTCCTGTGGGTAAAATTTGTTTCTTGACAGGCGCGATTGCCAGGGAGACTCTACATCAGAAGTCGTCTGTGGGAGACCTTGATGTGCGGCATTGTCGGCCTGTTCTTGAAATCGCCCGATCTTGAGCCGGAGCTCGGTCGGCTGACGGCTGCGATGCTGCACGAAATGATCGGGCGTGGTCCGGACTCGGCTGGGTTTGCGATCTATGATCATCCCGGCGACGTGACCAAGATCACCTGCCTGTCGACAACGGGCGAGACGGATTGGCGGGCGCTCGATGCCAGGCTCGAACGCGCGCTTGAGGCTGATGTTGAAACCACTGTGCTTGGTGATCACGCGATCTTCCGCACGACCGGCGACGGGGCGGCGGCGCGGCGTTTGATCATCGAGACGGCCCCAGATGTGACGGTTCTGTCGGTCGGCGAGGCGATCGAACTGTTCAAGGGGATCGGCGATCCGATGGGTGTCGCCGAGCGCTTCGGGCTGTCAGGGCGCGCGGGCACCCATGCTGTTGCACATACCCGCATGGCGACGGAATCGGCTGTGACCACCGCCGGCTCGCATCCCTTCTCGACAGGTGCCGACACCTGCCTCGTCCACAACGGATCGCTATCGAACCACAATCGGCTGAGGTCTGAGCTCGAACGCCATGGCGAGACATTCCAGACCGAAAACGACTCCGAAGTTGCCGCAGGCTATCTCGCCTGGCGGATGCGTGCGGGCGACACGCTCGATTCCGCGATCGGTCATGCGCTTGATGATCTCGACGGCTTCTTCACCTTCGCCATCGGTACGCGGGACGGGTTCGCTGTGGTGCGCGATCCGATCGCGTGCAAACCGGCTGTGATCGCCGAAACCGATGACTGGGTGGCGATGTCGTCTGAGTTCCGCGCTATCGCGCGGCTTCCGGATGTCGAGCATGCCGAGATCTGGGAGCCGGCACCGGCACGGATTTATGCCTGGAGCCGCGCGCAGTGACTGCTGTTTCACCCGGAATGCCTACGACGGGCACCGGCCGCTGCTTTTGCGGTGCGGTGCGTTATCAATGGTTTCGAGCCCCGCTCTGGGCCTGTCATTGCCATTGCGAAAGCTGCCGGCGGACGTGCTCGGCACCGTTTACAAGCTTTTTCGGTCTGGCCGACGACGCCTGGTCGTGGACGGGCGAGGAACCGGTTGTGTTTACCTCGTCGCCTGGCGTCAGGCGGTCGTTCTGCGGCCGTTGCGGCGCGCCGATGACCTTCGCGGCTGACCGGTTTGCCGGCGAAACCCACTTCTACGCCGCCACGATGGATGCGCCTGAAACCTATGTTGCCACGGCCCATGTCTATATGGCGGAAAAGCTGCCTTGGATCCATCTCGACGACGGCTTGCCGCAGCATCAGGGGCCACTCGAATGACCCTTGCCAACACAAGCTTCGACCTCAGTCAGCAGAGTGTCCGCGACCTGAACGCGGCACTCCATGCCGCCGAAGCCGGAAGCTTCGAGGTTGCCAATCCGGGCGGCGCACATGCGCTGGCGGTGGGTCTGGATGCGCCGCTTGAGGTGATGATTGACGGCCATGCCGGCTATTACTGCGCCGGCATGAACAAGCATGCCCATGTCACCGTTCGCGGCAATGTTGGCACCGGCTGCGCGGAAAACATCATGTCGGGTGTGGTTCGCGTCACGGGCGATGCCAGCCAGTCCGTCGGCGCGACGGGCCATGGTGGCCTCATCATCGTCGAGGGGGACGCGTCAGCCCGCTGTGGCATCTCTATGAAGGGTGTCGACATCATCGTCGGCGGTAATGTTGGGCACATGTCAGCCTTCATGGCTCAGGCCGGCCGGCTGGTCGTTCTCGGCGATGCCGGATCGGATCTTGGCGATTCCATCTATGAGGCGGAGCTATTCGTGCGTGGCAAAGTGGCGAGCCTCGGCGCCGACTGCATCGAAAAGGAGATGGCCGACGCCCATCTGGCTGTGCTTGCCGATCTCCTGGTGCAGGCCGGTCTCGATGCGGATCCAGCAGACTTCCGGCGCTATGGTTCGGCGCGCAAACTGTACAACTTCGACATCGACAACATGGATGCCTATTGATGGCGGATTACTCCCACAGTCCGCAGACGACCCCTCGCAAGTCCGCGACCTTCGACGACTACACCCTGTCGGAGATCCGCCGGGCCGCTGCGACCGGGATCTATGACATTCGTGGCGGTGGCGCAAAACGGCGGGTGCCGACCTTCGATGATCTCGTCTTCCTGGGCGCGTCTATGTCGCGCTATCCACTCGAAGGCTATCGCGAGCGCTGCGACACCGATGTCGTGCTCGGCGACCGGTTCGCATCTAAGCCATTGCATCTGAAGACCCCAATCACGATCGCCGGCATGTCTTTCGGCAGCCTGGGTGGGCCTGCCAAGGAGGCGCTTGGGCGCGGGGCGTCCGCCATGGGCACGTCGACCACGACCGGCGATGGCGGCATGACGCCGGAGGAGCGCGACCACTCCTCGATGCTGGTCTATCAATACCTGCCGTCGCGCTATGGCATGAACCCGGACGATCTCAGGAAGGCGGATGCGATCGAGATCGTCGTGGGGCAGGGCGCAAAGCCCGGTGGCGGTGGCATGCTGCTCGGCCAGAAGGTCTCCGAACGCGTTGCCAGCATGCGCACGCTTCCAGAAGGGGTCGATCAGCGCTCGGCCTGCCGCCACCCGGACTGGACCGGGCCGGATGATCTTGAAATCAAGATCCAGGAGTTGCGCGAGATCACCGATTGGGAAAAGCCGATTTATGTGAAGGTCGGCGCGGCGCGGCCCTATTACGACACGGCTCTGAGTGTGAAATCTGGTGCCGATGTCGTCGTCGTCGACGGCATGCAGGGCGGCACGGCGGCGACCCAGGAGGTCTTCATCGAGCATGTCGGCATTCCAACGCTACCAGCGGTGCGGGAAGCCGTGCGGGCGCTGACCGAACTTGGAATGCACCGTAAGGTGCAACTCATCGTCTCGGGCGGTATCCGCTCAGGTGCCGATGTCGCCAAGGCGCTGGCGCTCGGGGCTGATGCCGTGTCGATCGGAAGCGCCGCGCTGATCGCGCTCGGCGACAACGACCCCGCGCTCGAAGAGGAGTATCGCAAACTCGGCACGACGGCCGGCGCCTATGACGATTGGCACGAAGGGCGTGATCCGGCCGGGATCACGACCACCGATCCCGACCTGACCAAACGGCTTGACCCCGTGAAGGCGGGCCGGCGCCTCAGCAACTATCTCGCCGTCATGACGATGGAGCTGCAAACGCTGGCCCGCGCTTGCGGCAAGAGCCATGTGCACAATCTCGAACCCGAGGATCTGGTGGCGCTGACCGTTGAATCCGCCGCCATGGCGGGAGTGCCTCTTGCGGGGACGAACTGGGTGCCGGGGCGATTGTAATGCTGTTGCGCGCCCTGCATATTCCTGTTATGTTCCAGTTATGGCGACAGATAACATCATCCTCGAGCATCTCCGCGCGATCCGATCAAAGCTCGATCGATTGGAGGACGTACAAAAAGAACTGCTTGAGCAGTTCGTCAATTTTCGTGTCCGCGAGCATACGTTCAATGCGGATGACCTTGTTCGCGATCAGAAGATCATGCGCCTTGAAGATGATGTCGAGCGCATTAAACGCCGGCTCGATCTGGTCGACTGAGCGGCGATCTCGGCTGCGCGTCTCGCGCCTGCGTCAATCACAACAAGACAGACTGTTTCGCTGCGCCGCGGATATCTGTGGCGCCGTGAAGACCAGCGTTCTGCGCGGTTACCTTCCTAAACGACAATACCACTTCCAATGGGGGACTTGAACCATGGCAGCCGATCTGGCCCAGGAGGCCAAGGACAAGGGCATTGAGTATTTCCTGATCTCGTTCGTTGATCTGTTCGGCGTGATGCGAGCCAAGCTCGTGCCGGCCTCGGCAATCACCGGCATGGCGCGTGACGGGGCAGGGTTTGCCGGTTTCGCCGCCTGGCTCGATATGACGCCGGCGGATGCGGACATGTTCGCGATCCCCGATCCCGACAGCTTGATCCAATTGCCATGGAAACCCAATGTCGGCTGGCTGGCGGCTGACCTCTACATGAACGGTGAGGAGGTCGCGCACGCGCCGCGCAACACGCTAAAGCGGGTTCTGAAGGCTGCGCGTGACGCCGGCTACCGGCCCAAGCACGGGGTCGAATGCGAATACTTCCTCATCACACCGCAAGGCGATGCGATCTCCGATCCGGCCGACACCCAAGCCAAGCCGTGCTACGATGTCTCGGCCCTGATGCGCCGCTATGACGTCATCAGCGAAATCTGCGACGCGATGCAGACGCTCGGCTGGGGCCCCTATCAGAACGATCATGAGGACGCCAACGGCCAGTTCGAGATGAACTGGGACTACACCGACAGCCTGGTGACCGCGGACCGCCATGCCTTTTTCAAGTTCATGGTCAAGTCGATCGCGGAAAAGCACGAGCTTCGCGCGACCTTCATGCCCAAGCCCTTCGCGCATCTGACCGGCAATGGCTGCCACATGCATGTCAGCATCTGGGATCAGACCGGCGAAACCAATCTGTTCGAGGATGATGCCGGCGAGCTTGGCATGTCTGCCCTCAGCTATCAGTTCCTCGGCGGACTGATGCATCATGCGACCGCGATGTGTGCGATCACCAATCCGACGGTGAACTCCTACAAGCGTATCAATGCGCCGGTCACGGCGTCTGGTGCGACCTGGTCACCGAACACGGTCACCTATGGCGGCAACAACCGCACACACATGGTGCGGATCCCCGATCCGGGCCGCTTCGAACTGCGTCTCGCGGATGGTGCAGCGAATCCCTATCTGATGCCGGCCACGGTGCTGGCAGCTGGTCTCGATGGGATCGCCGAAGCACGCGATCCCGGCCCGCGTCTCGATATCAACATGTATACCGAGGCCGACAAGGCGGGGGATGCCAAGAAGCTGCCGCTCAACCTGCTCGATGCGCTGCGTGGCCTCGAGGCGAATACAGAGCTTGCCCAAGCGCTCGGCTCCGAGACGATCTCGGCTTACGTGAAGCTCAAACTGGCCGACTGGAACGAGTTCAAGAGCCATCTCAGCGACTGGGAGAGGCAGACGACGCTGGATTGCTGACCCTGTAGCAACGGCACGAGGCCGAACACTCGGCGGCGGATTACACCGCCTCGGCGATGGCGCGGATCGCGCGCCGGGTCAGGTCGTCGTAGAACGTGTTGCGGAAATCGGGCCAGGTCGAGAGCTTGACTGCGACGCAATCGAGATCGCGCGAGATGAAGATCATCTGGCCGAACACCCCGCGGGCCAGAATGGTTTGACGGTCGTTGTCCTCGATCCAGAACTGGTTGCGATAGGCACCATTTGGAAAGAGCTCTCGACCGGCATCGTTAAACAGGCCATGCGGGCCTGAGAAGGTGTCGTCGATCCAGGCTTGCGGGATCACCTGACGGCCGTTCCAGGCTCCGCCGCCCAGCACCAGCAGTCCGAAGCGGGCATAGTCCCTCAGCGTTGCGTTGAACCCACCACAGGCCAGCGCATAGCCTGACGTGTCGACGGTGAAGCAGGCACTTTCGTCCGCGCCAACGCCGGACCACAGCGCGTCGGAGACGATCTCCGGCAGCCGCTTGCCCGTAGCCCGCTCCATGCAATGGGCGACAACGTCGGTCTCAATCGAGCGGTAGAGGAAGCGCGATCCATGTTCGGCTTCCAGGGTCTTGAGCGTGAGCATCTGATCGAAAACACAATCGGGGAAGTCTTCCCGCCGGGTGCCATCCGGTGCGGGTTTCCAGGCGGACGCGACATCCATGGCGCCAATATCCGAATAGCGGTCGGTATAGTCTTCGGAGAACCGGGCGCCGCTCGTCATGTCGAGAACATGCTGTAGCGTCGCCCCGGCATAGGCTGTCTCAGCAAGCTCAGGAATGTAGTCGGTCAACAGCGTGCCGGGATCGAGCACGCCGTCTCCGATCAGCGCTCCGGCGCTCATCGCGGTAACCGATTTCGCGACCGACTGCGACAGGTGGAGGGAGCGCCGCGTCATCCCGTTGAAATAGCTCTCATGGATGATCTGACCGCCCTTCAGCACGATGAAGCCGTCGGTATAGGTCTCGTCTAAAAACGCGTCGATCGTGCGTGTTTGGCCGTCCGTGCCGGTGACCTCGACGTGACCGACGTCACGGAGATCCTCGGGAAGGTCGCGTCCTGGTCCCGTGCCGCGCCAGACTTCGGCCGTCGGCATGATCTGGCGAACGTTCTGGAATGCCCAGCGGTTCCAGGGTGGCCGATCCCAGTCAATGAACGGCACGCGCCAGTCCGCCGGCGGAGGTGTGCCTTGCATGATTGGCGGGCGGGGCTCGGAGTTGCGATAGCTGGTCATGACTGGCGGTCCGGTTGGCGGGGCTTGTGTTCGTGGCGCGTATCGGCGAAAGCGATCGTAGTCGTACCAGGGTGATTTCGGTCGTGCCGATCGCAAGCCTGCGCTTCGGCGGCGACATGGCACCTGAGAGGGCGCGTATGCAAGACTTGGACGCCAAGCAGCAACGGTATGGAGAGAGCGCATGACCGTCACCGTACGCTTCGCGCCGTCGCCAACCGGGCTCATTCACATCGGCAACTTACGCACGGCACTGTTCAACTGGCTCTATGCCAAGCGGCGTGGCGGCAATTTCGTCCTGCGCTTTGACGATACCGATCCCGAGCGCAGCCGCGAGGAGTATATTGCCGCGATTCGAGACGATCTCGCCTGGACTGGCATCGTGCCCGATATCGAGGTGCGCCAGTCCGAGCGTGCGTCCGAGCATGATGCGGCGGCGGATCGTCTGCGTGAGATGGACCGACTCTATCCCGCGTACGAGACCGCTGGAGAGCTTGAGCGGAAGCGCAAGCTACAGCTCGCCCGGCGCCAACCGCCGGTCTATGACCGGGCGGCCCTGTCCTTGAGCGCAGATGAGCGTGCCACACTCGAAGTGGACGGGCGCCAGCCTCATTGGCGGTTCCTGCTCGATCAGGAGGCAGTTGGCTGGGACGATCTCGTGCGCGGGTCTCAGGAAATCGATGCCGCGTCCTTGTCCGATCCCGTTCTGGTGCGCGCCGATGGCAGCTATCTCTATACGTTGCCATCGGTCGTCGATGACATCGCGCTCGGTGTTACTCATGTCATTCGCGGTGAGGACCACGTCGCCAATACCGCCGTTCAGATCGAACTGTTCCAAGCACTTGGCGGAGAGGTCCCAGCCTTCGGCCACCACAACCTGCTGACAACGATTTCCGGCGAAGGGCTGTCGAAGCGCTCCGGTGCATTGTCGCTTCAGAGCCTTCGCGAGCGGGGGCTTGAACCGATGGCGGTTGCATGCCTCGCAGTGCTGATCGGCACCTCGCATCCCGTTGCACCGCATCACGATCTCGATGCGCTACAGGATGTGGTAGATCTCGGTGATGTGTCCCGTGCGCCGGCAAAATTCGATCCCGACGATCTGCCGGCTCTCAACGCCAAGCTGCTGCACGACACCGCTTATGGGGATGTCCGCGACAGGCTTGCCGAGGCGGGTGTTGGCGGCGGGGACGCCTTCTGGACCACTGTGCGGCAGAACCTGACGACGTTCCCGGAAATCACCGACTGGTGGGCAGTGGTCTCCGGCGAAGCCGATCCCGACGTCACGCTGGATGATGACGATCGTTGCTTTGTTGCTCGGGCCGCAGAGCTTCTACCCGCTGATCTGGATGCGACCAGTTGGGGCGCCTGGACCGGGGCGCTGAAAGCTGAGACGGATCGCAAGGGCAAGGCGCTGTTCATGCCGCTACGGCTTGCGCTCACCGGCCGTACTCATGGCCCTGACCTGGCGCCACTGCTAGCGATCATGGGCCGCGAGCGCATGTTGCGTCGCTTGACGAAGGCCGCAAGCGCCTGACCTAACGTCACCGCACCAGAATCGGCGTCGATGGGCCGACGACGCGGATCGGCGGTGGCGGGGCATTCTCGATTTCGTCCTTAAGCGCCACCCAGTCCGCCGCATGGTCTGGGTGAACGCGCGGATAAGGCAGTTCACCGTCGGCCGGCGTGTCGCCGGGGGCCAGATCGACCAAGGTCAGCCCGTCATCGTTCGTGCCACGTTTCGGGTTTGGTCGGGGCAGGCTGATGGTGTTCTCCGGCAGCGTTCCGCCGGCCGTCAACTGGACGATCTCGATGGCCGTTTCGGCCTGGCGCTGGGCAACGATTTCGGTTGCGGTCGGGCAGCCGCAGCCCGGCACGATCTCACGTCGATAGCGGAACGCATTGTCGAGCGCGGTATAGTCTCCGCCGGTGCTGACCGAGCGCATCTCCTCGGTCTCACCGAACGGGGCCGGTTTGGCATAAAGCGCGACCTCGGTGCCTGGGCAGCTTGCCTGGCAGAGCTGGGCATCGGTTTCGAAGTTTGCCGCGGTGGTCGAAAAGCTCAGCGGCCAGAAGAATCCATCGCAGGTTCGGACGCAAACGGTGCGGTAGGTTTCGAACGGAGCGGCCGGTGCAGCGCGGCGTTGCTGGCGCCGCTCTGGCTCGGCACGGCGATTGGTCACCGCGGCCTGGCGCTGTTGGCGTTGCTGGCGGTCTGCGCGCGGCGTTTCGCGGGTTGGTGCGAAGACAGACCCGAGGAGATCCGGTGCGCGGCGCGGCTGCGGGGCGTAGGCCGCATAGCGCGCTCCACAATTGTTGGCGCCGAGGGCGGCCAAGATCCGCCGTTCGCGGGCCGGATTGGGCGCTGCGCCACCGCGCTGGCGTTGTACGTCGAGGCGTTCATATTCAGAGCGCAGCGCGTTGATCTCGGCCAACAGTGGCCGGCAGACCGCGGAGCGCGGCCGTTCGACACAGCCGATCGCACGCGCTTCGCTTTGCAAACGCGAGACATCATGGGCGAGCCCGGTCATGCGGTTTGCGATCGCGCGCGGCGACAGGCCACCGCCCCGCGCTGAGGCCAGCTCTGCCTCCAGGTCACGGCAGACGGAGGCAATCGCGGGCGTCGTGACGACCATGGCCGTCAGCGCTCCGAGCACGAGCGATACTCGGATCGAGGATCCCGCAAGCGAGGAGATGCCGAACAGAGACCGTCGTGGCCGGCCAGCGGGCCGCACAGGGGCGGATATACGCATGAACTTTGCTCCGGTCTGCCTGAACGAAGGATCAGCAAGCCGTCGATCCAGCCGCCCCCGGATCGCCCTGCATGGTAACGGTTTCTTAAGATTTCGCAATCGCCCAAAGGCGACAAGATCGCGGATGCACAAGGCGCGACCCCATGCTAGACGGATCGGCGCAGGGCGCATCCGACGCATGGGAGAGTGAGCATGATCCGCAGTGTCGTTGTTGGCTTTGTGGCGCTTGTCATCGGCGGGGGCGCCGTCATCGCGCAAAGCGATCCCGAGCCCGAGCTGATCTTCCGCAAATCGACCGTGTTCAACTTGCTGACGCCCGATCACAAGCTCGCCACCTATGCCATCGACGATCCGATCATTAAGGGCGTGGCCTGCCACTTCACCGTGCCGGAAAAGGGCGGCTTCGAGGGCTTGATCGGCATCGCCGAGGAGTTGTCCATTGTCTCGCTCGCGTGTCGTCAGGTCGGGCCGGTTACGTTCACCGGACCCTTCGAGCAGGGCGAGGAAATGTTTCGCATGCGCCGATCGGTGATGTTCAAGCGTATGCGCATTGTTCGCGGCTGTGATGCGACACGCAATGTGCTGGTCTATCTCGTCTACACCGACAAGCTGATCGAGGGCAGTCCCGAGAACTCGACGTCCACCGTGCCGATCATGCCCTGGGCCGATCAACCGGCACCAAGATGTGGTGATTACCTGGAAGACTGAACGTAAATATCTTCCGGTGTTAACCTTTTGCGTTAAGATTTTGTCGGCAAAATGAAAACGGCGGACCGCAAGGAGGTCCGCCGTTTTCTGGCGCAGAGTGAGTTTGGCAATAAATTCAAGCATAGCAATACTCAAAATACACGGCTTTTTCAAGTGACTTGCGGAGACAAGGTAAATGCAGACAGCGCGCTGCACAATTGAAAGATGTGTTTAACCTTACTTTGCAACTAGATTGAATCTATTTCATGCATGATGCGGTTGCCACGCCTTTGGGAAACAGGCTGGGAGGAATAGAGTGACCGGTAGGGCAGATGTGCGCGAGCGCTATGATGCGGTGGTGTTCGATGTTGGCAATGTTCTGGTCAATTGGCGGCCCGAGCGGCTTTATGAGCGGCTGATCCCGGACGCAGACCGCCGCGCCTGGTTCTTGGCGGAGGTCGTCACCATGGACTGGCACAAGGAACAGGATCGCGGCCGGTCATGTGCAGAAGCCATTGAGGTGCTGACCGAGCGATTTCCCGAAGAGCGCAGCCTGATCGCAGCTTTCTATGACAACTGGCTTGAGACGATTCCAGGCGCGATCGATGGCAGCGTCGCAATCCTGGAGACACTGAAAGGCCAGGGCTGGCCCTGTCATGCGATCACGAATTTCTCCGCTGAACTGTGGCCGGAGACGGTTGCCGCCTATCCGTTTCTCGGCATTTTCGACATCGAAGTGGTGTCCGGCGTGGTTCGGCTGATCAAACCCGACCCAGCGATCTTTCGTCTGTTGTGCGAGCGGGCGGATCTTGATCCGGACCGTGCGATCTTCATCGATGACGTCGAAGCAAACTGCATCGCCGCGGCCGAGGTCGGTTTCGATGCGATCCGGTTCACAGGCGCTGAAGACCTGCGAGCGGACCTTGTCAGGCGCGGCTTCGCTCTCTGAGGCCGATCCCGCGCTTTACCCAACCCTTTCAGCGTTCAGCGGATGGACATTCGGTTTCTGCCGAGCGATAAAGCGGGCATGGAACTGCGTCGATCACCGATCCGCAACATTTGCGGGTGCATTATCATTACCGGCTAGCACCGCTGGCCGTCGCCGTTCCCGTTCGCCTGAAATCTTGAACAACGTGAACCCGCGCCGGCCGGCAGGGCAGTGGCTCTGACAGGGAACGCATGTGTCAATGGCACTTCAGCTCTACAACACGCTGACAAAAGAAAAGGCTGTTTTTGCGCCGATCGATCCGGCCAATGTGCGGATGTATGTCTGTGGCCCTACGGTCTATGACTTCGCCCATATCGGCAATGCCCGGCCGCTGATCGTTTTCGACGTTTTGTTCCGGCTTCTGCGTCATGCTTATGGTGACCGCCACGTCACCTATGTTCGCAACCTCACCGATGTCGACGACAAGATCAACGCACGCGCCGCCGAGCGCGGCGTTCCGATCTCCGACCTGACCGAAACGACGATCCGCGATTTTCATGTGGATGTTGCAGCGCTTGGATGCCTTCCACCGACCCACGAGCCGCGCGCGACCGGGCACATCCCGCATATGATTGCGATGATCGAGACGCTGATCGGCAAGGGACATGCCTATGCGGCGGAGGGCCATGTCCTGTTCTCGGTCGGGTCGATGCCGGACTATGGCACTCTGGCACGGCGCTCCCTTGATGAAATGCATGCCGGCGCTCGCGTCGAAGTCGCGCCCTACAAGAAAGACCCGATGGACTTCGTGTTGTGGAAGCCGTCCAAGCCCGGTGAGCCCTCTTGGCCAAGCCCGTGGAGCGAGGGGCGGCCCGGCTGGCATATCGAGTGCTCCGCAATGTCCAAGGCGCTCCTCGGCGAGGTCTTCGATATCCATGGCGGCGGCATCGATCTGGTTTTCCCGCACCATGAGAACGAACTCGCCCAGTCGCGCTGCGCTCATGGCACCGAGGTCATGGCCAATGTCTGGATGCACAACGGGTTCTTGCAGGTTGAAGGCGAGAAGATGTCGAAGTCGCTCGGCAACTTCATCACCATCCGTGATTTGCTGACCACCGACACATTCGGCGGCCGGTCGTGGTCCGGCGATGTCCTGCGTCTGGCGATGCTGAAGACCCACTACCGCCAGCCGATCGACTGGACGGTGTCGCTTTTGCATGAAGCCTCGATCCAATTGCGGCGCTGGCGTCGGACGCTTGCCTCTATGGACACCGTGACCCTCGACCCGGACGTCGACTTCCTCGATGCGCTCTCGGATGATCTCAACACGCCGCTCGCTGTTGCTCGGCTGAGCGCGCTGGACGATGCGTCTTCGCCCGAGGCTCTGGCGCGTCTGGCGCATTGCCTCGACCTGCTCGGCATTGCGGAAGAAGAACCGCAGATCGATGTCGATGCCGCCAAGATCGATCAGGCGATTACCGCCCGGCTCGACGCCCGCAAACGAAAAGACTTCGCCGCGGCCGACCGCATTCGCGACGAGTTGGCCGCCATGGGCATCCAGCTCATGGACCGCAAGGACCCTGAGACCGGCGACCTGACAACCGATTGGGAGGTGGCGCGATGACCGATCAAGATACCCAGACGTCGAAAAAGACCTGGCATGACGACCTGCCGTTCCCAAAACGCTGGATCGGCTATGTCGCGATCAAGTTCGTCGTGCTCGGCGCAGCACTTCTCATCGCGCTGAGTTATTACGGGCTCATCTGAGGGCGGATCAATGACGGACACCGTGATCCAAAAAGACCGGCTCTACCTTTTTGACACCACGCTGCGGGATGGCGCGCAGACGCCGGGGATCGATTTCTCGCTCGAGGACAAGTTGCAGGTCATCGGTCTCCTGGAGCGGCTTGGCGTCGACTATGTCGAGGGCGGCTATCCGGGTGCCAATCCGCTCGACACGGCACTTTTCTCGCAAGCACGTAGCTCGACCCTGAAAATGACCGCTTTCGGCATGACCAAGCGGGCAGGGCGGTCTGTGTCGAACGATCCCGGTTTTGCCGGCATTCTCAATGCGACCTGCGATGCGATCTGTCTCGTGGCCAAAGCTTGGGATTTCCACGTCCGCGTCGCGCTCGGTGTGTCGCTGGAGGAAAACCTCGCCTCGATCTCGGAATCGGTTACGGCCGTGACGGCCTCTGGCCGCGAGGCGATGATCGACTGCGAGCACTTCTTCGATGGTTACAAGGCCAATCCGGACTACGCCGTGTCTTGCGTCCGTGCAGCACTCGACGCCGGCGCGCGCTGGGCGGTGTTGTGTGACACCAATGGCGGCTCGCTGCCGCATGAAGTCTCCGACATCATCGGCAAGTTGATTGCGACGGGCGTGCCGGGCGACCGGCTCGGCATCCATACCCATGACGACACGGGCCACGCTGTGGCCAATTCGCTGGCCGCTGTCGATGCCGGTGTGCGCCAGATCCAAGGCACGCTGAACGGCATCGGTGAGCGGTGTGGCAATGCCAATCTGATCGCACTGATCCCGACGCTGTGTCTCAAGGAACCTTATGCATCGCGGTTGGAAACCAGCGTCACACCGGACAGGCTGCGCCAGGTGACGGCTGTCGCCCGTGCCTTTGACGAGCTGTTGAATCGGGCGCCGGACCCGCAAGCAGCCTATGTCGGCTCAGGCGCATTTGCCACCAAGGCCGGCATTCATGCCTCGGCCATCGTCAAGGACCCGGCAACCTATGAGCATGTTGCGCCTGACCGTGTCGGCAATACGCGCCATGTGCTGGTGTCGGACCAGGCGGGCCGGTCGAACATCCTCTCGGAACTTCAGCGCTTCGGCCTTGATGTGGCGCGCGACGATCCTGCCGTCGAGCGACTTCTGGAAGAGGTCAAGCACCGCGAGGCCGAAGGTTATGCCTATGAGGCAGCGGATGCGTCCTTCGAGCTTCTGGCGCGCCGGGCGCTCGACCAGGTGCCGCACTTTTTTGACATCAAGAGTTTTCGCGTAATGATCGAGCGGCGTTTCAACGCGATCGGTGAACTCGTTACCATATCGGAAGCGACCGTGAAGGTCAGTGTCGATGGCGTTGATCTGATGAGCGTTGGCGAGGGGAACGGACCGGTCAACGCGCTCGACCAGGCGCTCAGGAAGGATCTTGGCCGCTATCAACGCTTCATTTCTGATCTGGAACTGACCGACTACAAGGTGCGCATCCTGAACGGGGGCACCGCCGCGACGACGCGAGTCCTGATCGAAAGCCGTGATGGTGCCGGGCGGCGTTGGTCGACGATCGGGGTCAGCCCGAACATCGTCGACGCCTCGTTCCAGGCGTTGATCGATTCGGTCACCTACAAATTGCTGATCGAGGGGGCATCCGCGTCGCGCGTGGCGGCCTGACCATCCTGTGCTGCAGCGGTCAGCGCCGGGAGGATGTCGGCAACCTCGTTGACCACAAGATAGCGCACCATCAGTCCCGGCCGAATGAACGTGTCGGCCAGCATGTGGTCGAGCAGATCGATGAGCGGGTCCCAGAAGCGCTCGATATTGGCGAGCAATATGGGCTTGTCGTGCTGGCCGAGCTGCGACCAGGTCAGCATTTCGACAGTCTCCTCCAAGGTTCCGACACCACCGGGGAGGGCGACGAAGGCATCCGAGCGTTCAAACATCAGCCGTTTGCGCTCATGCATGTCGCGGGTTTCGATCAACTCGTTGACATCACGCAGCATGCGCTCGCGCTCGGCCAGGAAGCTCGGGATGATACCGGTGACATGCCCGCCATGGTGAAGAACACCGCGCGCGACCCTGCCCATGAGGCCGAGGCTGCCACCGCCATAGACAAGGCCAACTCCGTTATCCGCCAAGTCCTTGCCGAAGGTGTCGGCAGCGTTCGCATAGGCTGGATTGCGCCCTTCGCCCGAGCCGCAATACACGCAGACGGTGCGGATGGTGCGGCCGGGCGCCGTCATATCTTTGGCGGGTTTGGTGGGTTCAGTCTGCGGCATCGGGGACCCGGCGCGTTGGGTGAGTGACGGTCTTTGGTAGCCGGGCCTTGTCGGGCCTTTCCGAACGGGCTACGTACCGATAGCTTGTGCCTGCAAGACCATGACCTTTCTGTGACGGTCGGTCACCGCAGCCTAACCCGCATGAGGGGCGCCATGATCCTGGCCGCAAAAGCGAAGCTCTTCGCCATTCTCGGCGCCTCTGCGGCTGCCGCGACCGGCATTGGCACGGTGGTCTATCTCGATCGTCAGAACAATGCGACCGAGCAGTCTCAGGTGGTTGCAGAGGCGCCAGCAGAGCCTGAAGCGCCGGCCGACCCTCAGGCCGATACCAATGCCGCACCCGCCGAGCCCGAACAGGAGGTCGCGGCACTGACCGAGCCGACACCTGAGGTCGCTCCGACCGAAAACGTGGTTCAACAACCCGCCATCGGCCCTTCGATAGCGCCCAGTGTCGATGTTCTGCGTGTCGAACCCGACGGATCGTTCGTCATTGCAGGCGCGGCTGGTGCGGGCGCTGCGGTCGATATTGTTGTCAATGGCCAGACCATCCTGTCGGTTACCGCCGACGAGAATGGCGACTGGACGGCGCTTGGCGACCAGCTTTTGCCGCCGGGCGATCACATCATGGCCTTGCGCGCCACGGAGCCCGAGCGCGCGGCGGCCCAGTCCGAGGTCGAGATTACGATCGGCATAGACGAGACCGGTGAAACGCCGCTTGTCGCCGTTGCTGAGCCGGGCCAACCAAGCGAGATCGTCCAAAGGCCAGCACCTGCTCCAGAACCGGTCGACGTGGCTGAGGCTGAAGTGCCGGAGCCCGTTGTCGAGCCCGAGGTGTCTGCTGAGGTGGCGGAGGTGGAAGCAGCCGCCGAGGCAGTTGAGGAGGAAACACCTGCTGAGGAGCCGGCGGTATCAGAGCCGGAGGCCATCGACACGGCCGCCGCTGACCCCGACATTCTGTCCGAGCCGGAACCTGTCGCCGAGCCCGACACGCCGCGGCCCGATACCGCGATTGGCATAGTTGAGGTCGAGAACGACACGACTGTGTTTGTCACTGGCGAGAGTGCACCGGGCGACACGGTTCGTGTTTATCTCAACGGCCTTCACGTTGGTGATGCTGAAACAGACGATGCCGGCACCTGGTCGCTGACCTTCGAGCGTGCCTTGCCGCCCGGCCGGTATTCGGTGCGCGCGGACGTCCTCGATGTGACAAATGGGAGCGTGATCGCGCGTGCGTCCGTCCGCTTTGATCGTGTCCAGATCGTTGCCGCCGATAGTCTGACGCCTCCGGCTGCCCCCGCTTCCGAAGAGCAGGCCGAAGCGCCAGTCGGCGAAGCTGCCACACCTGATCGCGAAACGCCTGAGATCGCGGTAACCGATCCGATGCCTGACGACCAGGCCGGCACGGAAACGGCGGCAGTGTCCGTCGACGGCACGACGACGTCTGACATCTGGACTGACGACAGTGCCGCGGGCGCTGTGGAGGACATCCCGCAGGTCGTCATTGAGCGCGGTGACAATCTGTGGCGCATCGCACGGCAGATTTACGGCCGCGGCATTCGCTATACGCTGATCTTTGAAGCCAACCGGTCGCAGATTGATGATCCAGACCTGATTTTCCCCGACCAGATTTTCACAATTCCTCTGCCGGACGAGGACGAGGCCGCATCTGCCAACGATGGCTAGCGCGCCGGCGTAAATGCTCAACACATGGCAGCGTGTCAGGCTGACGCGGAGCGCCGTATTGCAAAAACCTAGAACGGTTCTATTTTCAGGTTTCGGTGTTTTGCGCCGTCCTCTTAAGATCAGTTTCCCTTTTTGACGGGATCACTGTGTGATACCGTCAAAAGCGGCAAAACTGATCTATCTATTTGAAACAGATCAGGTTCATTCGTTTTGATGGAACCATGGATCGGTTCCACCAAAACCAGATCCGATCTAGGGCTGATGTTTTCGGGGCCTGACCCTGGTCATGTCAAGGGCATCGCGGACCGGAGCTTTCATGGTCGATACCACCCACGGCGCGGCCGCTGCCGGCCAGGGGCAAGACCCGTTGACCGATAAAACCGATGTATCGCTGGCCGAGGAGGCCCGCGACCGCTCGTCGATCGCTACCGTCATCGATCTCTGGCCTTATATCTGGCCGTCCGAGCGCGCCGATCTCAAGCTCCGGGTCATTGTCTCGATCGTTCTTCTGATCATCGCCAAGATCATCACGGTGTTGACGCCCTTCGCATACAAATGGGCGGTGGACGCGCTGTCGGGCGAGGGGGCGGCGCAAGCCGCTGAGCCGCCGGGCTGGCTTGCCCTCCTGGCAGCACCCCTGTTTTTGGTCGTGGCCTACAATGTCGGCCGCATTCTGATGGTCGTCTTCAATCAGTTGCGCGACGCGCTGTTTGCCAGCGTCGGGCAATATGCCGTGCGCTCGCTTGGGTCGCGTACGTTTGCCCATCTGCACCGCCTGTCGCTGCGCTTTCACCTTGAACGCCGCACGGGCGGGTTGAGCCGTGTTGTCGAGCGCGGCACCAAGGGCATCGAGACGATTGTCCGCTACACCATCCTCGCGACCATTCCGACCGCGGTCGAGTTTCTACTGGCGGCGGTCGTCATCGGCTGGCACTTCGACCTGCGCTATGTCGCGATCCTTTTGATCACGATCATCGGCTATCTCGTTCTGACCGTGCAGATGACGAACTGGCGGATTGAGATTCGCCGCGAGATGAACGACAGCGATACCGATGCGAACTCAAAGGCGATCGACAGCCTTCTGAACTTCGAGACAGTCAAATACTTCAACAACGAACGGATGGAGAGCGCCCGCTTCGACCGTTCGATGAAGCGCTATGAGCGGGCCGCGACGCGGACTTGGGAATCGCTTGCTTGGCTCAACAGCGCCCAGACCGTCATCTTCTCGCTTGGTATGATGGCCTGCATGATTCTTGCGGCGATGGAGGTCCAGGCCGGGACGCTGACGGTTGGTGATTTCGTGCTGATCAATGCGCTGTTGATTCAGCTCTATATGCCGCTCAACTTCATCGGCATGGTCTATCGCGAAATCCGCCAGAGTCTCGTTGACATCGAAGCGATGTTCACACTGCTCGACAAGGACCCCGAGATCGCTGATCGGCCAGGGGCGCCCCCCCTGCACGTGACCGAAGGGCGCATCATCTTCGAGGATGTCCGCTTCGCCTATGACCCGGAGCGTCAGATCCTCAAGGGCATCTCGTTTGAGGTGCCGCCGGGCAAGACCGTGGCCCTGGTTGGCCCGTCAGGTGCTGGCAAGTCAACAATCTCGCGCATCCTGTTCCGCTTCTATGACGTGACCGGCGGGCGGGTGGCGATCGATGGCCAGGATCTGAACGCGGTCAGCCAGGACTCGCTGCGGCGCGCGCTTGGAATGGTCCCGCAGGATACGGTGCTGTTCAATGACACGATCCGCTACAACATCCGCTATGGCCGGACCGATGCAACGGACGACGAGGTCGAAGAGGCGGCACGGTTGTCCCAGATTGATGGCTTCATCCGCGACCTGCCGGACGGTTATGACACCATGGTCGGCGAGCGTGGGCTGAAGCTTTCCGGCGGTGAGAAGCAGCGGGTGGCGATCGCGCGCACGATCCTGAAAGCCCCACCGATCCTGGTGCTGGATGAGGCGACGAGTGCGCTCGACACCCATACTGAGCGCGAGATCCAGTCGGCGCTCGATCAGGTCTCGCGTGACCGCACCACGATCGTTATTGCCCACCGGCTGTCGACGGTCGTCAATGCCGACGAGATCCTGGTCCTGTCCAAGGGCGAGATCTGCGAGCGCGGCACCCATGACGCGCTTTTGGCGCGTGATGGCGTCTATGCCGGCATGTGGCAACGCCAGCGCGAGGCGGCCCAGGCAGCCGAGCAACTCCGCGCAGCGGTCGAAGGCGACGATCAGGGGTATCTGGATGTGGGCTTGCGGACGAGGTGAGGGGCGAAGCTGGAATGCCCAAAAACGGGTGGCAAGCCGCTACTTGCGGTAGCTGCGAACTAGGTTTGGGTTAAGGTCTCCCATGCCATCGGAGTTTGGAACGCGCTTCAATCGACGGCCCCCATCTGGCATTGCTCCGACCAGATCAAAGTCATGGCAATTGTGCTTGCTTGGCTCATTCACCGATCTCCAACGTGGTGATCGTTCTAGGTGTTCAGTCCCGGCATTTGATGGATTGGATTGAATCTGAATCTTTCGGGCTCGATTGTCCATTGCTCGCAGATCTATTCGCAGGGCGTGAGGCCCTTGAGGGTCTCGAGACGGCGGTCGAACTCAGCGCTGCCGATCCCGCCTTCCCCAATGCTGTGGACGTTGCCGTGCTCATGCAGGAAAGCGGCACACCCGCCGGGATAGATGCCACCGTCAAGCGCGAGCCGAATGATGGCGACTGGTCCAATGTCTGGATGCAGAAGCCCTACGTCGTGTCGAACTGGACAACCCGTCCAACGCCCGGGATGATGTTTTCGGTAGCGTTTGCCTGCGGGGCGCCCTGGGCAGAGGCCTACTGGTGCAATGACCAGTTCGAGCAACTGATGAAGGCAGGGCAGACGGAAACCGACTTCGCGAAGCGGCGCCAGATTTATTGGGACATGCAAGAGCTTGCCAGCAACGACGGAGGCAATGTGATCTTCGCGTTCCCAACCGATCTCGATGCCTATCACGAGAGCGTCGGTGGCGCCGAGCCGGACGGGGGCAACCGGCTGATGGGCGCGCGCATCTCGGAACGGGTTTGGATCTCGTGATCTTATTCGGCTAGAGCTGATGCCGACACGTCCTGGCCGTGCCTGTTTTCGCTGCTTCCGCTTCGGCATGTCTGTTGTCGACAAATGGCAGATCCCGTCCGAATGCGTCTCAGGCGATCTGCCGACGCCGGGGCCGACGATCCCGCTCGCGCCAAACCTCACGCGAGCGGGTCGATCGGGCGAAAGATCTGTCGTTCGAACACATGCTTGTGTAATGGCCTTATCCGCCTTTTCCCTTATCTAGTGCGGCAAGCTGATCAGACCGGATTCTTGCTCGCGCGATGGAATTTGTTTTTGCCTATATAGCCGGGCTCTTGACGCTGATTAACCCGTGCGTCTTGCCCGTGCTGCCGATCGTTTTGGTCAGCGCACTCAATGCCAGCAAAGCTGGACCCGTTGCCCTGGCCGCGGGCATGAGTCTGTCCTTTGTCGTTTTTGGCGTGCTTGTTACAGCCTTTGGTGCAAGCGTCGGCCTCACTCAGGACCGCCTTGCTCAAATCGGGGCAGTCCTGATGATCGTTTTCGGGGCGATCCTTGTTACGCCGGTGTTCGCCCGGCGTTTCGAGATGGCGACAGCCGGAATCGCTTCGGGCGCGGATGCGCAGATGAATGCCCTCGACGCGGGATCGTTGCGGGGTCAGTTCCTGGGCGGTCTTCTTCTTGGCACCGTCTGGTCACCCTGCATTGGCCCGACGCTGGGCGGGGCAATAGCGCTTGCATCCCAAGGCGAACATCTCGGCTTTGTGACACTGATCATGATCGCCTTTTCTCTCGGCGTCTCTACGTTCATTGTTGGTTTGGGGCTTGGCGCACGGGAAACGCTTCGAGCGCGCGCAATGGCCTTTGGCAAGCTTGCTGAACGGTCAAAACCGATCATCGGGGCCACCTTTGTCGCCGTCGGCCTGATGCTGCTGTTTCGATTTCACCACCCTTCAAGGACGTGGTGAAATCG
>JBCBSK010000037.1:0-25431 GCA_039819185.1 Pseudomonadota bacterium | reverse complement strand
GCGGCAAGGCCCTTGATATTGCGCGCCAGGCACGGGACATGCACGGTGGCAACGGCATTCAGATCGAATACCATGTCATGCGCCACGCCCAGAACCTCGAAACCGTCAACACATACGAGGGCACACATGACATCCACGCCCTCATCCTCGGACGCGCTCAAACAGGACTGCAGGCCTTCTTCTGAGAGTGGCAATCAGGTCTTTCGTTGAAGCCGTCTGAGCCAGACGCGTTTGGGCTCATAGCCCGATCATCTGCAGCATATCCTCAACGGCTGCGGACGGTGCCCGTGCTCCGTCGCGCACAGCTTCTTCGAGTTGGCGCAGTCGCTCACGCCGCTGTGGTGTCTTGCGGAGTTCGCCACGCAGCCGGTCATCGATCATCGTCCACATCCAACTGACCTGCTGCGCGCTACGACGGGCCTCGAAGCCGCTGGTTTCTCGCAGCGTTGCGCGGTGATCCGAGATGGTCTGCCACAGCGTGTCGAGGCCAATATCAGCCAGGCCAGAAATGCACAGAACCGGTGTCGTCCAGCCGTCAGAGACAGGCTGTAGGATACGCAGAGCCGCCTGAAGGTCTGATGCAGCCTCGCGCGCCCGGCGCTCATTCGCGCCATCGGACTTGTTGACGGCGATGATATCGGCGCGCTCGATGATGCCTTTCTTGATGCCCTGCAAGTCGTCCCCGGCGCCCGGCAGCATAAGCACAACGAAAACATCGACCATATCGGCAACGGCCGTCTCGGATTGGCCCGTGCCGACGGTCTCGATGATGACGACGTCAAATCCAGCCGCTTCGCAGAGCAGCATGGTTTCGCGCGTTTTGGCCGCGACGCCGCCGAGTGTCCCCCCCGAGGGGGACGGCCGGACATAGGCGTTTTCATCAAGCGACAGCCTCGCCATGCGCGTCTTGTCGCCGAGAATCGAGCCGCCGGAACGCGAGGACGATGGATCGACCGCGAGCACTGCAACCTTGTGGCCTTGGGCCGTGAGATTGGAGCCGAACTGTTCGATCGTTGTCGATTTACCGACACCCGGTACGCCGCTGATGCCAACCCGCACGGCTTGACCCGAACGTGGCAAAAGGATTTGCAACAACTCTGCAGCGAGGCGGCGGTGGTCGGAGCGCGTGGATTCGACGAGCGTGATGCCACGGGCGAGACTTGTGCGGTCGCCGTCCACGATGCCTGCGGCGAGATGGTCCAGTGTTACGCCGCCCGGCAGAACAGGTTGCTTGGGATGTTCTGTCATGTTGCCGAGCTAGCCGGCTTCAGAGCATTAACGCAAGATCAGGACTGTCTTGGAATCCACATCTTTCATGCGCATGATGGCGTTGTCCGTCCGCAGTCCATCCAAAGTTGGAGATCGCCATGCGTCTTCGTCTCATGTTCCTCGCCCTATTGGGCGTCTTGCTGACCGCCCCCGTCCAAGCCGAAAGCCCTCCTCTGCCTCAGGTCGACTTTCAGGGTGACTGGCAGCTTCAGGACGGCAGCGGTGACATGATCCAGTCCATGACCATGCGCTATTCGGTCGAGGAACCGGTCATGGCAATCTTCGTGTCCGCCGAGGGTATGGAAATGAACGCCATCCGTCGCATGGAGAGCGGTGAGATGATCATGTGGACCAGCGCCATGCCGGGGATGGCGATGCGCATGACGATCCCCCAGGAAGAGTTGACCGCGGACGCAACGAATACAGGCCGCCGCGAAGAGGTCAATGGCGAGGCCTGCACGATATGGACGGCCAATGACGCAGAGGTCTGCGTCTCCGACGACGGCATCCCGCTTGAAAGCCGCTTCGATGGCGGCGTTGCGCAACTCGTCAATATCGACCGCGCACCGCAGGACGGTGCGAGCTTCGGCCCACCAGAAGGCGTTCAGGTGATGGACCTTCCGGCAAACATGCTGGGCGAGAACATGCCGATGCCCGGTGAAGGCTTCGGGCTACCGTTTTGATCGAGATTGCGATGTTCGATCTGCGCGTCTCTGTGATGTCACGTGATGGCCGGATGCGCCGGCGCAAGCGTTACAGACCAGGCCCGGTTGTTCTTGCCGCAACGGGCTTGGCGCTGTGCGCCACGATGATGTCGGCGCCGAATGCCCTCGCCCAAGGCGAGGAGATGCCCATGCCCATGACCGATTTCGTTGCCAGTTGGTCGGACGCAAACTTCCCCGAGGCAGTGGTCCGCTACCATGTCGATAGCAATACCCTGCGGATCGATGCTGAGCAGGGTGGCGTCGCAATGGTGGTGTTGGCCTTCTACGAGACCGGCCGCGGGCTCGTTTATGTCAAGGACAATCCGGCGGTGCGCCAAGAGGTTCCGGATATGGCAAGTGTCAGCATCGGAACGCAGTCTGGTCGCACGGACACGTATAACGGCGAAGAGTGCACCTATTGGGACGCTCAGGACGGGCTGTACTGTCTGACGGATGACGCTATACCGGTTTTCTTCGAAGGGCCGGACGGCGTGATCAGCATTTTCGACATTTCGCGCACGCCACAGCCCAACGCGCTGTTTGCTGATCCCGGCACCGAACCACAAGAGGAACAGCCCTTACGTGACCGTTCCGAAAGCCAGGGTGGAAAACCAAGCGTGCAGCAAAACCAATAGTCTGCCGCTTGTTCAGTTGACTAGACGGACCGGGTGATCCCGCCATCGACGCGGAGATTCTGGCCGGTGATATAGCCAGCGCCATCCGAGGCCAGAAACGCCACCGTCGCGGCGATTTCCTCGCTGCGGCCATAGCGTTGCATCGGGATGCGCGCGCGCCGGTCGTCAGTCTCGGGCAGGCTGTCGATGAAGCCGGGCAGCACATTGTTCATGCGGATATTGTCCGGCGCATATTTGTCTGAATAGAGCTTGCAGAACGCGGCCAACCCCGCCCGGAACACACCAGATGTCGGGAACGTAGGGTCGGGCTCGAAGGCAGCAAAGGTCGAAATGTTGATGATCGATCCTGCCTTCTGAGCCTGCATGATCGGCGTCACGAGGCGTGTCGGCCGAACCGCATTGAGGAAATAGACCTCCATCCCGACATGCCAGTCCTCATCGCTGATCTCAAGGATTGGTGCGCGCGGCCCGTGACCTGCGCTGTTGACGAGCACATCAACACGCCCCCAGCGGTCCATCGTACGGTCGACAAGTGTGTTCAGGTCTGCCTCGGACTGATTGGACCCGGTCACGCCGAGGCCGCCGAGTTCTTGCGCGAGTGCCTCGCCCTTGCCAGACGACGAGAGAATTGCAACGGCAAATCCGTCGGCGGCCAGCTTGCGGGCGGCATCAGCACCCATCCCGCTGCCACCGGCGGTGACAATGGCGACCTTTTGAGATGGCATAGGAGTAACTCCAACATGCGAAAATCAACAACAAGTGGGTGTCGCGCGGCCTACTCGGCGGCTTGACGGGAATGGCCAAGTCGCTGTGAGAGACTGTCGATGAGATCGCCGGCGGCTTCGGCAATCACCGTTCCGGGCGGGAAGATCGCATCGGCACCGGCAGCGCGCAAATCGTCAAAATCCTGCGGCGGAATGACCCCACCGACGACGATCATGATATCGCCGCGCCCAAGTGCGGTGAGTTCGGCTTTGAGTTCGGGCACAAGCGTCAGATGGCCGGCCGCAAGCGACGACACGCCGACAATATGAACATCATTCTCGACGGCTTGGCGGGCCGCTTCGCCAGGAGTTGCGAACAGCGGACCAATATCGACGTCGAAGCCGAGATCGGCGAAGGCTGATGCGATGACCTTCTGGCCACGGTCGTGGCCGTCCTGCCCCATCTTGGCGACGAGAATGCGCGGCCGGCGGCCTTCGTCTTCGGCGAACACTTCGACCCGTCCGAGGACTTCCTCGATCTTGTCGCTCATCAGACCGCCCTCCCGGCGATACACGCCCGAAATCGCCTTGATCTCGGCCTGGTGGCGCCCCCAGACGCGTTCGAGTGCCGATGAAATCTCACCGACAGTCGCCTTGGCGCGCGCAGCCTCAACACCGAGCGCCAGAAGATTACCTGTCCCGGTCTCCGCAGCCTCGGAGAGCGCCGAAAGCGCCGTATCGACCGCGTCCTGATTACGTTCGGACCTGAGGCGTTCGAGCTTTGCAAGCTGCTCGCGCCGCACCGTTGCGTTGTCGACCTTGAGAATATCGATCTCGGCCTCGTCTGCGACACGAAACTTGTTGACCCCGACGATCGTCTGCTGACCAGCATCGATCCGTGCCTGCGTCCGGGCGGCAGCCTCCTCGATCCTCAGCTTCGGCAGGCCAGACGCGATTGCCTTGGCCATGCCGCCAAGCCGCTCAACCTCTTCGATATGGGTCCAAGCGCGCTTGGCAAGCTGATCCGTCAATGCTTCGACATAGAACGACCCACCCCAAGGGTCGATGGCGCGGCAGGTGCCAGCCTCGTCCTGCAGCAGGATTTGGGTGTTTCGGGCAATGCGGGCGGAGAAGTCGGTCGGCAGGGCGAGGGCTTCGTCGAGCGCATTGGTATGCAGTGACTGGGTGCCGCCATGGGTCGCGGCCATCGCCTCGATTGCGGTCCGGGTCACATTGTTGAAGACGTCCTGCGCCGTCAGGCTCCAGCCAGAGGTCTGACAATGGGTCCGGAGCGCCAGCGACTTGGCGTCGTTAGGCTCAAACTGGTCCATCAGCCGCGCCCAGAGCAGACGGGCTGCCCGCATCTTGGCGATCTCCATGAAGAAGTTCATGCCGATCGCCCAGAAGAAGGACAGCCGCGGCGCGAAGCGGTCGACATTGAGTCCAGCCGCCTGACCGGCGCGGACATATTCGATGCCGTCGGCCAGCGTGTAGGCGAGTTCGAGGTCCGCCGTCGCACCGGCTTCCTGCATGTGGTAGCCGGAAATCGAGATCGAGTTGAACTTCGGCATCTTCTCGGCGGTAAAGGAGAAGATGTCGGAGATGATCCGCATCGAGCCTTCCGGCGGGTAGATATACGTGTTGCGGACCATGAACTCCTTCAGAATGTCGTTCTGAATGGTCCCGGTCAGCTTTTCGGCCGGCACGCCCTGTTCTTCGCCCGCAACGACAAACAGCGCGAGGACGGGCAGAACCGCCCCGTTCATCGTCATCGACACAGACATCCGATCGAGCGGGATGCCGTCGAACAGCGTGCGCATGTCGAAGATAGAATCGATCGCCACGCCGGCCATACCGACATCGCCCTTCACACGCGGATTGTCGGAATCGTAGCCGCGGTGGGTCGCGAGATCGAAGGCGATCGACAGGCCACGCTGGCCAGCCGCCAAATTGCGGCGGTAGAAGGCGTTGGACTCTTCCGCCGTCGAAAAGCCGGCATATTGCCGGATCGTCCAGGGCTTCTGGACATACATGGTGGGGTATGGCCCGCGCAGGAAAGGCGGCAGGCCGGGCCAGCCATCGAGATGGTCAAGGCTTGAGCGGTCATCGGCGCCATAGATCGAGGCGAGATCGATACCCTCGGGCGTCTCGAATGCACGCAGCATATCAGGCTGCGGCGCATCACCGCCTTCGAAGGCAACATCCGCGAAACTGGGTATCCGGCTCATGGTCCGCCCTTTCGTCCTGTCCGCCTGATGGATCTTATGCCGACATCAACCCGTTTCAACGGGCAGCATATCGGTGGCGGATGGCACGCCAAGCACGCGATGCGCGGCGCGCAGCATGTCAAGCATATCACATCCCGCGAACAGAAAGCCGCTAACACCGGCAGCTTTCAGTGCCTCTTCCATTGGCCCCGGCCGGCCGGCGAGCCAGACCGTACAGTTGATCTCCGAGAGTGCCGCTGCCACGGCTTCGGCCTGGTCAGCATAAGCAGCATCACTGCCGCAGAGCACCGTGAGCCAGGCGCCGGCATCATTCGCAGCCGCGACGGCATCGTCTGGGGTTGCAAAGCCGGTATCGCCGAACGGCGCATCGAGCCCTCCAGCGGCAAATAGATTTTTCGTCCAGGTCGCTCGCGCCGAATAGCTCGCCAAAGAGCCAAGCGTCACCAATAAGACGGAGGGCCGCGTCCCGGTGTCGGCGGCAACGGCATCAGCCGCGTCGCACAGATCCTCGAAGTCGGACGCGAGCCGGATCGGATGGATTGGCGTGACCCGGTCCTCGCCGCTTGGCCTAGCGGCCATAAGCACTTGCAGCGACTCACCGCCAGCGAACGCGTTGACAGCCGCCGCGAAGCGTTTTCCTTCACCTGGATCGGGCAAAGCAGCGGCATGGTCACCAGCGGCGCTCTCAGACGCTTCCACACTCTCAAGCACCGCCGCATCCGGTTGCTCCAGGAATGGAAACGCGTTGACGCCCGTCAGCGTTGCGCGCCCATGGACGAGGTCGTCGCTGCGGGCGTCACGCAATTCCGCGACGGTGTTCTGAAACGCACCGGACCTGAGTGCTGCAACAATGCCGCCTTGGGCTTCCATCTCGCGGAACTCGTCCCAAGCGCGCTGTGCCAGTTCCTGGGTCAATGCCTCGACATGACCAGCACCGGCTGCGGGATCAAGTATGCGGCCAAGGCCAGCTTCTTCCTGAAGCACGATCTGGGTGTTGCGCGCGATTCGTCGGGCGAACCCGTCGGCCACGCCAAGGGCCGCGCTGAACGGCAACACGGTCAGTGAATCAACGCCACCGAAGGCCGCGGCCGCCGCAGCAGCCGTACCGCGCAGCAGGTTGACGTGGGGATCGCGCCGCGCAAGCGAACGCCAGGATGTTTCAGCATGGAGCCTGAGCGGAACATGAGCGAGCGACATCTCGGCCAGCGCCCGACGCCATAGAAGCCGCGCCGCACGCAACTTGGCCGTGGAGACGAACACATCTTCATCGGCAATCAGTGCCATCTCGATGCGCTCGGCCACCACCTCAGGTCCAATGCCGGTCTCGTCGCACATCCGGAAATGCCAGATCGCACAGGCAAGTGCGAACGCAAGCTCCTGGGCCTCGGACCCGCCCGCCGCGTGAACCGGCCGGCCATCTGCCGTGAGCCAGGTTCCGCCGATCCCGCTCGCCTGCAGGCCCAGCACAGCGTCGGCGGCAATCCGCTTTAGCACATCATAGGACGTGTCGAGTCGGCCGCGCGCGGCAAAGGCGCCGATCACATCGATGCCGGCGTCCAACGTGATTTGGTCCGGGGCAACGCCGATCTCATCAAAACAAGCGAGCACAAGGGCCGATACCTCAGGTGCGTCCTGGCCAGCCGACAGCCGGAGCCGGATCATCGGCAGATGAACACCGTCAAGAAGCCGTTTCAGGTCGGAAACCGTTGCCACCGAAAGCGCCCCACCCTCGCTGACGAGGCCGCCCGGAAAGACAAAATCAAGCGCTGCCGTCCCGCCCTCGAGATCAGCGCGGAGAAGCGTGTTTGCAACTCCGGTATCAGGAACGTCGACACGTTGGCAGACCGTCCAATCCTCGGCCGAGACACGAAAGGCACGGCCATGGGACGGCATGTCGAGTGGGTGTATCGGCTTGATCTCGACGCCGTCAACAAGGCGAGAGATCAGTGTTTCCAAGGACTTGCCCTTGAGCGCCGCTTCGGCTGCGGCACGCCAGCCCACCTCGCCACCGGTGCGGTGGTATTCCAGTCCAAAAGTCATAGCCGGTGTCTTGCCACAGGCTTATGGCAAAAAGAACCCCGGCCAAAGACCTAAGAGTGGATTATTTTGCGCTGCAGCATATCAGGCCCGCCGTTCTGGCGGGCCCGAATATGAGCCATGGCAAGGATCAGTATGTCATCATGGCCGGCAGGTCTTTGGCCTGGGCAACCCAGTCCTCGACCGCCTTCTCGCTTGGCAGAAGCCGGACCAACTTCTTCTCGGCATTTGCCTCCGCCATGGCTTTGTGAAGGTTGCCAGGATTGCGCATCTTGAGTTCCTTGACCGTGTCGACGCCAGCGGCTTCCAGAAGTTCGGAATACTCTTCGCCAACACCCTTGATGCGCATCAGATCGGCCATGTTGGTCCATTTCAGGATCATCTTTTCGTCGACCCCACTTTCGGACGCGACCGCCTTGCGGCCTTTCGGGTCCTTGGCGCGATCAAGCAGCGCACCGGTCGTCACGATGCCAATCCCCTTCAGCTTCTCGCCATAGACCGGGCCAATGCCTTCGATCTTTTCGATGGAATAGGACATGTTCATTCTCCCCTTCTTGTTCTCTGAATGGCCGTCGTTACTCAGAGAAATTGCTCGAGCCCCGGAATGGCGCTTATGACCTCATCGACCACGTCGGCGCCAGCCTTTTCGCGCGCAAACGCAATCACTTCCTTCGACACGCTCTGAACCTGACCGCTGTCGAGGCCAGCCGCGTTGAGTTCGTTCATGGCACCCATGGCGCCCATCATATTTCCGATGCCACCGCCGAGACCACCGAGCATGCCGCCTAGGCCGCCGCCACCGCCTGAATCGCCCTGCAAGAGCTCGGCGGCACCCGGAAGAGCCGCCATCAATTGCTGCACCTTGTCCTCGGGGCCTGCGCTTTGCAAAAAGTTCATAATGATCGAGATCGCCTGAGAAGCGACCCCTTCGTCGATGCCAACCCGTTCGACGAGCCGGCTCACGAGTTCTTCCATATCATCCTCCCATAAGTCGCCCGCCCCGGTGATCGGTGCGATTCGAAGTTTGCCGCTGCAACGGAGCGCCTGCAAGGCGCGTATGCCTTAGATCGACTTTCGAACGCCGGCAACCGCTTGACTTCGCTGCACATGCGGGCGACCCAACACATCTCCGCAATACGCCATGGTCGCCTTCATGTCAGACACGTCCACCCTCCTCATCGGTGCCAATCCAGACGCCCAGGAGCGCCTCGACCTCGGCCTCGCCAACCGCCACGGCCTGATCACCGGCGCAACCGGCACCGGTAAGACGGTGACCTTGCAGATTCTCGCAGAGGGGTTTGCCGAGGCCGGTGTGCCGGTGTTCTGCGCGGATGTGAAGGGCGATCTGTCGGGCATTTCGGTGGCCGGCGAGCCGAAGGATTTCATCGCCAAGCGCGCTGAGACGATCGGCATGGGTGAGATGGTCTTCGAGGCGACGCCAACGATCTTCTGGGATCTGTTCGGGGAGCAGGGTCACCCGATACGCACCACCATTTCGGAAATGGGCCCATTGGTCCTGTCGCGGCTTCTCGATCTGACCGAAGCCCAGGAGGGCGCGCTCAACATCGCCTTCCGCATCGCCGATGACGAGGGTCTGTTGCTCCTCGATCTCAAGGACCTGCGTGCGCTGCTGGCCGATCTCGCCGAGCGTGGGTCGTCGATCACCACCGAATACGGCAATGTCTCGAGACAGTCGGTCGGCGCAATCCTGCGCGATCTCTTGGTGCTCGAAAACCAAGGTGGTGAAGCGTTTTTCGGCGAACCGGCGCTCGACATCCGCGATTTCATGCGGATCGATCGTGACGGGCGCGGGTTCGTCAGCGTGCTGGCCGCAGACAAGTTGATGCAGAGCCCGCGGCTCTACGCGACCTTTCTGTTGTGGCTGTTGTCGGAACTCTTCGAGGATCTGCCCGAGGTCGGCGACCTCGACCGGCCGCGGCTCGTTTTCTTCTTCGATGAGGCCCATCTTCTGTTTGATGATGCGCCCAAAGCCCTGATCGACAAGGTCGAGCAGGTTGTCCGTCTGGTGCGTTCGAAGGGCGTGGGCGTCTATTTCGTCACGCAGAACCCGCTCGACATCCCCGAAACCGTACTGGCACAGCTCGGTAACCGGGTGCAGCATGCGCTCCGCGCCTACACCCCGCGCGAACAGAAGGCTGTACGGACGGCCGCCGACACGTTCCGGCCAAACCCGGACTTCAAGACGGCCGACGTCATTACCGAACTCGGCGTTGGCGAAGCGCTGGTCTCGACCCTGTCCGGCAAGGGCGTGCCATCTGTTGTCCAGCGCACATTGATCCGCCCGCCTTTTTCGCGCATTGGGCCTGCGACGGCCCGCGAACGCGCGTCCGTCATGGAGCAAAGCCCGGTGCGCGGGCTGTATGACCGATTGGAAGACCGCGACTCGGCCTATGAGATCCTGGAACGGCGCGCGTTGCAAAAGGCCGATGAGGAAGCACGCCTCGCCCGCGAACAGGAGTTGCTCAAAGAACAGCGCTCGTCGCGCGCGACCGGTCGAGACAGCCTTTTGGACGATCTGTTTGGCGGCACCTCCCGCCGTTCCTCGAGTCGATCCCGACGCACGACCTCACCGGTCGACCGCGCCGTTCAGATCGCCAGCCGCGAAATCGCCGACCGGGTCGGCAAGCACATTGGCCAGGCCCTGTCGCGCGGCATTTTGGGATCGATCCTGCGCGGCTGAGCCAAGCCGACCATCTTCAAGGGAGACCTCTATGTCCGATATCACCCCAGTTCTTTCGGCCATCGATAGAGGGCTCGATCACAGCCTGTCGCGCCTGTTCGAGCTGTTGCGCATCCCCTCGGTTTCGACCGACCCGGCCTATACGGACGACTGCGTCCGCGCCGCCGATTGGCTGGTCGCTGAGCTATCCGGTCTTGGTTTCACTGCCTCGCGCCGCGACACATCAGGAAAGCCCATGGTCGTCGCCCATGGCGGACCGGCCAAGGAAACCACGACCGGACCGCATGTTCTGTTTTACGGTCATTACGACGTCCAGCCCGCCGATCCTCTCGATCTCTGGGAATCTGGACCCTTTGATCCACAGCTGAACGACGGCTCGGACGGCAAGATCATTGTCTGCCGTGGCGCGTCGGACGACAAGGGTCAGTTGATGACCTTTGTCGAGGCCGTGCGCGCCATTCGAGCCGTTCATGGCGACATGCCGGTGCCAGTGACAATCCTGTTCGAAGGCGAGGAAGAATCCGGCTCGCCGAGCCTTGGTCCCTTCCTAGACGCGCATCAAGATGAGCTCCGCGCCGATGTCGCCATGGTTTGCGACACCGGAATGTGGACCCCGGACACGCCGGCGATAACGACGCGGCTACGCGGCCTTGCCCATGACGAGGTGACGATCGAGGCGGCGAGCCGAGATCTGCACTCGGGCATGTATGGCGGCTCGGCGCAGAACCCGATCCGTATCCTGTCGAAGGTTATCGCCGCGTTGCATGATGAGACGGAGCGGATCGCGATCCCAGGGTTTTATGATGACGTCGTGCCGCTCGAAGCCGAGGTCGACGCTCAATGGCGGGAGATGGGCTTCGACGAAACCGCTTTTCTCGACGAGATCGGGCTTAAAACCCCGTTCGGCGAGGCGGGACGGCCGGGCCTTGAACGGATCTGGGCGCGGCCGACGGCGGAAGTGAATGGCATGATCGGCGGCTATACCGGCATCGGCTCCAAGACCGTGATCCCGTCGCAAGCCTCTGCCAAGTTCACCTTCCGGCTCGTGGCCGACCAGGACCCTGCGAAAGTCATCGAGGCCTTCCGCACCATGGTGCGCGACCTCATTCCGGAGGATTGCACCGCGAGCTTTTCGGAGGACGGCGGCGGGTCTCCGGCCCTGTCACTGCCGCTCGACAGTCCCTATCTCGCACCGGCACGGCAGGCGATCGCCGACGAGTGGGGCACCGAGGCTGTGCTGGTCGGCTCAGGCGGGTCGATCCCGATCGTCGGCGACTTTAAACGCAAGCTCGGCATGGACAGCCTGTTGATCGGCTTCGCGCTGGACGACGACCGAATTCACTCGCCGAACGAGAAATACAATCTCAAGAGTTTCCACTCGGGGATCCGCACCTGGGCGCGGTTGCTGATGAGCTTGCGGGCCAGCTGAACGCGACCTGAGCTATAAACGGGCGTGCTCAAGCAGTATGACATGTCTTGCAGTCTGATGGTCGCAATTCCGGACGGAAAACCGGTTCCCACTTTTCATGGAATTGCTCTGGCAACATACGCGCTCAGACGTGCAACCTGTCATGCAGTCTGATGGCCGCAATTCCGGACGGAAAACCGGTTCCCGTTCGGCCAAGCCGAACTCCTGGAATTGCTTTAGCGCGCATCCGGCAAGGGCGGCAGGGCTGCCAGATAAGCCGCGATCGCCTCGCGGTCTTCTGGCGTGAGTTCGGCCATATTGCGCACGACCGCTGCCATCGTCGAGCCGAGCACGTCGAAATCGGGCGTGAAGCCGGTTTCGAGCGCAAATGCGATATCGCCCGTGCTCCAATCCTCTATGCCGTCCGGATGTGGCGTGATGTTGGGCACCCACCCCTCACCTTCCGCGGCCACGGCACCGGCATAGGCAAGGCCCGGCCGGAGCCCGCCGAACACATCACGTGGTGTATGGCATTCGGCGCAATGAGACGGACCGTCAGCAAGATAGCGCCCGCGCGCGACCTCCGGGGCATCGTTCTCGACCAAGACAGGCCCCAGCTCTGGCAGATAGCGCATCTTCCACAAGCCAAGACCCCGACGTACCGAGTAGGGAAACGAGAGTTCATGCGGCTCTGATGGCGTCGCATCAGTAGGCACAGTGTCGAGAAATGCCTTTAGATCCATCACGTCTTCGAGCCGCATCCGGGCATAGGACGTATAGGGAAAGGCCGGGTAGTAATGCGCGCCATTCGGGCTCACGCCGCGCACCATGGCGTTGACGAACGCGATCATCGACCAGCCGCCGATCCCCTGATCGGGGTCGGAGGAAATGTTCGGCGCGACGAAGGTGCCGAAGGGTGTTTCGAGCCTGTGCCCTCCGCCAAGCACCAACGGGTCGTCCTGATCCTCGGCGGCATGGCAAGAGGCGCAACCGCCGGCAAAGAACATGTAGCGGCCGTTGTCTACGTCCGGCTCATGCTCAGGCAGCGCTTCCGCGGTGAGCGTGTCAGGCGCCGTCAGCACCCAGAACACACCGCCGCCGAAGGCAATCAGCGCAAGCAGGACGACGATCAGCCGCATGACCGCATGGTTCCAAGAGATGCCGGCTTACTCGTCCTCGATCCGGTAGACTTCGTGACAAGCCTGGCAGGTATCGCCAACCGCGCCCAATACAGTCCGGACGTCATCGATCGACTCGGGCGGGCTCTCGATCGCCGCAGCCGTGACGGTTGTCATATCCGCAGCCTTGGCCATGAAGTCGGCCTTGTCTTCCCATATGGCGGGAGCTGCTTCGGTGTCGCCGCCGGTCTCCGAACCCTCGGGGAAGAATTGCGGAAACC
The DNA here is from genome assembly GCA_039819185.1 of Pseudomonadota bacterium. Lineage (GTDB taxonomy): Bacteria > Pseudomonadota > Alphaproteobacteria > Rhizobiales > Tepidamorphaceae > JBCBSK01. Next base: position 12,346 of record JBCBSK010000037.1, on the reverse strand, counting down.
CAATCGAGCTTGAGTGGATCGCATGCAGCGCCATCTTGGCCGCGACGGCGTTAAACTCGACTTCACCGCGCACCATGCCGACCAGCGTTCCGATGCCTGCGCCGGTGTCCTTCATGATCGCCTGACGGGCTTCGATCGGATCGTCGATCGCACTTGCGATCGCAACCGAGCCTAGAGAGACGGCGGCCGCAAGGCCGAGGATTGCAAGACGTGGCGTCATAAACAGCTCCTGTAGGTTGCGGCTCCGACATTGGCACACAAGGAGCCCTCGCATTAGAATTGTTCCACTGCGGTCCAACGCAATCAACTCACGAAAGCATGAAATCGTGATGACGGCATGCCGGATCGATCGCACGAACAGGGCCGGCATGCATTCCAAACCGCTTGACGCCTGCCCGCGCGCCGACTTCGATGCTTAGAAACGGATCTGGAGAACGATATGGCGCATGGCGGTACGGCATGGTCGGAGACATGGACCTATTTCGAAGGCGCGTGGCATGAGGGCAATCCAGCTATCGTCAGCGCCCGCACCCATGGACTGTGGCTTGGCAGTTGCGTGTTCGATGGCGCACGCGCGTTCGAAGGCGTGACGCCAGACCTCGAAGCTCATTGCGGACGCGTCAATGCGTCAGCCGAGGCTTTCGGCCTGACCCCCGGCCACAAGGCCGGAGAGATCATGGAACTGGCACAAGATGGCGTGGCCAAGTTCGACAAGGGCACAGCGCTTTACATCAAGCCGATGTATTGGGCCGAACAGGGCGGCTATTACGGGGTTGTGCCGCTGGCCGAGACCACCCAGTTCTGCATCTCCGTGTTCGACACCGCGATGCCGGACCCTGGCGGCAGTTTCTCGATCACCAAGACAAGCTTTCGCCGGCCGACGCTGGAGACCGCGCCCGTCGACGCCAAGGCGGCGTGTCTCTATCCGAACTCGGCGCGCGCCTTGCGCGAGGTTCAAGCACTTGGCTTCGACAACGCCGTGCTGCTTGATGCGATGGGCAATGTCGCGGAACTCGCCACCGCAAACCTGTTCATGGTCAAGGACGGCGTCGTCCACACGCCCTATCCCAATGGCACCTTCCTGAACGGGATCACACGCCAGCGCGTCATCAAGCTTCTGCGCGATGCGGGTCGCAACGTCGTCGAGCGGATCATCCCCTATCGCGAACTTCAGGACGCCGACGAAATCTTCTCGACCGGCAACTATGCCAAGGTCGTGCCGATCACCAAGATCGATGACCGCGACCTGCAGCCCGGCCCAGTGGCAGCACTTGCCCGCGAGCTCTATTGGACCTTTGCCCATGGCGGCTGACCCGGGGTGGGAAATTTGCTCTTGACCCGGTCATCCCGACCTACGCTAGCCGCGTAACTGTCCTAAATGCTGCGCATGTAGAGATACACGCGAGAACGGGAGCGTGCAGTGGCGAACTGGTTTTTCTCACTTGTGTTGATAGCCGCGCTGGTCGCGCCAGTATCGGCCGTCGCCCAAGGCGAGATCGTCGATGTCGAGCTGGTGCTGGCGGCCGACGGATCCGGCTCGATCGATGATGATGAACTCGCCTTCCAGCGTCAGGGATATGCCGACGCGATCACCAGTTCCGAGGTGCTCAACGCCATCGCCGGCAATGGATACGGCGCGATCGCAGTGGCCTATGTCGAATGGGGCGGGCCGACCTCGCAGCACACCATTGTTGACTGGATGGTGGTGCGCGATCTGGACAGCGCGCAAGCCTTTGCCGACGCTCTCGTCAACGCACCGCGGGCCGCACGCGGCTACAATTCAATCTCGGCTGCGATCGACTATTCGGTCCATCTCCTGAACACCAATGCCTATGACGGACTGCGCCGGGTCATCGATGTCTCGGGCGATGGCCCCAATATCGGCGGACGGCCGGTGCAGGACGCACGCGACGATGCGGCCGCACAGCGCATCACCGTCAATGGGTTGGTGATCGTGCGGCCTGGCGGTGGCTATCGCGGCCCCGGCGGCATCCCGCTCGAAGAGCACTACGCCCGCGATGTCATTGGTGGCCCGCGCGCTTTCGTCGAGATCGCCGATCAGGATCGCAGCTTTGCAGATGCGGTCCGCACCAAGCTTGTGCTCGAAATCGCCGATCGCCCGCCACCGCCCGGGCCTGACCGTCAGCTAGCCGCGTCAGCCTTGGATGTCCTGACACCGAGGATCGAATAGGCCGGGCACGATCCCATGAACGCTGTTGCCAGAGGTACGATACCGATCAGGCCAAGCCATTTCCACGCCATGTCCGCCGGGCCGAAAAAGGCGAAGGCGAGAAGCGCAATTCCAGCGACTACGCGCAGCACTTTGTCAATTGTTCCGACATTTTTCGTCAAAGTCATGTGAGTCTCCAAACTCTCGGATTGCTCCGAATATATGCAGACTGGCTAATATAACAATCTGAACCGGCGCGCCATCCCGCGAAACCCGGATGTCGGTGATCTGGCTCACAGCACTTCATCCGTCCTCACGATAGCTTCCAAATGGCGGCCATTGCCGCGAAAGTGCCACAATTGGACCCGGAGGCCGAAATGCGACCGATCCTCATGTTCGCCGCAGGTGCGGCTTTTCTGATTCTTGCAGGTCTGATGGGACCGAACGACGCAAGAGCCCAGAGCTTCAACTGCAACAATGCGTCGACACCTGTCGAAAGCATCATCTGCAACGAACCCTATCTCGGTGCGCTCGATGAAGAGATGGCCAGCCTGTATTTCTCGATCCGCAACACCTCTGGCAGCCGCACGCGCTCGCTTCTCCAAGAAGACCAGCGCAATTGGCTGAGATTGCGCAACAATTGCGGCTACGACTATTTCTGTGTCGAGCGCGCTTATCAGGTCCGGATCAATGAGCTAAGGACGATATACTGACCCCAATGCAGCCATCTGGAAAGCTCGCAGCAGAACAAGGGCCAGGCTACAGCCACCCCTTACGCCGGAAGAACAGGTAGGGCAGGATCGAGGACACGATCATCGCGCCGACCACGATCGGATAGGCGAGCGGGTGCGACAGTTCGGGCATGTGCTCGAAGTTCATGCCATAGACCGACGCGATCAGAGTCGGCGGCATCAGAGCGACCGCCGCGACCGAGAAAAGCTTGATGATGTTGTTCTGCTCGATCGAGATCAGCCCGGTCATGGCATCCATCAAGAAGCCCGTACGGTTGGACAGATAGCTTGAATGATCAACGAGTTGCTGGCAGTCGCGTACAGCCGTCTTGAGATGAGCGCGCGTCTCGGTGCCGTGATGTTTTTCAGGGAGCATCGTGCCAAGCTGGATCAACACGCGCACGATCGTGGCCAGGCTTTCACGCGTTTTCGCCGCGAGATGGCCGGCTCGGCCGATGCGGCGCACCACTTCACGTAATTCAGCAGGCTGGATCGGCCGTATCCGCGTGCCATGGAAAACGTCCTGGGCAACACCATCGATTTCACCGCCGGCGCGTTCGAGGGTATCAGCAAGGCGGTCGATGAAGGCTTCGAGAATGCCGATCAGCACATAGGCCGGCTCGCGCACGCTCTCGCCCGCGATCGCAGCCCGCACCGTGTAAATTGTGAACGGCCGCGGATTGGCATAACGTATCGTGACAAGTCGGTCCCTCATCAGGATGAAGGTCAGATCGAGCGTGTCGGGCGCATCGGTTTCAGAGTTCACCAGTGCGAGCACGGTCAGATAGGAACGACCTTCCTTAGTGTAGATGCGCGATGACGTCTCGATCTCACCCATCTCATCACGGGTCGGTAGTTTAAATCCCAGAAACTGTTCGGCAGAGCGCACTTCCTCGGGCCCGGCTGCATGGACATCAAGCCAGATGGTCTGCGGCGGGATGACATGGGTCTTCTCGCATTGCACCGGCAACAGCCCGGCCTCAGAGGGGATGTATGCAGTAATCATAGCCAGATGACCCGTAACGCGCGTGCGACCGGTAGTCCCACGCCATGACAGTCACGTGACAGCATGATGTGCGCAAGCGGCGCCACAGAACGAAAAAAGGGGGCCGAGGCCCCCTTTTTCATTTGAGCGGGATCCGGGCGGACAACCGGTTCCCAGTTTTCCTGATCCCGCTCCCATCTCGTTTCGACGTCAAGCCGAGATCAAACCTGATCGAACAGTCCCTCAACATATTCCCAGTTGATCATGTGATCGACAAAGGCTGCGAGATAGTCGGGTCGACGGTTGCGGTAGTCGATGTAGTAAGAGTGCTCCCACACATCGCAGCCGAGGATCGGCGTGGCGTCATGAACCAGCGGGCTTTCGCCATTCGCCGTCTTCATGACTTCGAGCTTGCCGCCCTTGACTGCAAGCCAGCACCAGCCGGAGCCGAACTGGGTCTTGCCGGCTTCGATGAAGGCGGTGCGGAAGGCATCATAGCCGCCGAGATCTGAGTCGATCGCAGCTTGCAGCTTGCCGGGCAGCTTGTTGCCGCCACCATCTTTCTTCATCCACTGCCAGAAGTGGATGTGATTGTAGTGCTGGCCGGCATTGTTGAACACGCCAGCATGCTTGCCGAAGGATGTCTTGACGATGTCTTCGAGGCTCTTGCCCTCGAACTCGCTGCCTGCAACCAGGCCATTGCCGTTGTCGACATAGGCCTTGTGGTGCTTGTCGTGGTGGAACTCGAGCGTCTCCGCCGACATGTAAGGCATCAGCGCGTCATAGGCGTAGGGAAGGTCTGGCAGTTCGAATGCCATGGCGGGGCTCCTCTCGATTGGGATCGTCCAACTGCGGACGGGTCAGGAAATCTCGGTCTGTCGTGCCATCAGCGCTGCTGCGCTGCGACACGACAGCAGTCTCATCTTGGGAACGCTGCCCACGTGGCAGCTCCATGAGGCTAAATAGGCCGATTGCCGGGGTGTAGCAACGGCTTCTCCCCGCACTCTCTCAGTATTTGACCTGATGCAAAGATCGGCGTCCCGTTTCGGGACGGTCGCAAGGCATGGCGTTTGCTTCATGGGACATGAACCCGGTCCGACTAGGTTTCATCGCGAAGCTTGGACCATTGCCCCGAACGGGAGACCGCCATGTCCTTTCGTCCGACCCGTCGTCAGTTTGTTGCCGCTGCCGCCGCCCTGTCGGTCTGTGCCGTGCCAACCCCGGCCCGCGCGGTTGGGCTTGATGCGCGTGACGCTGGTCTTGTCCCAGGTGGCGGCGACCAGACGCGCGCCTTCCAAGACGCGCTCGATCGGGCACGCAGGAGCGGCCAGCCACTCATACTCCCGGCGGGCGACATCGCTGTCAGCCGTGTCGAGCTTGGCTCTCTTGACCACATTATCGGCCTTCCTGGCCGCTCACGGCTGGTTCCATCTGGCACCGGCCCACTCCTTATGGCCCGTGGCGCGACAGGCGTTCGCATCGAAGGGGTTGCGTTCGATGCACCATCGGCGGGTCCAACCGATGCGGACGGTCTGATCGACCTTGAAGGTGTCTCCCGGCTTGTTCTCCGCGACTGCGACCTTGGCAGGACACGTGGTCATGGTGCTCGGCTTATCGCCTCCGGCGGCGAGATTGCCAACAACCGGTTCCGCAACGCGGAAGCCTCGGCCCTGTTCTCGATGGATTCGACCGGACTTCTGATCGACGGCAACGAGGTCACCGATTGCTATGACAATGGTCTCCTCGTCTGGCGGTCGAACCGTGGCGAGGATGGCTCGATCATCCGCGGCAACCGCATCGCCCGCATTGGGGCAGTGTCGGGTGGTGAAGGCCAGTGGGGCAATGGCATCAATCTCTACCGCGCCGGCAGCGTCATTGTTTCAAACAACCGCATCGAAGACTGCGAGTTCTCGGCCGTCCGCATCAATTCCGGACCGAATTGTCAGATCGTCGGCAACAATTGCTCCCGGCTCGGTGAAGTCGCGATGTATGCCGAATTTGCCTTCGATGGTGCCGTCATCGCCAACAATCTGATCAGCCAGGCAGCGCTCGGCATTTCGGTGACCAATTTCAATGATGGCGGTCGATTGGCAGTTGTCTCGGGCAATATGGTCCGTGATCTGTTCACCCGCGATCACTGGGAATCGCGGGGGGTTGGCATCTCGGTCGAGGCGGATGCCATTCTCGAAGCCAATGTCGTCGAGAACGCGCCGGTGCTCGGGCTCAATCTCGGCTGGGGACGCTATCTCCGCAACGTGTTGGCGCGCGGCAATCTGGTGCGCAACACGCCGATTGGCCTGTCGGTGTCGGTGGCAGATGGCGCCGGCCGCGCTGTGATCCGCGATAATCTGTTCGAGAACACACCGACTGGCGCGATCATCGGCATGGACCATGACGACGTCGTCACCGGTGATCTTCTCGACGCCAGTGACCTGCCGGCCAATGTCGATCTCGATGGAAATGTTGAGACGGGCTGACGTCCCGCTCTATCCGGAATCTTGGCGCAAAGGCTCCGAAGCCGATTGCAGCCAGGTTCTGAACGCTCGTACAGGGCGTCTGCGCGCGGTTTCGGACAGATAGACGAGATAGTAGCCACCGTAGTCGAGGCCGATGTCGGAGAATCGAACAAGGCGGCCGTCTTCGAGGTCACCGGTGACCATCTCGCCAGACAGCAGCGCCAGACCCTGTCCAGCTAGGGCCCCTTCGACAGCCAGAAGCGTGGAAAGCCCAGCCGTCGATTTCCGCAGCACAACGTCGGGGCACCCGGCCGCAGTAAACCAGCGGCACCACAACGCGCCTTTGTCCTCGTGGAGCAATCCAAGTTGGGCCAGATCGCACGGGTTCTCCGGCTTGGTCAGGCTCGGGCTGCCGACTGGATACACAGGCGTCCGGCTGATCAGGTCACATTCGAAGCAATCGGTCTCACCGCTGAAGAACCGGATCGCGAGGTCGCATTCGTAGCGATGCAGGTTTGCCAGTCTTGGCGTCGCATCCAGCTTGATGTCGATATCGGGATGCCGGGCGCGGAAATCCCCCAAGCGCGGCATGAGCCACTTTACCGCAAAGGTCGGCTCGCAGCTGATCGTGACCAGACCGTCGCCAGCCTCGGTCAGATCTTCGGTCGCAAGCGCGATCTGATCGAGCGCAGGGGTGATTGCTGACAGATAGCTGCCCCCCTCTTCCGTCAGTGCAACACCGCGCGGAGCGGTTCGAAACAATTGAACGCCAAGCCGCTGCTCGAGTCCGCGGATGTGGCGGCTGATCGCAGCATGGGTGACGTTCAGTTCCTCGGCTGCGCCGGTGAAGCTGCCATGCCGGCCTGCGGCCTCAAAGGCGCGGAGCGCGTTCAGTGGTGGCAAGCGACGAGGCATGGTTTGGGGAACTTCCAACCGGAGATGTGGGCTGTTTTGCGCTGGGCGGCATGTGCGATCACCCGCCATGAGTCTTCGGGAAATGTGCGTTTCACGCAAGCGTCTCTAGCGTGACTTTTTCTCACAACACATGTCACGCAAAGGCGTTTGTGCATCGGGCCGGGATCGCCCACATTGATCCCAGGCAAATGAAAAGCACAAAGGAAACAAATAGATGAGCAGAACTCTTCGGCTTCATGGAGCGCCAACCTGTGCGTCCGAACAGACCTCCAGCCCGGCTTCGCAGCGCCTTATCACATGGTTCCGTGACATGGCCCAATGGGCCGGAACAAAGCTTACCAGACGTGCCACCTTCGCCCGGCTGCGCGCGCTCAGCGATCACCATCTTAATGACATCGGACTAGCACGCGCTGACATCGAGCGTGCATCTCCCGGCCCGATTCTGCGAGATCCAGGTGACACGTTGCATCGATATCGGGATATGATCGGCCGATGAAGACAGCATCGATCCGTGACATTCCCGAACAGACCGGCGCATCGCACCCGGTGACGGCAGCCGACAAATGCCGGGCCCGGCGCAAGCAGCGGCTTGGCGATGCCGTCGGCCTGGACCAGTTCGGCGTCAACCGCGTGACGATTGACGCCGGCGTCTCGTCGACGGTGCGCCACTGGCACAGCCACGAGGACGAGTTCGTGCTCGTCCTTGAGGGTGAACTCACACTGGTGACCGATGCAGGCGAGCGCACGCTAAAGGAGGGCGATATGGCGGGCTTCAAGGCCGGTATTGCCGACGGCCACCGGCTCGAAAACCGGTCCGAGGCCAAGGCTGTCTATCTCGAAGTCGGCAGCCGGCGGACCACTGTCGATACTGTGACGTATCCGGACGACGACCTTGTCGTCCGTCCCGATGCCACCGGGCGGCAGATGTATCACCGCGCCGACGGCACCCTGATCGGGCCGGCGGACTGATCGCGTTTAACGCAGCCGCTCAAGCACCGAGACGTAGTTGGCGACAGCCGCGCCACCCATGTTGAAGATACCGCCGAGCTTGGCATCGGCCACCTGCATGCCCTCGGGCGCCTCGCCAACAAGCTGCATGGCTGTCAGCGCATGCATCGACACACCGGTCGCGCCAATCGGATGCCCCTTGGCCTTCAGCCCACCTGACGGATTAACCGGCAGCTTGCCGTCCATCTCGGTCAGGCCCTCCTGGACCGCGCGCGCGCCCTCGCCTTCCGGCGCCAGACCCATGGCTTCATATTCGATCAGTTCGGCGATGGTGAAGCAGTCATGGGTTTCAACGAAGGACAGATCATCGAGCGTGACCCCGGCATCGGCCAAAGCACGCTGCCAAGCCGCTGTACAGCCTTCAAACTTCAGGATGTCGCGCTTCGACATCGGCAAGAAGTCCTGAGCATGGGCCGTGCCGCGGAAGGCCACGGCACGCTGCATGCCGAGTGCGGTCTTGGTGTCGGTCAGGACGATCGCGGCGGCACCATCGGAAACGAGCGAGCAATCGGTGCGCTTCAAAGGTCCGGCGACATAGGGGTTCTTCTCGCTTTCGGCGCGGCAGAACTCGTAGCCGAAATCCTTGCGCAACTGGGCGTAGGGATTGTTGACGCCATTCTTGTGGTTCTTCGCCGCGATCCTGGCAAGCGCATCCGACTGGTCGCCGTAGCGCTGGAAATAGAGGTGGGCGATCTTGCCAAACACACCAGCAAAGCCCGCCGGCGTGTCGCCATCTTCGGGCAGATAGGAGGCTTTCAACAAGATCTCGCCGATCTCGCGGCCCGGCGTCGCGGTCATCTGCTCGACACCAACGACGAGAACAACCTTGGCGGACCCGGCCGAAATCGTCTTGATGCCCTGGTGAACAGCGGCAGACCCCGTGGCACAGGCGTTCTCGACACGCGTCGTCGGCTTGAAGCGAAAGCCATCATCCGCCTGGAGCACAAGGCTGGCCGTAAAGTCCTGGGCAGAAAAGCCGGCGTTGAAATGGCCAAGCACGATCTCATCGACATCGCTCGCCTCGATACCGGCATGCTTCAGCGCCCCGTCAGCCGCCTGAACAACCAGCGACTCAACGGTTTCACCTTCGAGTTTTCCAAACGGCAAATGATGCCAGCCAACAATGCACGCGGTCATGACGATCTCCCCGGATTTCCTACCTTGGTGGCAAGATAGGGGAGCGGGTAGCAGGGCTCAATGGCTTGGCGCAGGTCCGCGCTTCATTGCGGCCATGCACCTTTAGTTTGGCCAGTCCGAAAATACATCACTGAGCATCCGAACCCGGCCTGTCTCGATGCCAGCCCAGTTGCGAACCGGGCGATCAGACCACCGGTCCAAGAACGCTTCTTCGTCGCGGTTTGCTCCAATCACTGCGGCGATCAGCCGGGCCATCAGAGCTTCGGACGCACGACCTGCACCATCATCGACCTTGAGCGCCGCCCCAAAGCCTTGCTCTGGAAAGGCCGCACAGAACACACCCTCGGCTCCGGTCTTGACGAAAACACGTCGACCGAAACGCTGCATCACTTCGGTGCAAAACCGTTCGCGGCCTGCAACCATGTAGGGGTGAGCCGCGCAAACGGCTCGGATCTTCGCAACGGAGCGCTCGCGTAGCGGCGAAAGTCCCTCCCCGGTACCGAAGCGGGCAAACCCGAATGCAAGGCTTGCCAGCGGGATCGGATAGCTCGGCACCGAACAGCCATCAATTCCGGCACGCGACGGGTCAAGCTCGATCCCGACCATCTCTGACAGCACCTCACGGATCGTGACCTGGACTGGATGGTCGACCTGCTCATAGCCTTGAACCGGGGCACCGAGGAGATCGGCCAGCGCCAGCATGGCGGCATGCTTGCCGGAACAGTTGTTGTGCCGCGGCCCTGGCGTCGAGCCGGAGCGCAGCATGACATGGGCTTCCTTTTCCAGAAGAGAGACATGCGGCCCACAGGCGAGCGCCGCCTCGCCAAGATCGAGCTTGTGCAACATGGACAGCGCGGCATCAGCATGCACCGCCTCACTGTTGTGGGACGCACAGGCCAATGCGAGTTCAGCGTCGGTAAAATCGTAGCGCGTAAAACCGCCCCGCTCGACCAACGCAATGGCCTGCAGGGCCTTTACCGCAGACCGCGGAAAGATCGGCCGCTCGATATCGCCAAACGAAAAGATTGTCTGCCCACGCGCATCCTTCACCGCGAGTGCGGCGCGATGCCAACTTTCGAGCATGTCGCCCCGTAACGTCGCTACAACAGTTGGGTTGGCCATCTTTCGCGTCCTTTCCCCGGATCATGCTGCGCTGAAGTGGTTCACTAATGCAGAAGAAAGATGATCAATTTCAAAAAGCTATAGCAACTCATGCAAACCATGCACGACGCAAGCATCTCGACAACGTTGTGACACGGTTTGGTCAGCGTCCCTGACTGATCCCGATCAACCGCACAAGACACATGCTCGCATAAACTGCATCGTTTAGGAGGACGCGCTCATGATTTCGAGTGACGACATCATCGCGCTCTGCGGCCTCACAGAAGACCAAGTCGCCGCAATCGCCGAACACGAACACATGCCCGACATGACGGCCGCTGCCTTGGCCGACTATCTGATGCACCGCCCCGGTGGCGCCGACCGGGTGCGGCAGATGATCATCGACGACATCAAGGCCGCGCTCGATACACATCACATCGGCCACGCCGTCAATCTGATGGAAGCACTGAAGCGGTTCTGCACCGAGCACAAATGTGAGTTGAGCTGAACCGGGCCGTCGGGTTTCAACTCAAAGAATATAGAACCGATTGAGACAGCAGGACGTGGCGCCGGCGTTTGGATCAACAGATGCCGTTTACGCGCTCTCGGGCTCAGCGGAGTCCTCGGCCTTGCCCTTGCCACCGAGGAAGGAGAACCAACCCTTTTTCTTGCCGCCTTCGGTTTCACCCTCTTCGCCAGGCGGCGGCGGGGCAACAACATCTCCAAAGCGCGTAAAGAACTGACCGGCGAGCTTCTTGGCGGTCGAATCAATCAGCCGTGAGCCAAGCTGGGCGATCTTGCCGCCGATATCAGCGTGTACCGTATAGGTCAGAAGCGTCGCATCCGCACCGTCCGGCACGAGCGTCACATGCGCACCACCCTTGGCGAAGCCGGCCGGTCCGCCCGAGCCCTCTCCAACAATGCGGTACCCGTTCGGCGGATCAAGATCCTCAAGCGAGACCTGACCGTTGAAGGTCGCCTTTACCGGCCCAACTTTCAGCGTCACCTTGGCCTTGAACTCGGTGTCCGAGACCTTTTCGAGATCCTCGCAGCCCGGAATCGCCTCCTTGAGCACGTCCGGATCGTTCAGCGCGGCCCAAACAACGTCCTGCGGCGCTTCGATACGCTGTGTGCCTTCCATATCCATGAGCGATCTCCCGATGTTGTTCTGGTTGGTTCAAAGACGCCGCCGCCACGCGCCGCCGACCGAAATCCCCTAACACTAACCACGACAACCGGATCTATGCCAGATGGGCGGGATTTGTTGCAGGACTGCCACAGTCGGCCCCTTGCCGCTTAACTTCACGTCAACGTTAATGATCAGTAATTCACCGCAGGCTATTGGAAGCTACGGGTCGTGTCCGATGCGTCATCTGATTCAACAGATGGGCGGGGGCGTTGCGGTTGACAAGCTGGGGAACAAGATGAGCGAGAACGAGAAAAACAGTGTTTTGCAACATGGCAGAGTGAGCGGACTGTCGCGCCGGGTGTTTCTCGTCGGACTGCCGCTTGCGGTTGCCGGCTGCCAGAGCGCGACGATGGGCAACTCCTACCGCAGCATGTATGCGGCAGTGCCAAGCGAAAAGTTTCCGATCCCGGCGCTGAACCTGGCGGCGATCGATCGCGACGTCTTGCGCCAGGAAGTGCCGTTTGAAACCCGCCATCGTCCGGGCACGATCATCGTCCGCCCGCATGAGCGCAGGCTTTATTTCGTTCAGGAAGGCGGCACCGCGATGCGCTATGGCGTCGGCGTCGGCCGCCAGGGCTTTGCCTGGGCCGGTTCAGCGCGGATCGGCCGCAAGGCAGCCTGGCCGACGTGGACACCACCCGCACCGATGATTCG
>JBCBSK010000036.1:0-26289 GCA_039819185.1 Pseudomonadota bacterium | reverse complement strand
CGCGCTTCATGAGCACAAATTGTCATCGATCGGAGACTTGGCATGACGGAGATCGATGACAATTTGTGCTCATGAAGCGCGAGATAGGCGGGAAGCACCTGGTCATAGAGCCGCTTTGCCGGTTCCGGCAGTGTTGTGGGATTGACCGCGTGCGGCGTCTGCGGTTTCAGGCCGTCAGATTTACGCAGCGTGTCGTGGAAGACGCCGCCGTCCCACCAACTGACCTCGTCGCGCGCACCGGGGTCCCAAGACAAAGCCTCAGGCAGAAACGGAATACCAACCGCCTGGCACCAGCCCGCAACCGTCTCATGGGGCCTTTCGAGGAGGTCATCGCTGTCGATTACCGGCGGTGCTGCGCCGTCGCGATCCGCGAGGCGCTGGAACAAAACGTGCTGCTGCAGGAAGCCGGTTTCATCGAGATGCACGTCGTCCCAGTGCTTGAACAAAGAGACAAGCGTCTTTGCCGGGTCGCGGATCAGGAAGCTGTGGGTGAACGCATCGAGAAAATCGTCCGACCAGATGGTTTCGACATAGTGCGGAAAGTCCTTGGAGAAGACCGGCCCGTTAGCCACAGCGTCCCGTAGTGTCTGCCAGACGCTGTCGAGCGTCAGCCCCGGCGTGCGCAGGCTGTCGGGTGTTGCGCGCGGCCACAGCGGCGCCGCGCCCTGATACCACGCTTCCCCGAACGGCTCGTGGAAGCAGTGATGATCACCGCGCATCCGCATCATCCACTCGAATGCTGTCGAGGTAGACCGCGGAACCGCCCAAAGCGCGAGGATCTTATGCATCATTCCCTCCCTTGAGCGAGGAGAGAAGCTGTCCAAGCGCGCCCGCGTTCGCCATATCGGGCGCGACGCCCAACGTCTTGTAGAGCCGCCAATAAAGCGCCGTGTCTGATGCAATGATCGGCAGGCCGATATCGCCCTCAAGGTGAGCGGTCAGCGACACCATCCGCTGTGGCAGGCCGTCGGCACAGCGGAAGTTGGGCATGCCATTGACGATGATCGCCTGAGCCTGGGGCGCGCGCTCCGCCACGCGGCGCATCGATTCGGCCGCTATATCGCCCGGAAAGATCCAGTTCTTGGCATTGACCTCGCCTTGGGTGTCATAAAGGTCGAGATCGACGAAATTGCCGCAATAGACGAGATCGAATCCGGCCTCGCGCAGAAAGCGCGCGATCCCGTCGCGCCAATCTGGCCAGTAGTAGACCGAATTTAGCGCGATTGTCTCGACGCCAAGCGCGGTCAGTGCCTCGACCAGGCACATTCCGGCCATGTGGAAGGGCGTTTCATAGGTGTCCGATACGCGATCGCAGAAGGCGCGGATATCGTCGGGCGTCTTGCTGCCAGCGTGGACCCAATTTGTGCCGACCTGCCCAACCACATCGGCGCCATTGTTGGCCATGCACTGGACAACTTCCTCGAGCAGATGAAAGTTGTCGACCCGTTGACCAAGCTGGTGCGCATAGGCCGGCACATGCAGCATCCGGCCATGCACGCCGACTGTGTCGGGCGAGATGCGCAGAAAGTCCGACGGCGCAGCATCGAAATCATGCGGAGGTGCAGTGAACCCGACCTGGTGCGGAAACAGCTTGTTGGCCGGGTCTTTCCAGCGCTCCGGCTTGCGATAGGTGTCGTCGCCGGCGTCTGAGACTGCCGTTAGCGCAGTCATGCCAGCGCCTCGCGGACCCAGCCGTGCAAAGCTGCGATGGAGTGTTCCGACGCGATGCCGCCCTCCTCTGCAATGACCAGCGGCCCAGGCGTGTAGCCGCGTGAGGTGAGCCCCCGCTGCACGGCCTTCACCAGCGCCAGATCCTCGGCGAACGTCGTGTCCCGATCCCGGTCGATAACATCCTGAAGCTGGTCGTCGACGACGCCATCACGACTAAACCAGGAGCGGTGCACCCGCGTGTCGCCGGCTTCGAGCGGCCGCCAATGATAGGTGTTGACGAGGCCGCCGGGGTAGATCTGCAGGCTGAAGGCCGGGAACAGGAAAAAGCTGCCATAGGCCGAGCCATGCGCGTCATACCATTGGCCGGCGCCGGAGGCCGGCTGGGCCGTGTGGTTCAGAACCGGTCCGGCGCCGAAGGGCTGAATGTCATAGCTTTCAGGGTCGACGACGCCGTTTGAGAACGACAGGTGCACATGTCCGCAGTGATAGCATTCATTGTAGTTTTCGACGGCAACCAGCCAATTACACTGTTCCTGGGCGTCATGTTCGTCGGCGAAGACGCGGGTCTCGATGTCGGGGCACAACGCGCGGGCCGCCTCCGCGACACCGGGAAAGGTCTCTTCAAGCGAGGCTGCCTCGGGATCGAGATTGACGAAGACGAAGCCGAGCAGGCTCTCGACCTTCACGCCCGACAGACAGATCTGGCTGCGATCGAAGCCTGCGGTTCGCTTCGCGCCTGGCGCACCGCGCAAGCGCCCATCAAGCTCATAGGTCCACGCATGATAGGGGCACACGAGCAGCTTGGTCCGGCCTGAGCCCTCGACCAGCGGATGCGCACGGTGCTGGCAGACATTGTAGAACGCTTTAAGCCCGCCATCACGACCCCGGATGACGAACAGGTCCTGGTCGATCAGCGTGAAAGCGACATAGTCGCCGGGCTCCGGAATCTGGCTTTCGTGACAGACATATTGCCAAGTTCGAAAAAAGATCCGGTCGCGTGCTCGGGTGAAGGTTTCCGGTGCAACATAGACCGACGCCGGAAGAGCACGCACCGGCCCGGTATCACACGTATGAACGGTCATCTGCCCTCCCCTATTCCCTCAAACTCGCGGCAAACCGGCGACGTCGGTCAGCCTCTTTGCGCCAGGGCCGGTTCCTCATAGATGCCGGCCTCAAGCCGGCGTTCGTGAAACGCTTCGATCCGCGCCGAGACATCATCGCCCGCGCGTGAGACCAGAACGGCCATCAACCCCTCAAGCAGGGCCGTCACGGCGGCGTGGCTTTCGAAGAATTGCGGTGTATGGGTCGGTGAGACCAACAGGTGATCGGCATAGCGCGCGAGCGGCGAGGTGACACTGCATGTCACGCCGACAACGGTCGCGCCGACATCCGACGCCAGCCTGGCGGCATCCATTGTCTCGGCGCGATAGGGCTGAAACGTCATCGCGATCAAGACATCGTCCGATGTTAGAAAGGCGAGATCGTCGATCGGCTGGCTGCCGTGGCGCGGAATCGGCGTGATGTGATCGAACGCCATGCGCGCGACATACCAAAACTGATGCGCGAGGCTGTAGGCAGATCCCATGCCAGCGATATAGACCCGCGGCGCTGTCAGGATCGCATCCGCCGCCCGGTCGAGCGTCGCCGCGTTCTGTCGCCGCCACATCGTGTCGAGATTCTCGCCGGTCGCCTTGGCCATTTCGGCGATCACCTCCGCCGTGCCGCCTTTGGCCGCAAGCCCCTGGAGCCAGCGTGCACGATCGCGAAACCCGCCCAGACCGCCGGTGACCATGAAATCGCGGAACCTGTCGCGCATCGCGTCATAGCCGTCGAAGCCAATCGCCTGCGCCAGTCTTACAAACGTGTTGGGATGGACTTCGGCGCGGCCCGCGAGCGCGCGCATCGACTGCACGCCGACTTCGCGCGGGTTGTCGATGATGAAGCGCGCCGCCCGTTGCAACTGCACCGACAGTTCCTCGAACCGCTCGGTCAGCAGCTTGAGCACCGCATCGGCGCTGGCCGGCGGATCGGTCTGGGAGGGAGCATCTGTCACGGTGTTTCGCTGCGTTGCAACACGTTTGTATCAGAATGATTGACTTTGGTTCATTTGTGTCACACGCTGCCATAGCCGGACGCGCCGCGCCAGCAAAAAATGCGGGACGTTCGCCGTACTGAGGATCGTGTTTGAACCCCAAGCAATTCCAGGAGTGAGGCAACGCCGAACGGAAACCGGTTTTCCGTCCGGAATTGCGACAAATTAGAACTGCTAGCCATTTAGGAGAACACGGCATGAGCGATCAGGCACGCGTGGTCATCATCGGCGGCGGCATTATGGGCTGCTCGCTCGCCTATCATCTTGCCAAGGAAGGCTGGAACGATCTGGTCTTGCTCGAAAAGGCGGAACTGACCTCCGGCTCGACCTGGCATGCGGCAGGCCAGATCACCCATTCCGTCAGCCACTATGGGCTCGCCAAGATGGCCGCCTATGGCACCGAACTCTATCCGCTGCTCGAAGCCGAAACCGGCCAGAGCGCGACGTGGCATGGCTGCGGCTCGTTGCGTGTCGCCTATACCGACGACGAGGTCGACTGGCTGCACTACACTCTGTCGGTCGGGCGCGGGCTTGGCCATGAGATGGAGATCGTCGGTCCAGACCGGATCCACGCCTTGCATCCCTTCTACACTCTCGACGGCATCAAGGCAGCACTTCACACCCCCCATGACGGCCATGTCGATCCGGCGGGTGTCACCTTCGCGCTGGCCGCCGGCGCCCGCCAGCGCGGCGCGCGCATTCTCCGCCAGACGCGCGCCACCAATGTCCGTCGCGCTGGAGATGGGTGGGTTGTTGAGATCGAGAAGGACGGTGCGCGTAGCGAGATCCGTTGCGAGATCGTCGTCAATGCCGGCGGCACCTATGCCCGTCAGATTGGCCAGTGGGTCGGGCTCGACCTGCCGATCGCCAATCTGCTGCACCACTATCTGATCACCGACCCGGTGCCGGAGTTCAAGGAGCTTGAGACCGAGCTTCCCGTCATCCGTGATGACCGCGAGGTGTCCGGCTATGTCCGAATGGAGCAGACGTCCGGCCTGATCGGCATCTATGAAAAGGCCAATGCTGCAACGGTCTGGGACGATGGCACGCCGTGGGACGCGGAGAACGAACTGTTCGAGCCGGACTATGACCGCATCATGCCCTGGCTCGAAAACGCCATCGAGCGGATGCCGATCTTCTCCGACCTCGGCATCAGGCGCGAAGTCCATGGCGCAATCACCCATCCGCCCGATGGCAACATGATGCTCGGACCCTCTGGTCTCAGGAACTTCTGGCTGTGCTGCGGCAGTCAGGTCGGCATTGCCTGGGGGCCGGGCGCGGGGAAATATCTTGCCCAGTGGATGGTCCATGGCGCGGCCGACATCTCGATGGCGAGCTTCGATCCGCGCCGCTTCGGCGCCAGGATCGACGAGACCTACCGGATCGAGAAGGCGAAGGAGGACTATCTCCTGCGCCACGAGATCCCGTTCCCGCATCTCGACCGGCCCGCCTGCCGGCCCAGCCATTCCAAGCTGTCGCCGCTCTACGAGACGCTCAACGATAAGGGCGCGGTCAACCAGGATATATACGCTTGGGAGCGGCCCTATTGGTATGCTCCGGACGGCATGCCGCGCGAGCATATCCATTCCTTCCGGCGATCTGCGCTGCACGAGATCGTCGGCGATGAGGTCACCGGGCTCCGCTCAGCGGCTGGGATCACCGACCTGACGGCCTTTTCCAAGATAGAGGTCTTTGGCCCGGACGCGATCGCGTTCCTCGAACGGGTGACGTCGAACAAGCTGCCGAAGAAGATCGGCTCGGTATCGCTGACCTATCTGGTCAATCCGAATGGCCGGCTCGAAGGCGAGGCGACCTGCATCAAGCTCGCCGACGACCGGTTCTACCTCGTCTATGCGGCCGCCAAGGAAGCAGCGATCCTCAACTGGCTCGAAGAGCAGGTCGGATCTGGCGAGACGGTCTCTTTCGCCAATGTCTCGGAAACGCGCGGCGTGATCATGCTGGCCGGTCCGCGCTCGCGCGAGATCCTGGCCCGTTGTACACCCGCCCCGCTCGACAATGCGTCGTTCCGCTGGTTGTCGGCTCAGGCGATTCAAGTCGCCGGGGTCGCCGATGTCCGTGCCATGCGGGTGACCTATACCGGTGAACTCGGCTGGGAACTGCATGTCCCGATGGACGGGATGCGCGCGGTTTATGATGCGCTTGTCACAGCCGGCACGCCGCTTGGCCTTGTTCATGTTGGTATGGCGGCGCTGAACTCCATGCGCATGGAGAAGGCCTACAAGTCAGGCCATGAGATCACCAATGAGGTCACGCTGGCTGAGGCCGGATTGGCAGAGCGCTTTTCAAGATCCGATGGCTTTCAGGGCTCGGCTATCTCGCTTACCGCGCCCGAGAAATGGGCGGTCGCTCTGCTGCAGCTTGACGAACCGGCTGGGACCGATGCCGATCCGCTCGGCTCAGAGGCCGTGCTCCGCGATGGCACGCCTGTCGGATCGGTCACATCCGGGGCGTTCGGTTATGGCGTGGATGCCTTCCTCGCCTGGGCCTATGTCCATCCGAGCGCAGCCGAACCCGGAACAGCGCTCGACGTGCTCGTTCTTGGCAAACCACGCGCAGCACGTGTCATTGATGGCGCTGTGTGGGACGCGGACAATCAACGTCCCCGTCAGGATCTCGCGATCGCGGCGGAGTAGCCCACAGAAGGTTCCCGTGCGGGATCAGGCAAAGTGGGAACCGGTTTCCCGCCCGGATCCCGCACCGAGTATGGAAAGACCGATGCTCTATCACCGCAACTATATCGATGGCGCCTGGACCGATGGCGGCGCGGGGCGTTTGCCGGTCGATGATCCGGCCACTGGCGAAGTCTTCGCAGAACAGGCGCTGGCCGATGCGGCGGACGTTGATCGGGCGGTCCAGGCGGCTCGGCGGGTCGCCGACAGCGGTGTGCTGCATGCGATGCGCCCCGTCGAACGCGGCCGCTTGGTCCGCAAGATGGGCGACCATCTCCTCGACAAGATAGACGATCTTGCGCCACTGCTAACGCGCGAAGCCGGAAAGCCGCTCTGGGAATCGCGCATCGAGGTCGAGGGCGCGGCGCGCTATTTCGAGTATTACGGCAATCAGGCCGAGACGATGGAAGGCCGGTCAATCCCGCTTGGCGACGGTTATTTCGATTTCACCGTCTACGAGCCCTTCGGCGTCTCGGCACAGGTCATCCCGTGGAACTATCCGCTCGAGATGACCGCGCGCTCGCTGTCGGCGGCACTCGCCACCGGCAATGCCTGTGTGATCAAAACACCGGAACTCGATCCGCTGACCAGTTACGTCTTCGCTGAGGCCGCAGAAGCTGTCGGCCTCCCGAAAGGTGCCGTCAACATTCTCTGCGGCCACGGGGCGGAAGCGGGTGCGGCCCTGTCCGCGCATCCCGGCGTCAACCAAATCGTGTTCACAGGCTCCGTGCCAACCGGTGTCGCGATCGCAACAGCCGCAGCTCGGAACGTTGTGCCTTGTGTCCTTGAACTCGGCGGAAAATCGGCGGCGATCGTCCATCGCGACGCTGATCTGGACACGGTCCTGTCGTCGGTGCGTTGGGGCATTTTCTTCAATTCAGGCCAGGTGTGCTCAGCGATGTCGCGATTGATCGTCCATCGTGACCGGCATGATGACATGGTCGATGCAGTCAGTGACTTGGCGAAATCGATCTCGGTTGGACCTGGGATCGAGCGGCCGAACTTCGGCGCCAATATGGGCGCGATGATCTCGGAACGTCAGCGCGATCGCGCCGAGGGCATGTGCGCCGAAGCGAGCCGCCAAGGCGTAACCGCTGTCACCGGGGGGCGCAAGCTCAACCGGCCCGGTTGGTTCCTGGAACCAACGATCTTTGCTGGCGTCACGCCCGATATGACGATCGCCCGAGAAGAAGTCTTTGGCCCCGTCCTGTCTGTGATGTCGTTTGAGGACGATGAGCAGGCGATCGAGATGGCCAATGACACTGACTACGGCCTCGTTGCGGGTGTGTTCAGCGCGGATATCGACCGCGCCATGACGGCATCCAAGAAGCTTCGTGCCGGCCAGGTCTTCGTCAATGAGTGGTATGCCGGTGGCGTCGAAACGCCCTTTGGCGGCTATGGCAAGTCCGGCTATGGCCGGGAGAAGGGCCGCGAGGCGCTGTGGAACTACGTCCAGACCAAGAATGTGGCGATCGCGCTAAGATGAGAACGGGGTGAGGTGCATGGACGACGATTTCTTCGACAAGGGCCTCGCTCAGCGCAAGGCGACCATGGGCGCGGACTATGTCCAAAAGAACCTGGATGCGGCCGACGACTTCAACCGGCCGTTCCAGGAGGCGATGACCGCCTGGTGTTGGGGCTTCGGCTGGGGTGATGAAGCGATCGACCCCAAGACCCGGTCGCTGATCAATCTCGCTCTGCTTGGCGCTCTCGGCAAGCATCATGAATGGGAAAGCCATTGCCGTGGCGCGCTGAGAAACGGTGCCACGAAGGAGCAGATCCGCGCGGTTCTGCACATCGTCGGTATCTATTCCGGCGTGCCGAACGCGGTCGAATGCTTCCGTATCGCCCGCAAGGTTCTGGAAGAGGCCGGCGAGCTCTGAACGCCGGTCGGGTCTATGCCGCTGCCTCGTCTGCACCATGCACGAAGGCATCGAAGGCGGCCCAGAACTGGGTGCGCACCTGGTCGCGCTCGCGCAGGATCTCATGCCGCGCACCGGGCAATAGAAGATGCCGGCCGACCCGCATATTGATCCCGAGCTTTTCGATCGCTTGATTGTCGACGATCGTATCGAGCGCGCCCGCGACCAGGAGCGTCGGCACCCGGACATTGGCCGCGAAGGCCGGGTCGTCGAAATCCGCCATGGCGCGTGAAGCAGCACTCAACCAACTCGCCGTCGGCATACCGATACTCAGGTCCGGAAATGCCTCGCGCAAATCGAGCGTTTGGTCGAAGCGCATCGGGTCTGAGGTCAGCGGATTCCCGGGAAAGGCCATTGTCAGCTTGCCTGGAAGCTGAATGCCGCCAAGCCCGATCGAGGTCATCGCATGCACCATGGGAATGACGATGGACCAGTTATGGGTCGATCCGAGCGCGACCATCGGCCCGACCAGAACCATCCGGTCGAAACAGCAGCTCCGTTTCAGCGCGGCATGTAGCAAAATGGCGCCGCCCATGGAGTGAGCCAGGGCAAAGTAGGGCGGCGGGCAATCGGCCAGCAACACGGCTTTCTCGAAGGCTGCGAGATCGCGCGCATAGTGGCGGAAATCCTCGACATGGCCCTTGTTAGGGTTCGATAGCAACCGATCGGACCCGCCCTGGCCGCGCCAGTCGATCGCTGCCACGTCGAACCCGCGGTCAAGCAAATCAGTCACCGTTTCGAAATAGAGTTCGATAAAATCGCGACGCCCGCCGAAAACGACAACGGTCCCTTTGCGCGACCGTGTCCGGCGCGGCCAGACGGCATAGCGTATCTTCAGGCCGTCTGCGGTGTCGACATGACCGCTTCGCGCGCCTTCGGGGACATCGTAGCCTGCGATCTCGCGCAGAACGCCGATCTCGTGAACGGCGGGCTGGGCGTCCATGGCGCGTCTCCCGGCAAGATGATTTGGAAACAACGAACGAGCGGCTCTACCACGCTGCTGGACGCAGGCTCAACCGCCTCGTGTCAAGCCATGTCTACTTTCGAAGTGTGTGCTGGGGTACGATCGGAATATTGCAACTGGTCTCGTATCTGGCGACACGGCCCAGAAAATGAACGGCCGGCAGGAGAACCTGCCGGCCGCCGCCCGCGCACCCCGGGGGCTGATATTGGTGCGGGGACCCCCGCAAATGCGATCTACCCGAGGGCTTCCGTATTGCGAGGCTGGCTAAGATTTGCACCCGCCCGCTGAACGGAATCCCAACCGGGCGTTCATCTGTCATTCATCAACTTCGCGTGAATTACATTTCCTTTGCGTTATTTGCATTGCCTTGAAGCCTTTGGGCAGAATCGCCACATGCGCTTGAGGCACGGGCCACACAGGACGTGCCGCTCTCGTAAAGCCTGGCCGCAATTGGCGGGCTGCATGTCGCTTGATCAAGGAGGATATGCCATGCGTACGATGGATTTTGCCCCGCTTTACCGTTCGACCGTCGGTTTCGATCGTCTGGTCTCGATGCTTGATGCCATACACGGCCCCGAGGGCCAGTCGGGCTTTCCGCCCTACAATATTGAGCGCACCGATGAGAACGCCTATCGCATTTCCATGGCGGTGGCCGGTTTCGCCGAAGCGGATCTCGATATCCAGGTGAAGGAAGGCACGTTGACCATTCGCGGCGAGAAGGCCGCGGAAGACAAGGCCGACGAGCGCCAGTTCCTGCATCGCGGAATTGCCGAGCGCAGCTTCGAGCGCCGGTTCCAGCTTGCCGACCATGTCGAAGTCGACACGGCCGCGCTTGAAAACGGTCTTCTGCATGTCGACCTGAAGCGCAACCTGCCTGAAGCCATGAAGCCGCGCTCGATCGCCATCACCACGGCGAACGATCATCGCACGCTGACAGCGGACGCTGCGTAATCGGTTTCTTTGAAAGCGTGAATTGGACGAACAGAGCGCTCCGGGCCGTCAGGGGTCCGGGGCGCTTTTCCTTAGCTTATGGAGTTCAAGTCCGCATAAGGTTTCAATCGCGTCTCGGTTTGCGCTTTTGTTAAGCCACACCCGCACGCAGCAGGTCGTGGATGTGAACGATACCCACGGGCCTGTCATCTTTGACCACAAACAGCGCCGTAATCTGAACCGTGTTCAGGGTTTCAAGCGCTGTCGATACAAGCGTGTCCGGTGCGACGGTCTTTGGCGACCGCGTCATGATTGTGTCGACCGTGGCGGTTAGCAGCGTGTCCGACATGTGCCGGCGCAGATCGCCGTCGGTGATAACACCAATCAGTTGACCATCGCGGTCGGTGACACCGACGCTGCCAAAGGCGCGTTCAGTCATGATGACGAGCGCCTCCGACATGACGCCGCCGCTTGCGATCAACGGCAGCCGGTCCGCCCCATGCATGACGTCGGCAATGAACTTCAGGTTGGCGCCGAGCTGGCCGCCCGGGTGGAACACACCGAAATCCCTAGCGCTAAACCCCTTGCGTTCGAGAAGCGCGATCGCCAGCGCATCGCCGATCGCCAGCTGCATGACAGTCGATGTCGTAGGCGCCAGGCCATGCGGGCAAGCCTCGTCCGCCTTGGGCAGGTTGATGACGACATCTGACGCGCGCGCCAGCGCGCTGTCGCGATTCGACGTTATCGCAACCAACCCAACACGGAACCGGCGCGAATAATCAATCAAATTGCGCAGTTCCGCCGTCTCCCCTGACCAGGACAGGGCAACGATCACGTCATCGGGCGCGATCATGCCAAGATCGCCATGGCTGGCTTCGCTCGGATGAACGAAAAAGGCCGGCGTTCCGGTCGAGGCGAACGTGGCGGCAAGCTTGGTGCCGACATGGCCGCTCTTGCCCATGCCGGTGACGATGACTCGGCCCGGCGCTTTGGCGATGAGATCAATTGTCGCCAGCAGCGCAGCACCGAGGCCGTTGCCAGCAGTCTCGCGCAGGCGTTTCAGCCCCTCGATCTCAAGATCAAGCGTACGCAGGATCGATCCGATGAGATCTTTATCCGAACGCTGCGCGGTATTGGTCAGCATGGCAGGCACGCCGTCTCCTCAATGATCGATGAGCCAGATCGGTGACCGTGAGTCGCGAGCGACGCTAACATGCACCGATGCCAATCGGGAGGGGGTTAAGCGAGACTTAACCACACGGCTTATAGGCTCGTTAACCATGCTGCGGCGTGCCGCGATGCCCGACCGTTCCCAGGACCCCAGCCCGTGACGTCCCTTGCCGATCCCGTCCGCGTCAGGTGTGCTGCCCGTCGATCGAGATGGCTCGACGGTCAGCCGATGTTGCCAATCGTCTTTGGCTGCATGCTGGCTGGTGCGCCTCTATCGGATGCGGAGGCCCAGGTCATACGCGGCCCTGTCGATACGTTCGCAACATCGCCGGTCGGGAGACAGACACCGTCAGCGCAAACCGGTGCCGTCGAGGCCGACACGCGCGCGACGTCCCAGCGAGCGGCAGATACGGATGCTGACGCAGCGGCCAATCCGCCAGCCTTGCGCACGTCACCCGAGGACTTCCGCAGATACGATCTCGATGATCTGGAGGCTGGCCAGCGCGCCGACGATGGGCTCGACACGTCGGATACCAACCAGGCTGGCTTAGGACCTGACGACCCACCGCCACCGGTGCCGCGCGATCCGAACGCCGATCCTTACGCACCCCTCGGCCTCAGGGTTGGTGCATTTCTGTTGTTTCCAAGCCTGGAGACGCGGCTCGAACACTCCGACAATCTCGGCGGGCGGGCGGACGATCCCGAAAGCGGGCTTGCCTATAGCCTGTCACCACGAGCCGATCTGCAATCGGACTGGGACCGTCATGCGCTAAGCTTACGTGGCGGTCTGACCTACGAGACCTTTGAGTCGTCCCGCGAGGACGATCAACTCACGTTCGATCTTGGCGGCGATCTCAGGCTCGATCTCAGTGCGCTGGCCACGGTCGACCTCGGCGCGAGCTTCACCCGCGAAACCGAAGAACGCACCGACACCGATGTCGACGCCGACCAAGTCAGCCGGACGGATGAGGATGTGTGGTCGTTCACGGCCGGCATCAGGCGGGAATTCGGCCGCTGGTTCGCCCGGCTGTCGGGGGAGTTCACCCGTGAAACCTTCGAGGATGGCGTGCTCGCCGACAGCACCATCGTCGCCAATTCCGACCGCGATCGCGACGAATGGGAGGGCACGCTGCGCATCGGCCGGGCCCTTGATGCGCAATGGCAGGTGTTCGGTGATGTTTTTGTCAACTCCCGCGAGTTCGACACTCCGGTAGATGCGGACGATGGCACGTTGCGCGGCTCGGATGGCTTTGGCGTGGCGCTTGGTGCAGCTCTCGACCGGGGTGGCCCGATTAGCGGTGAGTTGCGGCTTGGCTATCAGGAGCAGCACCCGGACGAGCCCAGTTTCGACCCCGTGCGCGGCCTGATCGCCGATGGTGTCGTCACCTGGCGCCCGAACGGGCTGACGACGGTGTCGCTGACGGCCGAGACCGAATTCGAGGAAACGCTGGCGGCGGGCGCCAGCGGTACCCGCACATACACCTTCGATCTCGACATCGAACACGCCTTCCGCCGCTATCTGGTCGGCACCGCCTCCTTCGGCTACGAACTGACAGATGTCGAAGGTCTCGACGGCCGGGACAACGAGTTCTTCATCGGTGCCGAGCTTGAATATCTTGTCCGGCGCGGCGTCTCGGTCTTCGCGGATGTTGGCTATACGCGGTTCGACGCCGCAGCCGAAGGATCGAGCTTCGATGAGACCACGGTCGGCATCGGCGCCCGCGTTAGCCGCTGACCGTGGATCAGTTCAATAAGTTGCCGAGCGCCTTGCGGAAGTCCGGCGCGATGTCATCACGCTCCAGCGCAAAGGCGACGTTGGCAGCGAGAAAGCCGACTTTGGCGCCACAGTCGAAGGAATGGCCATCGAACTTCACGCCGTAAAAGGACTGGCTTTTCATCAGCGTGTCCATGGCGTCGGTGAGCTGGATCTCGCCGCCCGCGCCCGCGCCTTGCGTTTCGAGGATCTTGAAGATCTCGGGCTGTAGGATGTAGCGGCCATTGATGAACAGGTTCGATGGCGCATCCTCGGGCTTGGGCTTTTCGACCATCGAGGTGATCTCGAAGCCGCCACCATGGCGCGCACCTTTGCCGACAATGCCGTATTGATAGGTCAGTTCCGGTGCGCATTCTTCGACCGCAATGACATTTCCTCCCGTCTTCTCGTAAACCGACGTCATCTGGGCGAGGCAGGGCGTCTCGGCCTTCATCACCATGTCGGGCAGGAGAAGCGCGAACGGCTCGTCTCCGACCATCTCGCGAGCGCACCAGACCGCGTGCCCGAGACCAAGCGGTGCCTGCTGGCGGGTGAAGCTCGTCGCACCCGCCGGCGGCAGATCCGCGGCGAGGCGATCAAGTTCAGTCGTCTTGTTACGGTCGCGCAGGGTGTCGTTCAGTTCGACCTGAATATCGAAATGATCTTCGATGACATGCTTGTTACGCCCGGTCACGAAAATGAAATGCTCGATCCCGGCGGCGCGCGCCTCGTCGACGGCATATTGGATGACCGGCCGGTCGACCACGGTCAGCATTTCCTTCGGCATAGCCTTGGTAGCGGGTAGGAAGCGGGTGCCAAGACCTGCAACCGGGAAGACGGCTTTGCGGAGCTGTCGCATGCGGTATCCTTGTATCGTCGTGACGTGGTTACAGTAGCGGGTGGCATGTGTGATGGCAGAGACATGAAGCTCTGTGTCGCGTGGTTACCAAGTCGTAACCACGCCATGCAAAAGTCTGTCGAAGCATAGAACCGGCAGGACCGCAATGTGCGCCCACAGCGTCGTATGTCCAGGAGTTTGTCATGGCAGTCTTAATCACCGGCGGCGCGGGCTATATCGGAAGCCACATGGTCTTGAACCGGGTCGATGCCGGCGAAGACGTCATTGTCCTTGACAATCTCTCGACCGGCTTTGCTTGGGCCGTCCATCCAAAGGCGACCCTTGTCGAGGGGGAGGCCGGTGACATCGACCTCGTGCGACGGCTCGTTAAAGAGCATGATGTCGACGCGATCGTCCATTTCGCGGGCTCAATCGTGGTGCCCGATTCGGTGCGCGATCCGCTCGGTTACTATCTCAACAACACGGTGACGTCGCGCGCTTTGCTGGAGGCTGCGGTTAAGGCAGACGTGCCGCATTTCATCTTTTCCTCAACCGCCGCTGTCTACGGAATGCCGGATCGTTCACCGGTTGCAGAAGACGATGTGCTTGCCCCGATTTCGCCCTATGGCACGTCAAAGCTGATGACCGAGATCATGCTTCGGGATACGGCCTTCGCCCATGACCTGTCTTATGTCGCACTACGCTATTTCAACGTTGCAGGTGCAGACCCAGATTGGCGCAGTGGCCAGTCGACTCCGCGCGCCACACACCTCATCAAGGTTGCCTGCCAGGCGGCAATCGGCGAGCGCGGTCATCTCGACGTTTTCGGCACGGACTATGATACGCCCGACGGAACCTGTATCCGCGATTATATTCACATCAGCGATCTCATCGACGCCCATGCCCGCGCGCTCGATCATCTGCGGGCGGGGGGCGACAGCAAAGTTCTGAACTGCGGCTATGGACGGGGCTTTTCAGTGCTTGAGGTGATCGATGCGGTGAAGCGGGCCTCGAATGTCGACTTCCCCGTTAATAGGGCTGATCGCCGTGAAGGCGACCCGCCACAACTGATCGCGGGCGCTGAACGTATCCGCGAGGAGTTTGGCTGGCAGCCGCGCTATGAAGATCTAGATCTCATCGTGCGCCATGCGCTCGGATGGGAACGCAAATTGAGAGACCGGGCGGCGTAACAGATAGGATTGGAGGGAACGGCGTTTCGATGCGGCACAAAAAACGCTCAACTACTCTTGGGACCGTCGTGACCCGCCGGACGGTCGGCGGGTTGCGTCTCGGGCTTGCCTTGATGATTGGTGGTCTTTTGGCAGCGGCAGCGCCGCAGCCAGCCAAGGCGAACTTCACCTCTTTTGTACAGTCGATCTGGCCGGATGCGCGCCGCGCTGGCGTATCCGAACAGACCTTCAACCAGGTCTTCTCGGGCATGACGCCGGACCCGGACACGGTGCGGTTGATGAACCGTCAGGCCGAGTTCACCAAGCCGATCTGGGAATATCTCGACTCGGCTGTCTCGCGGTCACGCATCGACACCGGGCAAAGCATGGTGCGGCGCTATTCCTCCGCACTCGACCAGATTGAGGCGCGCTATGGCGTGAGCCGCTTCGTCGTTGTCGCGGTGTGGGGCATGGAGACCAGCTATGGCGGCTTCATGGGCAACCACAATGTTATCCGCGCGCTCGCCACGCTGGCCTATCAGGCCCCTAGGCGGCAGGATTTCTGGCGCTCAGAACTGATCACGGCGCTGCAGATCGTTCAGGCCGGCCATATTTCCTTCCGCGAAATGGAAGGGTCCTGGGCCGGCGCGATGGGGCATACCCAGTTCATGCCCAATAGCTGGAAGCAGTATTCCGCCGATTATGACGGCGACGGCAGACACGATATCTGGACCAACATCCCGGACGCCTTGGCCTCGACCGCGAACTATCTCCGCGCCCATGGCTGGCGCACCGGAGAAACCTGGGGTTATGAGGTCGTTTTGCCGCGTGGCTTCGATTACGCGCTTGCCGATGAAACCACCGAGCGCCGGATCTCCGAATGGGCCCGCTACGGCATCACGAGGGTCAGCGGGCGCGATTTCCCGCGCCCCAACGACACCGCCACGTTGATCGTACCCGCAGGCGCGCAAGGGCCAGCCTTCCTGATGCTGCCGAACTTCTCGGTTATCAAGCGTTACAACAACTCGACCTCCTATGCGCTTGGCGTCGGCCATCTCGCCGACCGAATCATGGGCTTCGGCCGGTTCGCAGCGACATGGCCCGAGAACGAGCGCACCCTGCGTCGCGCCGAGGTCGAGGAACTGCAGCAGCTCCTGCTCCGTCGCGGCTTTGACCCGAACGGCGTCGACGGCAAGATCGGCCCCGGAACGCGAGGCGCAATTCGGCAATACCAGTCCTCGATCGGGGTTGCGGCGGACGGCTTTGCGACCTTGTCTCTGCTTGAAAGCCTGCGTCGCGGCAGCTAACCATCTTCGAAGGTGACGCGCCGTATCGTGCGCGTCATGCGTGACACGCTTTCGCCCCTTTGGCAGAATAGTCAATGTCGCGAGGAAAGCACGGGACGTTGTGGTCGACGGCACCCGAGGCGGAGGCGGTTAAACGCGTGCGGGTATCGGCAGGTCACAGCATCCGGCAGTGGGGGGTGGTCACGCTCTTGGCGATCGTGACGGCCTTTTGCATTGATCCGGGTGCCCCGGCCGCCGCGCGCGATGAAAATCCGATTATCGCGGATATGCCTGAGCAACGGTCGGCACCACAGCGTCGGCCCAATCAGGGCGTGGTCGATGGCTTCTTCCAGTCGATCTTCGGCGTGCGCCGAGCACCTGAACGTCCTACGCGCCAGCAGCCACGTATCCAGCGACCAGCTGGGGTTGTTATCCAGCCGAATGTTCCCACACAGCCGGCGCCGGTCTTTGTCGAGGAAAAGGTTCTCAACGCCGAGGTCGTTGTCGTGTTCGGCGATGCTTATGCCGGCGCGATTGCCGATGGGCTCGATGATGCCTTCGCCAATACCAACAATGTTCGCATTGACCGCGTGACCCATCGCCGCTCCGGTCTGATCGGCGATGATCCGGTCGATTGGATCGAGGAGGTTCGTGCCTATCTCGACAGTGGCGAACGGATCGACGCTGCCGTGATCGCAGTGGGTTTGTCAGATCGTAAGCCGATCGCCGGCGGTGGCGATGAGCACGCGCCGCTGTCCGAGCGTTGGCGCGGACTCTATGGCGAGCGGATTGATATGCTGCTGCTCGCGCTGGCGCCACGCCAGATCCCGGTCATTTGGGTGGGCCTTCCGCCAGTCGCCGATGCAGCCGCGGCCGATGACTATCTTGCTATGAATTCGGTGTTCCGCATCAGAAGTCAGTCCGGAGGTGGCACCTTCGTCGATATCTGGCCGTCCTTTTCCGACGAGGACGGCAACTACGCGGCATCGGGCCCGGATGTCGAAGGTCAGGAGCGTGTTCTGCGCAATGACAATGGCATCGGCTTCACGCGTGCAGGCGCACGCAAGCTCGGTTTCTTCGTCGAGCGGCCATTGCGGCGCATCTTGCGGCCGGATGCGCTCGATACTCCGATCGCCAACGCGCCTGAAGTGATCAATGTCGAGGAAGTCATCGCCGAGGAGCGCGAAACCGGGATTGGCCGAATCACAGCGTTGACCAGTGAGACCGTCGCGGTTGGCATCGATCTTGTTGATGCGCCGGCTGAGGCATCGGACACCGATGCTACAGACACGGCTCATCACAACCTGTTCGTCGAGGGTGATCTCACAATTGAGCGCAATGGTCGTGCCAATGATTTCTCCTGGCCGCGTGGAGATACCGATAGCGTGCCCGACGGGCCGCGTGCCGAGGTTCGGTAACGGCACTCGTCAGCGTTTCGTGCTGACCGCCCAACCCGCTGCGACATAACAGCTTTCCTGCAATCCCGCTGGTCGGACGCCCGGAACGGCGTCAGACGTGTCCGGATTATCTCTGTAAGATCAAATGCTTAGTGCGGCATTTCGACAGCTTGTCGTCATGCCGTTGTCATGTTGCAGTGCAATACACCGAATATCTACCCGACGTGTGCGGATGATCTAAAACCAGGGGGCCGCCATGTTCTCGCTTCAGGGCAAAACCGCATTGGTCGTTGGGGTCGCCAACCGCGACTCAATAGCCTTCGGCTGTGCCGAAGCGTTCCAGCAGATGGGTGCGAAACTGGCCGTGACCTATCTCAACGACCGGGCTGAGCCGCATGTCCGGCCGCTCGCCGAGGACCTTGGCGCTGAGATCATCATGCCGCTGGATGTCACGCAGGATGGCCAACTCGAAACCGTCTTCGAGGAGATCCGGGCACGATGGGGCCGGCTCGACGTGCTTCTGCACTCGATCGCCTTCTGTCCCAAGGAGGATCTCCACGCTCGCGTCGTCGACGCCTCGCGTGACGGCTTTCTCAAGGCCATGGATGTTTCCTGTCACTCCTTCATCCGCATGGTGAAGCTTGCCGAGCCGCTGATGGAAGAGGGCGGCACCTGCTTGACCGTATCCTTCTACGGCTCAGAGAAGGTCGTCGAGCATTACAACATCATGGGGCCTGTGAAGGCGGCGCTCGAAGCGAGCGTGCGCTACCTCGCGGCCGATCTCGGCCCGAAGGGCATTTCGGTGCATGCCCTGTCGCCGGGACCTCTGGCAACGCGGGCGGCAAGTGGCATCGACCATTTCGACGCGCTGCTGAATGCTGCAGCGGAGCGCGCGCCCACCCACAAGCTGGCAACGATCGAGGATGTCGGCGCCTATGCGGGCTTCCTGGCCAGCCGGTCGGCATCGAACGTCACCGGCGGTGTACATCACATCGACGGTGGCTATCACATCGTTGGATAAGGCGGATGATGCATGTCTGAGACACCTCCTTTTGCGATTCCCGCGTCCTTTCCCGGCAGTGATTTGTTCAACGCCAATGGTACGGCACCCAATCTTGGGCTGCATGAGCGCTTCCGCTCCATGACGTCGAGTTCCGCTGTTGCCTCGCAGCAGACGGAAACGCTGTTGCGGGTCATGAGCCGCAGGCTGCAGAGCATGGCCAATGTCCATGGCGAGCGGACACGCGCGACGTTCGAGGAGATGAGTCAGATTGCTGGCCTGCTGTCGCATCAGAACGATCGCGGCCGCAGCGCGCTCACGGAGTATCTGACCGACGCCGCCCAGCGCGCGATTTTAACTACCGACATGATGCGCGAACGCGGCGATATCGCGATCCAGCATGAAGCAGATGGTTTGCCGCCGGTCTTGGTCTATGACTATGAGGTTGTCGTTGACGGCAGGGACCTGAAGCGGCCGGTCAACTACATGCTGTTGAGCATCACGCCGCCCGAGGGCGTGACGACGCATGACTGGAAGCGACCGTATGTCGTGGTCGATCCGCGCGCTGGCCATGGTGCCGGTATTGGCGGCTTTAAGCCTGACAGCCAGGTCGGCGTTGCGCTCGCTGATGGCCATCCTGTTTACTTCGTCGCCTTCCGTCCGTTGCCGGAAAACGGTCAGACTCTGGCCGACGTGACCCATGCCGAAGCAGCCTTCCTGAAGGAAATCCACAAGCGCCATCCCGACTCTCCGCGGCCGATCGTCGTTGGCAACTGTCAGGGCGGTTGGGCAACGATGCTGGTCGCGGCAACCAATCCAGACATCACCGGACCGATCGTCATCAATGGTGCGCCGCTGGCCTATTGGTCAGGCGAGGTCGGCGAGAATCCGATGCGCTACAATGGCGGCTTGCTTGGCGGTGCGCTGCCGGCAATCGTCCTGAGCGATCTCGGCAATGGTGTCTTTGACGGCGCCAATCTCGTGATGAACTTCGAGATGCTCAATCCGGGGCGTACGCTGTTTCGCAAATATTTCGACGCCTATGCCGGCATCGATACGGGTCGCGACAAGTTTCTCGAATTCGAGCGCTGGTGGGGCGGCTTTTATATGATGAATGAAGCCGAGATCCACTGGATCGTCGAACAGTTGTTCGTCGGCAACCGGCTGGCGCGGGGCGAAGCCCGTCTTGAGCGCGGCCGCCATCTCGACCTCAAGCAGATCCGGTCGCCGATCATCGTCTTCGCAAGTCACGGCGACAACATCACCCCGCCGCAGCAAGCGCTGAACTGGATCGTCGACACTTACGCCGATGAGAACGAGATCCGCATTCGTGGCCAGCGCATCATCTACATGGTGCACAACACGGTCGGCCACCTCGGTATCTTCGTCTCGTCCTCGGTCGCCAAGCGCGAACACACGGAGATGGCCTCGACGTTGAAAACCATCGAGGCGCTAAGGCCTGGGCTCTATGAAATGGTCATCGAGCAACAGATCGGCGAAGGCGTTGACGCCCAGTTCGTCGTCAGCTTCGAAGAGCGCAGCCTGTCTGACATCAGCACACTTGATGACGGCCGTGAGGAAGAAGAAGCCTTTGCCGCGGTTGCGCGCCTGTCCGAGCTCGGCACAGATGTCTATGACCTCACCGTTCGGCCGTTTGTGCAGGCTTCGGCCACGCCGGTTGGGGCGGAAATGATGCGCAAACTGCATCCGATGCGCACGCAACGCACGATGTGGTCGAGCCAGAATCCTGTGGCTGCGATGTTGCCTGGATGGGCGGAGACGGTGGCCCAGAACCGCAAGCCTGTCGACGACTCAAACCCCTATCTGCGCATGGAGCGGCTCTACGCGGATATGATCGAGCAGAGCTTTGATCTCTTCCGTGACATGCGGGATGCGGCCTATGAACTTATGTTCTTCGGCATCTACAGCTCGCCCTTCATGCACTGGCTCGGTCAGAGCCACGCCTTCCAGCGCACCCGCAAGGATGTGACTGAATTGCGCTTCCTGCCCGAGGTCGAGGCGGCGCTGATGAACATCGATCGTGGCGGCTTCGAAGAGGCCGTGATCCGCATGCTGATCACGCTGGCCGATGCGCGTGGCGCGGTGCGCCGGTCGCGGCTCGAACGCTCGGCCAAGGTTTTGTCTCAAGACGAGCCGTTCAAGTCGCTTGGCCCAGAACTACGGGCGCGTCTTATTCACGAGCAGACGCTGATCGTCACTTTCGAGCGCGATGCGGCGGTCAATGCCTTGACCGAACTGCTTGATGATCCAGACGAGCGCAAGCGCGCGGTTGATGTCGTTGAGTTTATCGCTGGCCCGCTCGAGGAGATGGAGCCAAATACGATTCACACCCTCCAACTCTTCCGCGAGGTTCTCGGCCTGCCCAAGCTCGAGGCGCGGGCTGTAACGCAGGATCCCCTGGCGGAGGGAACGGCCGAGGCCGCCGAGTAAGACTGGTCAGACGATCGGCATTGCCTGGACTTTGCGGCGGCCGTTCCATTTAACCCCTCGGGGCCCGACCCTGGAGAGACACGGGCATCAGATGGAGACTGTCATGCGATCGAACACGACCTATGACGAGATCGAGATCGGCCAGACCGCCTCGGCCAGCCGCATCTGTTCAGCCAATGATCTTTATGTCTTTGCCCATGTGTCGGGCAATCTGAACCCGATGCACATCCCCGACATTGATCGCAATCACGACGGCAAGAAGGATGACCCCGTCGCTCCGTCGATGTGGGTCGGGGCATTGGTGTCATCGGTGCTCGGCAATCTTCTGCCTGGGCCCGGCACGCTCTACAAACAGCAGAGCTTCAGGTTTCTCGAGCGCGTCCATGTCGGCGATGAACTCATCACCAGCGTCACCGTTCGCGAAAAGCTCGATGGTCGCCGGGTCGTTCTCGACACCCGTGTCGAACGCGGCGATGGCACGCTCGTCGCCGACGGCGAGGCGGAGGTTCTGGCGCCGGTCGAAAAGCTCCACTTCGAAGACCACGAATTGCCTGAACTCATGGTCCAGCGGCATGTTCATTTTGACCGGCTAATGGAGGCCTGTGCCGATCTGGACCCGTTGAAGACCGCCGTCATTTGTCCTGACGACAAGAACTCGCTTGCCGGTGCAGCGCTTGCTGCCGAGATGGGACTGATTGAGCCGATCCTGATCGGCTCGCCTGGCCGGATCGCAGAGGCGGCCAAGGAGTGCGAGGTCGACCTCGACCGGTTTGAACTGATCGCCATCGAGGATGAGCCGGAGTCGGCTGCGCGCGGCGTCGCAATGGTGCATGAGGGCAAGGCCGAGGCCATTATGAAGGGCCATATCCATTCCGACGAACTTCTGAAAGAAGTCGTCAAGCGCAATGGCGGTCTCCGGACCGCGCGGCGGTTGAGCCATGTCTTTGTGATGGACGTGCCGGGTCGGCCGCATCCGATTCTGATCTCGGATGCCGCGATCAACATCATGCCCGACCTCGAAACCAAGGTGTCGATCGTCCAGAACGCGATCGATCTCGGTCAGGCGCTCGGCATCGCCGAGCCCAAGGTCGGCATTCTGTCCGCCGTCGAGACGGTCAATCCGGCGATTCCGTCGACGCTTGACGCAGCGGTGTTGTCAAAAATGGCTGAACGCGGCCAGATCCGCGGCGGCATCGTCGACGGCCCGCTGGCAATGGACAATGCCGTCGACGTCGAGGCTGCCCGCACCAAAGGGATCACCTCGCTGGTTGCGGGCCACGCCGAAGTGCTGATTGTCCCGAATATGGAAGCCGGTAACATGCTGGCGAAGGAACTAACGTTCGTCGCCCATGCCGAAGCCGCTGGTCTCGTCATCGGCGCAAAAGTCCCCGTCATGCTGACGAGCCGTGCCGATGACGAAAAGTCCCGGCTTGCGTCCTGCGCACTGGCGCTTCTTTATAAGGCGTGGCGGCAATCGGGCGTCTCGGCCGTCGGCCAGGCGCCGCTGGCCGAAGCTGCCCAGTAAATCTGGACGCCCGCCATGACCGCATCCCACAGCCGGACCGTTCTCGTCCTCAATGCCGGCTCGTCGAGCCTGAAATTCGCGATCTTCACCCCCTCCGACGATGCCGATGGGCTGGCGGATCTATGCCGCGGCCAGATCGACGGGATTGGCGCCGTTCCGCGCTTCAAAGCAAGTTCTCCAGACGGCGCGATTTCGGACAAGCTTGATCTCGATCCCGTTCAGGTCTCCGCCCAGCCCGGCGCCATGGCGTTTCTGCTTGGCTGGCTTGAGACGCATTTCCCGGGCCTTGTCGGTCTGACCGTCGGCCATCGTGTGGTGCATGGCGGAGTTAGCTATTCGGCGCCGGTGGTGATCGACCCGACCGTTCGCGACGCGCTCAATGCCTTCAAGCCCCTCGCGCCTTTGCATCAGCCGCACAATCTCTCAGGCATTGATGCCGCGATCGAAGCCTTTCCGGACGCGGCCCAGGTCGCGTGTTTCGACACGGCCTTCCACCGCAACCATCCATGGGTCAACGACACCTTCGCGCTGCCGCGTTCCTTCTACGAGGAAGGCGTACGTCGCTACGGCTTTCACGGCCTGTCCTACGAATACATCTCCGACCGGCTGAAAGGCTCTTGGTCTGAGCTTGCTGCTGGTCGTGTGGTTGTTGCCCATCTCGGCAATGGGGCGTCGATGTGCGCGATCAAGGACGGGATCTCTGTCGGCTCGACCATGGGCTTTTCGGCGCTTGATGGCTTACCCATGGGCACGCGCTGTGGCCAGATCGATCCTGGTGTCCTGCTCTATCTGATGGGCGAGCGCGGTATGAGCGCCGATGAGATCTCCAACCTCCTTTACAAGGAGTCCGGTCTCAAGGGGCTGTCCGGCATTGGTCATGACATGCGCGAACTCGAAGCCTCCGATGATCCGCGCGCTGCCGAGGCGATTGCCTATTTCGTTTTCCGCATCCGCCGCGAACTCGGCGCCATGGCATCGGTGTTACAGGGGCTTGACGGGATCATCTTCACAGGCGGTATCGGTGAGAACTCAGCTCACATCCGCAGCGAAGTCCTAACCGGCACTGAGTGGCTTGGCATCGAAATGGACAAATCTGCCAATGCGGCAAGCGCGGAGGTGATTTCGACGCCGACATCGCGGGTTAAGGCCCTCGTCCTCAAGACCAATGAGGAACTGATGATCGCGCGCCATTGCCTGCGTCTCACGGAAGGTCGGGCGGCAGCGGCGGAATAGGCTGGTTACCGCGGCAGCGTGGTCGTGCCCATAAGGGTCCTGTCGATCGCATGGGCTGCCTGGCGGCCCTCGCGGATCGCCCAGACGACGAGCGACTGACCTTTGCGCATATCGCCCGCGACCCAGACCTTGGGATGACTCGTCAGATAGCTCATCTCGTCGGCTTTGACATTGCCGCGTGCGTCAAGCTCGGGATTCAATTCGGCAACCAGCCCCTCATGCACAGGGCGGGCGAAGCCGATGGCGATCAGCACCAGATCGGCCTTGATGAAGAAATCCGTGCCCTCGATCGGCTGGCGCTTCTCGTCGACACGAACGCAGTGAACCTTCCGGACATGGCCGTTCTTGCCGACGAGACCGACGGTTGCCGCTGAGAACTCACGCTCGGCGCCCTCGGCCTGGCTCGACGACGTGCGGAACTTGGTTGGCCAGTAAGGCCAGATCGCAAGCTTATCCTCAGTCACCGGCGGAATGGGCCGAATGTCTAGCTGGCTGACGGCGACCGCGCCTTGCCGGAACGACGTGCCAATACAGTCCGACGCGGTGTCGCCGCCGCCGATCACGACGACATGCTTGCCGCCAGCAAGGATCGGATCTGAATCGTCGAAGACTTCGCCATTCACACGGCGGTTCTGCGCGACCAGGAATGGCATCGCATAGTGCACGCCGTCGAGATCCATACCGGGAAGCTCCGGATCGCGCGGGTGTTCGGCGCCGCAGGCGAGCAGCACAGCATCATGCCGGTCAATCAGGTCGCGAGCGG
Organism: Pseudomonadota bacterium; assembly: GCA_039819185.1. GTDB lineage: Bacteria > Pseudomonadota > Alphaproteobacteria > Rhizobiales > Tepidamorphaceae > JBCBSK01. The sequence goes on along the minus strand of JBCBSK010000036.1, from coordinate 1,435 downwards.
GAAGGTTGACGCCGATATTGGCGCCGTAGTGGAACGTCACACCCTCGGCCTCCATCTGCGCGACGCGGCGCTCGACGTGATGCTTCTCCATCTTAAAGTCGGGGATGCCGTAGCGTAGAAGCCCGCCGGCATAGGGCTCGCGCTCATAGACGTGCACATCATGACCGACGCGGGCGAGTTGCTGAGCCGCCGCCATGCCTGCGGGGCCGGAGCCAATGACTGCAATCTTTTTACCGGTTAGCTGCTCCGGCGGTTCGGGCCGGACCCAACCATGTTCGAACGCCTTGTCGGCGATCGCCTGTTCGATCGACTTGATGGTGACGGGAACGTCTTCAAGGTTCAGCGTGCACGCTTCCTCACAGGGTGCCGGGCAAATACGGCCGGTGAATTCGGGGAAATTGTTCGTCGAATGCAAGTCGCGGGCGGCGGCCTCCCAGTCGTCCTCATAGACCAGATCGTTCCAGTCGGGGATCTGGTTGTTCACTGGGCAGCCGGTATGACAATAGGGGATGCCGCAATCCATGCAGCGCGCTGCCTGCTTGCGGACATCGGCGTCGTCCATCGGCAATGTGAATTCGCGGAAATGGCGAATTCGGTCGGAAGCCGGTTGATACTTGGCCTCCTGACGATCGATTTCGAGGAATCCGGTGACTTTGCCCATTTACCGAGTCTCACTCATTCGTCTGCACCTCCGCGATACGACGCAGGCAGTCTCCGAGCTCGTCGCTTATTGGAAGTCTTAGTGTTTCTGAGACTGCTGCGCTGGTATCTCGTCCCGTACTATAAAACAACGTGAATTCGCCACCGACGCGTCGGCCTGCCAAGTATGCCTCGTACGCATCTGAAGCGTATTCAGAAGATATTCCAAACGCGCCAGCCCATGGTGCGGTGTAGTTTCCAGGAACAATTTGCCAAGTCGATGATTCGGAAATACTATAAAAGCTTGAATCATCCCACTCGCCAGACTGAGAATCAAGGGATCCTGCCGCGAAGGGAAGTTCTGTTGAGAAAATACTGATGAACAACCGAGCGGTTGTGTTAGTTTCATTTGAGATGCGAAAATTCACCTTTGCCGAGCATCCTGGCCCGTTGTCGTCGTTCCACTCACTTCGTAGCCCAAATTCGCTACTTACAGTAGAAATTGACAGAAGTGCTGGTTCGGCCTGCAATCCAAGTCGAATTAGTGTTTCCGCTTCAAAATCATCGATACGCTCGGACATTGCTATATTTTTTTCTTCGATTTCATCCCTGAGTCCTTCCAGTTTTTCGACCTCTAGCTCTATTGAACCTCGATAACTCTGAACAAACGCGAAGGCTGTCTCGCGAGTTTGGCGCGTCATCTCAACGCTGTTTTCCAACATGCTTGCCGCGTGAGTCTCGAATGACTCAATGCGTTTTTCAATCGCCGAAATGCTTGATTGGTTGGATGCATATG